>JALOTD010000049.1 GCA_025458105.1 Tabrizicola sp. | reverse complement strand
GAATTCGATCGAGGTGAAGCCCTGCCGCGCGTATTGCAGGATGCGGTTGGTGTAGGTGTCGGGGATCATCGCCTTCTTGGCGGCCTTGATCGCGGCCTTCAGCGCAGGGTTGGCGGCCGGGTCGGTCGCACCGTCCATCGAGCCGTCGAAGGACTTGATCGCGGCGAAGATGTCGTTGAGGCGGGCCTCATGCATCTTCGATCCGGCCACCAGCGAGGCGACCTTCTGTTCCTCGATAACCTTCCAGTTGATGAAGTCTTCGACATCGGGGTGGTCCATGTCGATGATGACCATCTTGGCCGCACGGCGGGTGGTGCCGCCGGACTTGATGGCACCAGCGGCGCGGTCGCCGATCTTGAGGAAGCCCATCAGGCCCGAGGATTTGCCGCCGCCCGAAAGCTTTTCGCCCTCGCCACGCAGCGAGGAGAAGTTGGTGCCGGTGCCCGAACCGTATTTGAAGAGCCGCGCCTCGCGGACCCAGAGGTCCATGATGCCGCCGTCACCCACGAGGTCATCCTTCACGGACTGGATGAAGCAGGCGTGGGGCTGCGGGTGTTCGTAGGCGCTGGACGACTTGGTCAGGACGCCAGTCTTGTGGTCGACGTAGAAGTGACCCTGCGAGGGGGTCATAATAGGCGCGGGCGTCGGCTTCGGTGGTGAAGTAGCCGCCCTTCCAGCCCCAATAGGCCCAGGCCCCGGCGAGGCGGTCGAAGACCTGCTTGGCTGAAGTTTCGCCGACAATGCGTTGATCTTCCGGGAGTTTCGCCAGAGCTTCCTCATCGGCGACGGACCGCCACAGGAATTCGGGGACGCCCTTTTCCTTGACCTTCTTCAGGACGGAAGGGACGCCCGCCTTGCGGAAGTACTTCTGGGCGAGCACGTCGGAGGCGACCTGGCTCCAGCCCTCGGGCACTTCGACGGCGTCATTGCGGAACACAACCTTGCCGTCCGGGTTGCGGATTTCGGAAACGGTGGTGGTGAAGGCCATCGCCCCATAGGCGCCGGTGGCTTCGGTGGTGAACTGCCGCTCGATCTTCATGCCCCTGATCTCCATTCTTGCGGCCCAAAACGGCCGAATACATTTCCAATGGGCCAGGGGCGCCCGTCGTGTGTCACCCGTGCGTTCGACGTGACGGCAACAGCCCAGCCGTCCCTTCGTTCTACCGAAGAGAGGGTCGCACCCGATTGGGATGCCCTTTGATGTGGGTCGTCTTGCCTGTCCGCCGCGGCACTAGATTTAGTGGTGTCCCCTGCCGCTTTGTCAAAGTGTCGTAATCCGGGCGACCGATCAACGGGAAAATTTGGCTTCACCGCAAATTTTCACCCTTGACGAAACAACGGCCACATCACGCGTCTGTCAGCCGTCGTGACAGCCCTTTGTGGACAGGCTTGGGGACAAGGTTCGTGCAATTTGTGAAGAGCGCCCGATTTTGCAGATGTGCGGCGGGCTTGGCGAGCGGACCTAAGATTTTGTCACGGAACCGGAAAGGCGAGGCGCATGATTCTGCTGGCCGCCTCAGGGGCCGCGGCGCGCGGGGCGGTTGATCAGGACGATCCCGAGCGCCACCAGAAGGGCCGCAACGAGAATCGACCAAGTGACGGTTTCGTCAAAGATTAACGCCCCGAGGCCAAGCGCCAGAATGGGGGTCAGGAACGAGAAGGACGCTACTGTCGAAGACGGATAAACCGACAGAAGCCAGAGCCAGGCGATGAAGCCGCCCGCCACCACGACCGAGGACTGGAAGACCAAGCCCACAAGATGCAGGGGCTGGAGGTCGCGGATCAGCGGGCCGAACGCAAGGGAGGCCAAAAGAAGGATCGGGGCCGAGACGAGGACCATCCAGAAGAGCTGCATCTCGGCGCCTTCCTCGCGCATGACCGGGCGGCGGGCGATATAGGCGGTCAGCGCCCAGCCCCAGGCGGCGCCAAGGGCGCAGAGATCGCCCGCAAGGCTCGCCTCTCCGGTGTCGGGGCGCGACAGGATCGCCACGGCGCAGCCCGCGAAGGCGAGCGCAAGGCCAAGCGCCTTTGGGCCGGTGATGCGTTCACCAAGGCCGAAGTGGGCGAGGATCGCAAACCAGACGGGCATGGAATACATGATAAGCGCCGAGCGGCCGACAGTCGTCAGGTCGATGGCCAGGAAGAGGAACAAAAACTCGGCCGCAAAGAGCGTGCCGATCAGAAGTCCGGTGCCCCAAGCCTCGCGCCGCAGGCGCGGCGGGCGGCCCTTCCAGACCAGCCAGGCCCAGACAAAGAAGATCGCCAGAAGCGAGCGGAGACCGGCGAAGAAGACGGGTTGCAGGCCAACGTTGACCAGCTTGATGATGATCTGGTTGACGGCGAGGAGGCCCTGCACCCCTAGGAGCATCGCAACCCCGGCCCCGTCGAGTTTCGATTTGCCCATCTTTCCCCCCTGCCTGTGCCCCCTTTTGCATTGACCGGTGGGCCGCGGCAAGGAAGGCTTGCCCCGTCAGATAGGGAGTTTGGGCATGGGGATCGGCAAGACGCTGTTGAAGGTCGCAATCGGGGTGCTGGTGGCGAAGGGGGTGTCAACCTTCACGCGGGGGGCGTCGGGATCGACCACGGCGGGGCGCGGCACGCGGGTCGACACGCGGTCGAAGGGGGGCCTTGAGGACATAATGGGCGATGTCCTGGGCAGCGGGCGGTCTTCGGGGCGGACGACCAAGACCTCGGGCGGGGGTCTGGGGGATCTTCTGGAGCAGATGTCGGGGCAGAAGCGGTCGCAGCCCCGGGCTTCGGCGCCGAAAGGGGGAGTGGATGATCTGCTGGGGCAGTTGGGCGGGCGGTCCTCCGGCGGCGGGCTGGGCAGGCGCAGCAAAGGCGGCGGCGACCTGTTGGACCAGGTGTTGGCGGATAAGCCGGGGGGCAAGGGGTCCTTGCGGACGGGACCGGTGAGCCTGCCCGAGCCCGAGGCCGAGGACGAGTTGTCGGCGGCGCTGATCCTGCGGGCGGTGATCCAGGCGGTGAAATGCGACGGGGAGCTCGACGATGCCGAACGCGAGCGGCTGATGCAGGCGATGGGCGAGGCGGGCGAGGAGGACGTGCACCGGGTGCAGGCCGAACTGTCGCGCCCGGTCGATGTGGCGGGCCTGGCGCGGCTGGTCCCTGCGGGGCTGGAGCCGCAGGTCTACATGGCGTCCTTGATGGCGATTGATCTGGATAGCCGGGCCGAGGCGGATTACCTGCACGAGTTAGCGGGCGCGCTGGATCTGGGCCCCGACCAGGTGAACGCGATCCATGACAGGGCGGGGGTGCAGCGGCTGTATCGCTGAGGTTTCCTTTGGCCAGGCGGCGGTAAACGCGCTTCCCCTGTGGCGTCAGGCGGGGTAAAGGGGCCGGGAGAGCACCCATTCGGCCTTGAGGGATCCCCATGAGCACGATCATCGACATTCACGCCCGCGAAATCCTGGACAGCCGGGGGAACCCCACGGTCGAGGTGGACGTAACCCTGGAAGACGGGTCCATGGGCCGGGCCGCAGTGCCCTCGGGGGCGTCGACAGGCGCGCATGAAGCCAATGAGCGGCGGGATGGCGACAAGGCCCGCTACAAGGGCAAGGGCGTGCTGGAGGCAGTCGCGGCCGTGAACGGCGAGATCGCCGAGGAGATCGTGGGTTTTGATGCAACCGAACAGGTCGGCATCGACCGCACGATGATCGAGATGGACGGGACGCCGACGCGGCCGAGTTCACGGCGCAGCCGCTGTACCGCTATGTCGGCGGGACCAGCGCCCGCGTTCTGCCGGTGCCGATGATGAACATCATCAACGGCGGCGAGCATGCCGACAACCCGATCGACATCCAGGAATTCATGATCATGCCGGTCGGCGCCGCCAACATCCGCGAGGCGGCGCGGATGGGGTCCGAGGTCTTCCACACCCTGAAGAAGGAACTTCAGGCCGCGGGCCACAACACCGGGATCGGCGACGAGGGCGGCTTCGCACCCAACTTGAACTCTGCCCGCGACGCGCTTGATTTCATTCTGAAATCCATCGAGAAGGCCGGCTTCAAGCCGGGGGAGGACATGTTCCTGGCGCTCGACTGCGCGGCGACGGAATACTTCAAGGGCGGCAAGTACGAGATGACGGGCGAGAAGAAGTCCTTGTCCATCGAGGGCAACGTCGATTTCCTGGTGGGCCTGGCGAACGACTACCCGATCATCTCGATCGAAGACGGCTGCGGCGAGGATGACTGGGAGGGCTGGAAGCTGCTGACCGAGCGGCTGGGGTCGAAGATCCAGCTGGTCGGCGACGACCTGTTCGTCACCAACCCCAAGCGCCTGGCGCGGGGGATCAAGGACGGCGTGGCGAACTCCATGCTCGTGAAGGTGAACCAGATCGGCACCCTGACCGAGACGCTGCAGGCCGTCGATATGGCGCACCGCGCGCGGTATACCAACGTGATGTCGCACCGGTCAGGGGAGACGGAGGATTCGACGATTGCCGATCTGGCGGTTGCGACGAACTGCGGGCAGATCAAGACCGGGTCCTTGTCGCGGTCGGATCGTCTCGCAAAGTACAACCAGCTGATCCGGATCGAGGAAATGCTGGGCGAGACGGCGGAATATGCGGGGCGGTCGATCCTGAAGGGCTGAGGGTCGGGGCCGGAGTTTTCGAAAACTCCGGCCCGACTTCTACGAAGAAATCGGACGGCGCCTGGAACGGGAGTGCCTCTTTCGTCTTGGCAGTTAGCCTGAGGCCGCACTTCCGATCAGGTCAAGAACAAGCCTCGTCAGTCTACCATTGAGGAAGAGCCAGTCGGCAAAGACAAGGCAGGCAAACAGCATGCCGATTTGATAGGCAGGACTCGTCCAATCATGCAGGATCAGTGTCATCGCCCAGTTTTGGGCAACGAGGTAATTGTACGACGCCACGGCGGTGTAAACCGTTACCGCGATTGAAAAAGCAACGAAGCGCCAGTTCAGATAGTTGCGAAACGTGGTGAGACCAAGCATGAGGCTTAACGCCACGAGGTTCGTCGCGCCGAACCGGCGAAGATCGTTGATGAGGCCGATCAAGGTGCTGTCGTAGCGCTCGACGATAAACTCCCCCAAGGTCACCTGTCCCATGCGCAACTTTGCTACCCGCGCAATGAGGGCGTGATCTGCAGCGTCTGCCGCAAGCGCCGCCAGGCCGCAACTGTTGCCGCAGCGGTCCGACAGAGCATAGGCCATAAGCGCGGGCACGATCTCGCGACGCTCCGCCTCGGCCGTCTGCGCATCAATTCCAAGCCGTTCTGCAAGAGCACCAAGTCGTTCTGCCCGGTCGCCCGTACCAAACTGGCTGGAGGCCTCATTCCAGGCCAGATCGGCAGCACTTTCGACCTTGGCAACGGCAAAGCCTTGCACGAGAGACCCAACGGCAGCCCGATCCAGGAAAGTCGCAGCGACCAACAAGGCGGACAGCAGGATTCCTGCCAACTGGACGGCGATCAGCGCCATTTTGCCGGTTGCCTGCAATCTGGCCCCCTAGAGTAAAGTCGTTTGTCAATTACTGTAGGCCTGACGGAACTTCAGGGGCAATCGACTTCCCACAGTACGCTCCCCGGAGACACGCGGTTGTCCCCTAGAAACGCTCCGGTCGGAAGTCTTTCAACAGCTGGCTTTCGGGGCCGCCGGTGATTTCCTCGGCCAGACACTCGGCCACCACGGGCGCGAGGGTTGCGCCGGAGTGCATGACGGCGAGCCACAGGCCCTCGATGGACCCCTGCCCCACGACGGGCAGGCCGTCGCCAGGCACGGGTCGCATCGCCATCGCCTGGTGGGCGAAGTGGATCTCCTGCCCCGGGAACAGGGCGCGGAGGCGTTGCAGGGTGGCGTTGACCACCACGGGGAAGGCCCCGAGCACCTCGGCATGGTCGGACTGGTGGCCGGCAGAGGCGGGGGCGATCAGGTGGCCTTGGGCGTCCTGGCGGACCTCTTGATCCGGGGTGGCGAGGACCACGGGGCAGATCGGAGGCAAGGGATTGGTCCGGATCATCAGGCCTGGGCGTTTCAGCATCGGCAGAGTGTACCCGAAGGACTGCAGCAGCGCGGGCGTGCCGGTGCCGGTGGCAAGGATCACGCGGGTTGCGGGCACGGGCCCGAGGTCGGTGAGAACGCCGGTCAGCCTGCCCGCCTCCTCGGTCAGCGATTGGACCGTCGCACGCATGACCTCTGCGCCCGAGGCCGCGATCAGAGCGCGGGCCAGGAGCGCGGGGTCTGAGACACCTTCCTCGGGGAAGAAGAGGGCGGTATCGGGGACGGGGCCGAGGGAGGGAAGGCGTTCGGCCACTTGCGCGCGGGTCAGGCGGTCGACCTTGTAGCCAAGCGCAGTAAGGTCGGTGGCGGTTTCCTCCTGCGCGTCGCCCGTGGCTTCGTACCAGAGGCAGCCTTGCCAGGTCGTCGGCAGGCCGGGAAGCTGGTCTTGCAGGCGGCGATGGGCGGCGAGGCCCTCGTGCCGCAGGCGGTAGTGCGGGTGGTTCAGGTAGTAGGAGGCGTTGAGCCAGCCGAAGCTGGCCGCCGAGGCGAGGCCGCCTTCGGCATGGGTGGAGAGGAGAGTGGCGGCTTCGCCCCGCCGGGACAGCTGGTAGGCAAGTGCCGCGCCGGTGATGCCTGCGCCGATGATGAGGGTCTGGGGCATGGGGGCAGGCTGGCATGGGGCGGACGGGTTGGCAACGGGGGCGTGCTCGGGCTAGGTCTGGGGGATGCTGATCCTGTTGAACAAGCCCTATGACGTGCTCTGCCAGTTCTCGCGCGAGGGGGAGCGGGCGGTGCTGGCGGATTTCGTGCCGGTGAAGGGGGTCTATCCGGCGGGGCGGCTGGATCGGGATTCGGAGGGGCTGGTGGTGCTGACCGATGACGGCAAGCAGCAGGCGCGGATTGCGGACCCGAAGTTCAAGCTGGAGAAGACGTATTTTGCCCAGGTCGAGGGGGTGGTGACCGAGGCGGCGCTGGAGCGGCTGCGGGCGGGGGTGGCGTTGAATGATGGGATGACCCTGCCGGCGAAGGCGAAGGCGGTGGGGGAGCCGGGGTGGCTTTGGCCCCGGGTGCCGCCGATCCGGGTGCGCAAGTCGGTGCCGGACGGGTGGATTGAACTCACGATCCGCGAGGGGCGGAACCGGCAGGTGCGGCGGATGTGCGCGGCGGTGGGGTTGCCCTGCCTGCGGTTGATAAGGTGGCGGGTGGGGGACTGGACTCTGGAGGGGCTCGCCCCCGGGGAATGGAGGGAAGCGTGATGGCAGAGGCGATCATCGTGAAGCTGGGGCTCAAGCCGCATCCGGAGGGTGGGTGGTATCGGGAGACCTGGCGGGGGCCGGAGGTCGGAGGACGGGCGTCGGGGACGGCGATCCTGTTCCTTTTGCAGGCCGGGGAGCGGTCGCATTGGCACCGGGTCGATGCGGACGAGATTTGGCTGTGGCATGCGGGGGCGCCCCTGGTGCTGTCGATGGGGGAGGAGGCCGCGCGGGAGGTGCGGCTGGGGCCGGATGTTCTGGGGGGTGAGGTGGTGCAGGCCGTTGTCCCGGCCGGGTGGTGGCAAGCGGCACGGCCTTTGGGGGAGTGGGTGCTGGTGAGCTGCACGGTGAGCCCGGGGTTCCGGTTCGAGGGGTTTGAACTCGCGCCGCCGGGGTGGGAGTTGTGAGGCCGTCCGGCGTGGACAGGTTTGCAAGTCATTTGAGATCAACGATTTGCCCGTGGGCGTTCATGCGGTGGTAACCTTGCAGTGCGGCGCGGCGAACGGGTCGAGGGGCTTCTGGTCGCGGACAGCTGTTGTCCTGCGCGAAGACCAGGGCCTCGCGCTGGGTGGAAGGCGGAGATGCCTCCGGCGGGAGTATTTGGGAAAAGAGCAAGACATGAGGCGCGCCTCGATTGTGCGGGGCACAAGATCGGGGTGGTTGTTGCCCGGGGCTTTGGATAGGGGTGGGGCATGAGCGAGACCCCTGCCCTGCCTCCTTCGCCTGCGCAGACCGGCGATACTCTCCCGGGATTTCTGTATGCTCTGACGGCGTATCTGCTGTGGGGCTTCCTGCCTTTGTACATGAGGGCGCTGGCGCATATTCCGCCCGTCGAGGTCATCGCGCACCGGGTGCTGTGGTCGGTGCCGATTGCGGTGGCGGTCTTGTGGTGGACGGGCCGGACGGCGGACCTGAAGGCGGCGCTGAAGAGCCCCCGGATGCTGGGGATGGGGGTGCTGACGGCGGCCCTGATCAGTGTGAACTGGGGGATCTATGTCTGGGCCATCGGGTCGGGACATGCGCTGGATGCGGCCCTTGGGTACTACATCAACCCCCTGTTCTCGATCTTCCTGGGCGCGGTTCTGTTGCGCGAGCGGATCGGGCGGATGCAGGGGGTGGCGATTGCGCTGGCGGCTTTGGCAGTGGCCATTCTGACCTGGGACGCAGGGCGGCTGCCGGTGGTGGCGCTGGGGCTTACCGTGACCTGGGGGTTCTATGCCTTCCTGAAGAAATGGCTGCCGATCGGGCCGAACCAGGGTTTCGCTCTGGAGGTTCTGATCCTTCTGCCGCTGGCTCTGGGGTATTTGCTGTGGCTCTGGGGGGCGGGGGCCGGGCACTTTCTGCAGAGCGTGCCTTGGGACAACGCGCTGCTTTTGGGCTGCGGCATCGTCACGGCGGGGCCGCTGATGATTTACGCGAACGGGGCCAAGCGGCTGACCCTGTCGACCATCGCGATCATGCAGTACATCGCACCGACGCTGATCTTCCTGACCGCGGTCTTCATCTTCGGCGAGCCGTTCAGCGGGGTCAAGCTCATGGCCTTTACGCTGATCTGGTCGGCGCTGGTGATCTATTCCGTGCCCCTGCTCAGCTTGCGTCTGCGGGATCGGGTCGGCTGATCTGGCCACCACCGACCAGGGTGGGCGCGCCGGTCGTGTCCGGGCCAGAGGTCGGGAGTTTGCGCAGTACGCGGACGGCCAGATAAGCGAAGGCCTGCGCCTCAAGCATGTCGCCGTCAAGGCCGACATCTTCCACCGGGTCGATCCGCACCGGGATGCGACGGCGCAGTTCACCCATCATCACTGGATTGTGCCGACCGCCACCCGTCACGAGGATCCGCTCGACCGGGGCCGGGAAGTGGATCTGTGCCTGGGCTACGCAGGCGGCAGCGAGGGCGGTGAGCGTGGCTGCGGCATCGGCATGAGCCAGCAGCCCGGTCATCTCGACGAGATCGGGAAAGGCGTTGCGGTCAAGCGACTTGGGTGGAGGCGCGTCGAACCAAGGAGCTTGCAGGAAAAGGTTTATGAACTGTTCGTCGACTTCGCCGTCCGCCGCCAAGGCTCCATCTTCGTCCCGAGGCTTGCCGAACCGGGCGAGCATCATGTCGTTCAGCGGTGCATTCGCAGGGCCAGTGTCAAAAGCCAGGAGGCCGCCCGGGGTTTCCGGCGTGGGCGTGGACGGGTCTACCAGAGTGATGTTGCCGACCCCGCCGAGATTGAGGAAGGCCAGGGGCTCGGTCGCGCCGATGTAGCGGGCGAGGGCGTGGTGGAAGAAGGGAGCAAGCGGCGCGCCCTGCCCGCCCATCGTCACGTCAGAGGAGCGGAAATCCCAGACAGTCGGCAGGTCCAGCACCTGTGCCAGAAGCGCGCCGTTGCCACATTGGTGCGTGCCGCGGCCCGCCGGATCATGGGCCAGCGTCTGGCCGTGGAAGCCCAGGACATCCGCCCCAGTGAAGCGCGACAGAAGCTCGGCATGGGCGTTTTCCACCACCTCTGCCGCTGCGGCAACGGCGGGGTCGCCGGGCCACTGGCCAAGGGCAGCGCGGATAGTGGCCTGTTCGTCGTCGCTGTAGGGCCGGTAGGCCTTTGGCCCAAAGCCCTGGATTGTCACGCCGTCGGTCTTGACCATGGCGGCATCGACACCGTCCAGCGAGGTTCCGGACATGGCGCCCAGCGCCCAGAGAGGCCCATCCTTCCGCATCTTCCCTTGGGCTCCTTGCGAAGATATACCGCGCGCATCCTAGACCGAGGCGGCCATGAACTACCATCCGAAATCTGACTTCATGCGCGTGATGTTCGAGCGCGGCTTTGTTGCCGATTGCACGGATTATCAGTCGCTTGACGAAGCATTGGTGAAGGGTGTGGTGCCTGGGTACATCGGCTTCGACGCGACGGCGACAAGTCTGCATGTGGGCAGCCTGATCCAGATCATGATGTTGCGGTGGCTGCAGAAATGCGGGGGCAAACCGATCGTGCTGATGGGCGGAGGCACGACCAAGATCGGCGACCCGTCGTTCCGGGCGGAAGAGCGTCCCTTGCTGACCGACGCGCAGATCAACTCGAACATCGAGGGGATCAAGCGCGCGTTCTCGCCCTACGTCCGGTTCGGCGAGGGCGCTACGGATGCGGTGATGGTGAACAACGCCGAGTGGCTGGACCACCTGAACTACATTGGCTTTCTGCGCGACATAGGGCGGCATTTCAGCGTGAACCGGATGCTGAGTTTCGAGAGCGTGAAGTCGCGGCTGGACCGGGAGCAGTCGCTGTCGTTCCTGGAGTTCAACTACATGATCCTCCAGGCCTATGACTTCCTGGAGCTGCACCGCCGCTATGGCTGCCTGTTGCAGATGGGCGGCAGCGACCAGTGGGGCAATATCGTCAACGGCGTGGACCTGACGCGCCGGGTGGTCGAGGGCGAGGTGTTTGGCCTGACGACACCACTGCTGACAACGAGCGACGGGAAGAAGATGGGGAAAAGCCAGTCGGGCGCGGTCTGGCTGAATGGGGACATGTATAGCCCTTACGAGTTCTGGCAGTACTGGCGGAATGTGACCGACGCCGATGTGGGCCGTTTCCTGAAGCTTTACAGCGAGTTGCCGGTCGAGGAGTGCGAACGGCTGGGCAAGCTTGGCGGGTCGGAGATCAACCAGGCGAAGATCGTGCTGGCGAATGCTGTGACCGGGCTGTTGCACGGGGCCGAGGCGGCGGCGGCGGCGGAAGCGACGGCGCGCGAGGTGTTCGAGAGGGGCGGGATCGGGGAAGATCTGCCGACGGTGACGCTGGAACCTGCCGAACTGGCCGAGGGCGTGGGGATCGTCCAGTTGTTCGTGCGCGCAGGACTGGCGGCCAGCGGCAAGGACGCCAAACGTCTGATCCTGGAAGGCGGGGCCAAGGTGAACGACGAAATCGTCACCGATACCGCAACGCGTTTTGGCGCGAGCCACCTGGTCGAGCCGATGAAGCTGACGGCGGGCAAGAAGCGGCACGCGTTGGTAGTGCTGGCCTGAGCCGCGATGCCGGGTCCGGCGGGCCGGGGCTATGCCCAAGCCCGCCGGATAGACCTGCCCGTAGGAATCAGAAGGTGGCCGAGGCGGAATAGGCCGCGACGATCTTGTTCATCTCCTGGACCAGCCCATCGGTGGTGACCATGAGGGCCGCAAGCGCCGCCGCGTCAAGCGCGGTGCCGCCCATCACCCCATCAATCGGTGCGCGCGCCGCCTGCCAATCGGCGCGGAGCGTTTCCAGGGCTTGGCGGATTTCCGGCGTGGGCGCCGGGGGCATCCCGGCCTCGGGCAGGCCGTCGATCATGGCGGCAAGGGTCTTGTCGAAGGTATCCACCGTCGCTTGCAGCGCGGTCGCCGTGTCGGCGGTGCCACCCCCGGTGGAGATCTGGCAGGCTTCCTTGGTCATCTTCTGCAACAGCATCCGCTGCCGTCCGGCGATGTCGATGGTCATCGCGCCGCCGATGGTCAGGCTGTTCGGGTCGGTGTAGATCGCGCCGATCTCGACCGCGAGCTTCTTGGCGATTTCCAGGACCTTGGGCTCTTGCGCGTAGATCTGGGCCAGCGCCTCGGGCTGGGTACCGCCTGCGGCCAGCAGGTCGCGGGCGGCGGCAGCCAGGGGCGCCCATTCTTCGCCCAGAATCTTCAGACCCTTTAAAGCCTTGGCGCTTTCTTCGGGGCCGAACATGCCGAGGCTGTCGTCTCCGAACTCTAACCCCTTGGCAATCTTTTCAAATTCGTCGAGGGCAGCGTTGAGGTGGGTTTTGGCGAGCTCGTCATCGCCACGTGCGGCATAGACGCAGGCCACCGCCGGGATGCGCTGCGACAGCATGCGCAGCTTGGCCGAGAGGTTGATGCGTTCGGTCCCACCGTGTTCCTTGACGAATTGGGCGAGGGTCAGCGTGGCGGAGGCGGTCGACTGATCCTGTGCCAGACCGGGGCCGGAGAGGACGCCGGTCAAGGCTGCGGAGAGGACGACGAGGTGCAGGCGCATGGTGGCCCGGCGAAATCGGAACGTGTCGTACATGGGGGCTCCTCTGAGACGACATGAGGGGGCAAGGCGCGGCGCCGTGTGCGGGGCCTGCGGTGCGCCAGAAGCGGAAGGGAAGAAGGCTGGGCCGCCGCCATAGCGGCGACGGCCCTGAAGGCGGGTCAGCCGCCCGACTGGATCCAGACCTCGACGCGGCGGTTGATCGCCCGGCCGTTGTCAGAGGTGTTGCAGGCCGAGGGCGCGATTTCGCCGAAGCCCGTCGAGGCAAACTCGATGTTCGCCAGGCGGTCGCCGGCATAGGCGCGCAGGGTATCGAGCATCTGTGCCGCGCGGTTTTCCGACAGTTTGCGGTTGGCCGAGAATTCGCCCACATCGTCGGTGAAGCCGACGAACAACACCTTGGTTCCGGCGGGCTGGCTTTCCAGGTAGGTGGCAAGGCGGCTGATGTCGAGTTGTCCGCGCTCATCCAGCTTGGAGGAGCCGGGGCTGAAGCGGAACGTGGTCGAGAGGCGATCGAAATCGACCATTGCAGCCAGCATTTCGCGCATCACGCCGCTTTCAAAGGCGTCTGGGTTCGGCGCCAGAAGCAATTGGCCGCGCACGCTGTCCAGCGGCTGGGGTTGGCGCGCGACGCCAAGGTCGATGAAGCCCGAGCGCGCGATCACTTCGTCCGAGGCGGGCGACAGAATGAAATTGACGATTTCCTGCGCGAGCGGCGGCATGTTGTCGGCGCGGTTGTAGAGATAGAGACGCCGGAAAAGCGGGTATTCTTCGGTCTTCACGGCAAAGTCGGTCGGCTCCATCGTGATGCCGCATTCGTTGACCAGCGGCACGGCTTTGGCGCCCCGCTGGAAGGCGTTGCCGACGTAAGCGATGGCCGAGGGATCGTCGGTGACGGCGGCCGAGGAAGCGGCGTTGTCATCCTGGATCACGGCGTTTGGCACGGCCGGTGCGGAGTTTTCGCCGAAAACGGCCTGCTGGAACTGGCGCCGGGTCCCGGAATCGGCCGAGCGGTCCAGCACGGTGATCGGCAGGTCGGGGCCGCCGACTTCGCTCCAGTTCACGATGATGCCGGCGTAGATGTTGCGCACCTGTTCGATGGTCAGGCTGCTGACCGGGTTTTCCGGGTGCACGATGACCATGATGCTGTCGGCCGCGATGATGTGTTCCTGTTCGGGACTGACCATGTTCCCGGCATTGGCCGCCTTCAGGGCGCGGGCCTCATCAGGGGTGATGCGGCGCGAGGCCATGCCGAAGATGGCCGATTTGTCGAGCAGCGCCTTGAACGCATCGCCCGAGACGGTGGAGGTGACAAGGGCGGCGCCCATCGGATCGCCAAAGCCCTGGTCGGCCACAAAGGTGCTGAGCGACTGGTTCTCGACCCCGGTGGCCGAGGTGGTGATCTCGGCTTCAAGGTTTGCGGCAAAGCCGGACAACAGAAGCGGCATCACCCCGAGACCCACGGTGTCGGACCCGGCGAAGGTGACATCGGCGGTGGCGACTTCGAAACTTGGGCAGGCCGCCCCTTCGCAACGGACGTTGGCCGCACTGACGCGGAGTTCACCCAGCGCGGTGCGGATCACATAGGTGTTGTCGACGAACTCGACGAACTCGCCCACAAGGTTCACTGTCCCGTCGGACGACTTGAGCGAAACTTCCTCGGCCTGGGCCGAAAGCGGCACGAGGGCAGTGCTGGCCCAGAGCGCGGCGCCCAGAAGCGCGCGGCGGGCAGATGATCTTCCAATGGTCGTCATGTCTTACTCCTCCATATTCGATACCGGCACCGGAAAAGGCGCGCGCAAGCGATGGCGCGCGGAATCCCGACGCCTTGACACAGATTTCGTCCCGTCTGCCGGGATGCGCCCGGGATCAGCCGGGCAAGGGCAAGGAAACCACCCACATGCTGCCCCCGCGCTGGACGGCGAAGGCAGTGGCCTCGGACCCCGCAGCGATGGCCGTCGACAGGACCGAAGCCATGTCGGATGGACCGTTAAGCGGGGTGTTCGTCTCGACATGGGCGACGACGATGTCGCCCACCTGCATGTCGCCGGTATAGCCGGATGGCAGGGCAACAACCTCGGTGCGCCATGCCGTGCCACTGGCCCTAACGGCGAAGCGGGCGCCAGATGAAAGCGTCACGTCGTGCACGACCGGCACATCCAGCACCTGGTCGACAGGGTCGCCACCACTCTCGGTCACCACAGTAAAGGCCATCTCGAGGGCCACGGCATCTTTCGGGTCTGCAGATTGCGCTACAAGGGCGGGGATGTCGGAAATGCTGGCGACGGGCGATCCGTTCACCGCGACGATCTCGACCCCCGGGGCAAGCCAGTCAGGCACGTTGCCCACAACGCTGCCGACAACCGACGGACGATCATTCGAGGCGGTAAAGGGAAGCGCAATCTGCCAACCAGACACCAGGCCTTCGGCCTTGGAGACAGACACGGGCGCCGCACCGGACGTCTCGACGACATCAGTCAGGACCGGCTCTGCGGCTGGAGCCGCAGCGCTGTCTTGCAGAGGTTCTGAGGCGGGCACAACGGAGTCTGCGGGTGCGGACGGGTCATCCGGCGGAGCGGCAGCTGAAGCAACCGCATCTCCCTGTTGGCGGGCGACCGGTGCCAGCTTGGAGTCGGGCAGGGCGAGGTAGACACCGATGGCCAGAGTGGCAAGGGCTGCGGCTGCCCCGACTGCAGCCATTGGACCCACGGGTCTGCGCTTGGCATCCGCCTCGATCCGGGTGATGCGGGACATCGGCGTGACGATGCGCGGCGGCTCGGCCACGGGCAGACGCAGGACCTTGCCATCGGCGCTTTCGGTGATCGCCGAGAGCCACTGCCGCGCCGATTGCAGCCGGTCACGCGGCAACACCGACATGGCCTTGTCGATGGCAGCCAAAAAGGCGGCATCATAGGCGGGGAAGCGCCCTGCCAAAGGGATCAAGGGGTCGGGGCTTTGCGTGGCCATGGCAGCAAGACGTTCCTGGCTGTTCGGCGGCGCCTGACCAGTAATGAGATGATGGAAGGTGGCTGCGAGTGCGTAGAGGTCGCTCCACGGTCCCTGATCCCCACCCGAAAGATAGAGTTCCTGCGGAGAATAGCCGTCCTTGACCACATGCAGGGTGGAGGCCGCGCGTTCGGCGGCCGGGCCCTGTTCGCGCGCGGCTCCAAAGTCGATCAGCACTGGCTGCCGATTGGCGTCGATCAGAATGTTGTCGGGCGAAATGTCGCGGTGCAGGAGCCCCGCCTCATGGACAACAGCGGTCGCGTCAAGCAGCTTGATAAGCCAGGACCGGATTTCCTTGTGTGTCGGAGCGCGCACCGGATCGGCCAGGACGCCAAGCAGATCATCACCCTCGACATAGTCGAGCGCCATGTAGGCGGTTTCGTTTTCGCGGAAAACCTGGTGTACCTTGACGACGTTCGCATGGTTGACGCGCGCCAGGGCATGGGCCTCGGCGACGAACTTTTCGACGAGGCTCGCGATGTTGGAGGTGTAGCTGCGCGACCTGGGGCGGACGCTGCGGCTGGGCCGGGCGCACATACCGCTGGGAAAGCATTCCTTGACCACGACTTTTCGCCCGAGCGTGTCGAGGGCGAGATAGGTGATGCCAAAACCGCCGGACTTGAGATGCTGGACGATGGTGTAGTTGCCGTTCGAAAGTGTCGTTCCCGGCGTCAACTCGTCGCCGGTCAACTCCAGCTCCACATCAACAGGGATTGCTTCGCTCATACTCATACTTGCCTTCGCTTCGCCCATCTCGGACCCGGCTGTTTTGCGTCGGGTCACAAAAACTTAATAAACCTGAAACAAAGCGAAAACTTCGTCGCAAATGAGAGCCAAGCTAGGCGAAAAAAAGGACACGAATGCTTGAAGTTGCGGAAAAAATCCCGAAAAACAACCTATGATTGCAAATTAACCGAAATCGTTTTCCAAAATCAGGTCCTTCAGTGCAACCGGTTGCGAATCGCGCCGCAGGGCGGGTGGCGGACTCAGGCGCGAAAGACAGGATTCGAGAGGTTCGCCACGAGCGAAGGTGCAGGGCGAGTACAGGACCCGCCCTGACCGTCTGTCACTTTTGCACGGTGACCTTGGTCATCACGTCTGGCGTGGCCGGCGGCTCACCGCGCTGGATGGCGTCGACAACCTCCATGCCTTGGATCACGTTGCCGAAGATCGTGTACTGGCCATCAAGAAAGCTGCCATCGGCGAACATGATGAAGAACTGGCTGTTGGCGCTGTTTGGGTCCTGAGCGCGGGCCATGCCGACGACGCCGCGCTGGAAAGACAGCGTTTCAGAGAACTCGGCCGGGATGTTCGGCATGTCGCTGTCACCTGTGCCCGCCAGCGTAAGATCCCCACCGGCCTTGCCGTAGCGCACATCTCCGGTCTGGGCCATGAAGCCGTCGATTACGCGGTGGAAGACCACGTTGTCATAGGCGCCGCTTTCGGCCAGCGCGACGATCTGGGCGACGTGCTGCGGGGCCACTTCGGGCAGAAGGTCGATGACGATCGTGCCGTTCGCCGCACCGGCCACTTCGATGACCAGGTTCGGCCCGGGGCCGTCGGTGGCATCCTGCGCAAAGGCGGGGGCGGCGGTCAGGGCCAAAAGAGTGGCCAGCTTGCGGATCATGTCTTGTCCTTTCGATCACGTGGGATGCGGGTTTGTCCCCGGCTTTGCGGCCAAGGTCAATCGCGCGGGGGTCACATCGGCGCGCGTCAGCCCGGGCGGCGGGTGCCGGACCACAGATAGCCACCTTCGGGGCTGTCATGGGGTTCCGGGATCGAGTAGTCGTACCAGCTGCCCTGGAAGCCCTTCAGCGGCGGGTCGAAGCGCACGACCAGCGCGCCCGAACCGTAGGCATCATTCCAGGTGCAGCGCAGGATGGCCATGGAATAGGTGCAGTCTGTCAGCGTGCCTTTGCCGGACGCAGAGCCGTCCTGATACCGGTACGTGCCGGAGATCGTTCCGTCGCGCGCAACTGTCAGGACGGTTGTCCCCGCCCCTTCGAAGCCAGACCAGATGATCCCGTCATAGGTGCCTGCAAGGCGGGGATCGGCAACGGTGGCAGTGGCAGTGGCAGAGAGAAAAAGCAAGGCGAGGCTTAGGCGCATGGGTCCCCCAGACAATAGGTGCGGGGCAAGGCATGCCCTGCCCTGCCCCGCGCGTCAGGTCCGTTATTCTTTACTGGACGTCGGCTGCCACGCGGACGGTGATCATCCGGTCGGGGTTCGCTGGCGGCTCGCCACGGGTGATCTTGTCGACATGCTCCATGCCCGAAATGACGCGGCCATAGACGGTGTACTGCCCGTTCAGGAAGCTGTTGTTGGTGAAGTTGATGAAGAACTGGCTGTTGGCAGAGTTCGGGTTCTGCGAGCGCGCAGCGCCAAGCGTACCCCGCTCATGCGGGAGCTTGGAGAATTCCGCCGGAAGATCCGGATACTGCGACCCGCCCGTCCCGGCACGCCGCGGGTTGTAGTTCGGGCTGTCCATCTTGGCGTTTTCCACATCGCCGGTCTGGGCCATGAAGCCGTCGATCACGCGGTGGAAGGCCACGCCGTCATAGGCCTTGTCGCGGGCCAGCTGCTTCATCCGCTCGGTGTGCTTGGGGGCAACATCCTTGAGGAGTTCGATCACCACTTCGCCGTCCTTCAGCGTCAGGATGATGGTATTCTCGGGGTCCTTGATGTCGGGCATCGGGTGTCTCCTGTGGTTTGTCGGGCGCGACCGTAACGGCGGGTTTCGCGCAAGGGAAGGGCAAAGCGGTTGACGCGGGCGTGATCGACGGGGCAATAGCGGGCAGGCTTTCATCGAAGGAGACAGCGATGCCCTGGAAAACCCTGGATGACATGGACCTGAGCGGGAAAGTCGTGCTGACACGGGTCGACATCAACGTGCCGATGGAAGCGGGCAAGGTCATTGACATGACCCGGATCGACAAGATCAAACCGACGGTGGACGCGATCATCGCAAAGGGGGGCAAGGTTGTGCTGCTGGCGCATTTTGACCGGCCGAAGGGCAAGGTCGTGCCGGAAATGAGCCTTTCCCATGTGGTCGAGGCACTGGCCGGATCGCTGGGCCGGAAGGTCGTGTTCGGAGCAGATTGCTTGGGAGATGTGGCGGCGGCGGCGATTGCCAAGGCGGGCAAGGGTGAGGTGGTTCTGCTGGAGAACACTCGGTTCCATCCGGGCGAGGAGAAGAACGACTCCGAACTGGCGGAGCAGATGGCGAAGCTGGGCCAAGTCTATGTGAATGATGCGTTTTCGGCCGCACACCGGGCGCATGCCTCAACGGAAGGCTTGGCGCGGCTGTTGCCAGCGGCGGCGGGGCGGTTGATGGAGGCGGAGCTGAAGGCGCTGGAGGCGGCTTTGGGGTCTCCGCAGCGGCCGGTGGTGGCGGTTGTGGGGGGCGCCAAGGTCTCAACCAAGATCGAGTTGCTCGCCAACCTGGTGACCAAGGTCGACCATCTGGTGATCGGCGGTGGCATGGCGAATACCTTCCTGGTGGCCGAGGGGATCGAGGTGGGCAAGTCTCTGGCCGAGCGCGAGATGGCCGAGACGGCGCGCGAGATCCGGCATCGGGCGCAGAAGGCGGGCTGCCAGATCCACCTGCCGGTGGACGTGGTCGTGGCGCGCGAGTTCAAGGCGGGGGCGGACAGCCAGACCGTGAGCGTCCACAAATGCCCGCCGGACGCGATGATCCTGGATGCGGGGCCGGAGACGGTAAAGGCACTGGAAGCAGTGTTTGCCGGTGCCAAGACGCTGATCTGGAACGGCCCCTTGGGCGCCTTCGAGATCGAGCCCTTCAATGCGGCGACCAACGCGGCGGCTTTGGCTGCGGCACGGCTGACCAAGGCTGGCGGCCTGATTTCAGTGGCAGGCGGCGGGGATACCGTGGCTGCGCTGAACGCGGCGGGGGCAGCGGATGACTTTACCTTCATTTCGACGGCGGGCGGAGCCTTCCTGGAATGGATGGAAGGCAAGGAGCTGCCGGGCGTGAAGGCCTTGATGGGCTAGGCCGCAGGGGCTATGCCAGCGCCAACGGATCAGGAGACGAAGATGACCAACGCTAAGATGACCGAACAGGTGCGGAACGGCCGGGGCTTCATTGCCGCGCTGGACCAGTCGGGCGGATCGACCCCCAAGGCGCTGAAACTGTACGGGATTTCGGAAAGCGAGTATTCCGGCGAAGAGCAGATGTTCGACCTGATCCATGCGATGCGGGGACGATGGACCGCACAATCGACGGCGTGCCCACGGCGACCTACCTGTGGGAAAAGCGCGGCGTCGTGCCCTTCCTGAAGATCGACAAGGGGCTGGAGGCGGAAGCTGACGGCGTCCAGCTGATGAAGCCGATCCCGGGGCTGGATGCGCTTTTGGCGCGTGCCGCGAAGGCGGGGATCTTCGGGACCAAAGAACGTTCAGTCGTCAATGCCGCGAATGCCAAGGGGATTGCGGCCGTCGTGGCGCAGCAGTTCGAGCTGGGACGGCAGGTTGCAAGCCACGGCCTGATGCCGATCCTGGAGCCGGAAGTGACGATCTCCATCGCTGACAAGGCGGAAGCAGAGGCGATGCTGCAGCAGGAGATTCTCAAGCATCTGGAAGCACTTGATGGCCAGGTCATGCTGAAGCTTTCGCTGCCGACGGTCCCGGATTTCTACCAGCCGCTGGTCAAGCATCCGAAGGTGCTGAAGGTCGTTGCGCTGTCGGGCGGGCATAGCCGCGACAAGGCGAACGAAATCCTGGCGCTGAACCACGGGATCATCGCCAGCTTTAGCCGTGCGCTGAGCGAGGGGCTGAGCGCGCAGCAGTCGGATGCCGAGTTCGATGCCGTGCTGAAGGGTGCGATCGACAGCATACACGCGGCCTCGGTCACCTGAAATCGCCCGTTCAAGCCGTTGAGACATGTGTATTTTCGGGATTCCCAAGCGGGTCCTGTTATGCAATGATTCGCAAAAGGTCCCCGGCATAGAGGGGCCAAGACGAGGCAAAAAATGGCTGCGGCAAACGCACATCGGGGATTGGGCGGGCTGGTCTATTTGGCCGTCGCCTTTCTTTTCGGGGCCTACTTCACTTTCGCGGCTGTCCAGGGCGACTATGGCATGTTCGCCCGGGTCGCGATTGATGCCGAGGCAGATGAGCTTGCCGCCGAGCGCGACCGGCTGGCGGCCGAACTGGCCAGGATGCAGAACCTGACGCGTCGGCTGTCGGACGACTATCTGGATCTTGACCTGCTGGACCAGCAGACGCGGGACGTTCTGGGCTATCTGCGCGCCGACGAGATCGCTATCCGCTGAATCGAGCGCTGACGCGCGAGCCAATTCTCTCGCCTCTGCGCGCGAAGGGCGCGCAACCGGCTCGGCCGAAGGGGATTTCTCTGCCCAAACCCAGTCGTGGATTTCTTAAGGGTCCATACGTCGCGGAGCGTGCCGTGTCCTGATTGTTTTGACCCAATAAACTCCGATGCTGTAAGGATGGTTTAACGTTGAACCATCCTATTTCCTGTGGGAGGAGCCAGATGGCGAAGAAGCCCGATGCGAGACCGAATGTCTCGAAAGAGGAATTGCTGAAGTTTTACCGCGAGATGCTGCTGATCCGCCGGTTCGAGGAGAAGGCGGGGCAACTGTACGGGATGGGTCTGATCGGCGGCTTCTGCCACCTGTACATAGGACAGGAAGCGGTGGTCGTGGGTCTGGAGGCGGCGGCCAAGGAAGGCGACAAGCGCGTCACCAGCTACCGCGACCACGGGCATATGCTGGCCTGCGGCATGGACGCGAAGGGCGTGATGGCCGAGCTGACCGGGCGGATTGGAGGCTACTCCAAGGGCAAGGGCGGCTCGATGCACATGTTCTCGAAAGAGAAACATTTCTACGGCGGGCACGGGATTGTTGGCGCTCAGGTGCCGCTGGGGGCCGGTCTGGCATTCGCGGACAAGTACCTGGGCAATGACAATGTGACCTTCACCTATTTCGGCGATGGCGCGGCAAACCAGGGCCAGGTCTATGAGACCTACAACATGGCGGAACTCTGGGACCTGCCGGTGATCTTCGTGATCGAGAACAACCAGTATGCGATGGGGACCAGCGTCAAGCGGTCCACCAAGTCGACGACGCTGTACGGGCGCGGCCTGGCTTACGGCATCCCCGGCGAGCAGGTCGACGGGATGGACGTGCTGGCGGTGAAGGCGGCCGGAGAGAAGGCCGTGGCGCACTGCCGGGCCGGCAAGGGGCCGTATATCCTGGAGATGATGACCTACCGCTATCGCGGGCATTCGATGTCCGACCCGGCCAAGTACCGGACGCGGGAAGAGGTCGAGAAGATCAAGACCGAGAAGGACTGCATCGAGCATGTGCGGGACCTGCTGACGCAGGGGGGCCTCGCGTCCGATGAGGAGCTGAAGGCCATCGACAAGGAGATCAAGGCGATCGTGAACGAAAGCGCCGAGTTCGCCAAGGACAGCCCGGAGCCGCCGCTGAGCGAGCTTTGGACGGATATCACGGCGTAAGGGGGGATATAGACATGGCAACCGAAGTTCTGATGCCCGCGCTGTCCCCGACCATGGAGGAAGGGACGCTGGCGAAATGGCTGGTCAAGGAGGGGGACAAGGTCAAGTCGGGCCAGATCCTCGCCGAGATCGAGACCGACAAGGCGACTATGGAATTCGAGGCGGTCGATGAAGGCGTCGTCGGCAAGATCCTGGTCGCCGAAGGCACGGCGGGCGTGAAGGTGAACACGCCGATAGCGGTGTTGGTGGAAGAGGGCGAGAGCGTCAGTGACGCGGCCCCTGCCCCGGCGGCGGCAGCTCCGGCAGCGGCTCCGGTCGCGGCAGCCCCGGTTGCGGCGGTGGCTGCAGCCCCTACCCCCGCCCCGGTCGCGGCGGCCGGCTGGCCGCACACCGACCTGCCCGAGGGTCCGACCAAGACGATGACCGTCCGCGAGGCGCTGCGCGAGGCGATGGCCGAGGAGATGCGGGCCGATCCGACGGTCTTCCTGATGGGGGAAGAGGTCGGCGAGTATCAGGGGGCCTACAAGATCTCGCAGGGCCTGCTGGATGAATTCGGCGCGCGCCGCGTGGTGGACACGCCGATCACCGAGATGGGCTTTGCCGGGATCGGTGTGGGTGCGTCCTGGGGCGGGTTGAAGCCGATTGTCGAGTTCATGACCTTCAACTTCTCGATGCAGGCGATCGACCACATCATCAACTCGGCCGCCAAGACGCTGTACATGTCGGGGGGCCAGATGGGCTCACCCATGGTGTTCCGGGGCCCGAACGGGGCGGCGGCGCGGGTTGGGGCGCAGCATTCCCAGGACTTCGCGGCTTGGTATGCGGCGATCCCGGGGCTGCGCGTCTGCATGCCGTACTCGGCGGCGGATGCGAAGGGACTTCTGAAGACGGCGATCCGCGATCCGAACCCGGTGGTGTTCCTGGAGAACGAGATCCTCTACGGGCGGTCCTTCGAGGTTCCGACGGATGGCGATTTCACCATTCCGTTCGGGAAGGCCAGCATTCTGCGGTCGGGCACGGATGTGACGCTGGTGTCCTTCGGGATCGGCTGTGCGCATGCGCTAGCGGCGGCGGAGGAACTGGCGAAGGATGGGATCAGTGCCGAGGTGGTGAACCTGCGGACGCTGCGGCCCATCGATTATGACACGGTGCTGGCGTCGGTGATGAAGACGAACCGTTGTGTCACGGTGGAAGAAGGCTTCCCGGTGGGGTCGATTGGCGACCATCTGGCTTCGACGATCATGCAGAAGGCGTTCGACTATCTTGATGCCCCGGTCGTGACCTGCACGGGCAAGGATGTGCCGATGCCCTATGCCGCGAACCTGGAGAAGTTCGCCCTGATCACGCCCGCCGAGGTCGTGACCGCTGTCAAATCCGTCTGCTACCGGTGAGGTGAAGCCATGGCGACCGAAATTCTGATGCCCGCGCTGTCCCCCACGATGGAGGAGGGCACGCTGGCCAAGTGGCTGGTGAAGGAAGGCGACAAGGTCAAGTCGGGCCAGATCCTGGCCGAGATCGAGACCGACAAGGCGACGATGGAGTTCGAGGCGGTCGATGAAGGGACCGTTGGGAAGATCCTGATCGCCGAGGGGACTGCGGGGGTGAAGGTGAACACCCCCATTGCGGTGCTGCTGGACGAGGGCGAGGATGCGTCCTCGGTCGCGGCTGCGCCCAAGGCGGCGGCTGCGGCCCCTGCCCCGGCGGCGGCTGTTGCGGCCCCAGTGGCGGCGGCTGTCGCGGCCCCGGTGGCGGCCTCGGGCGGCGCCCGGGTCTTTGCTTCGCCGCTGGCGCGGCGGATTGCCAAGGAGAAAGGGCTGGACCTGGGGGCCGTGAAGGGCTCGGGTCCGCATGGGCGGATCGTGCGGGCGGATGTCGAGGGCGCCCAGCCGGGGGCGGTGAAGCCTGCGGCGGCTCCGGTGGCCGAAGCTCCGAAGGCCGCGGCCCCTGCCCCGGCGAAACCGGCGGGCGCGATGCCCACGGGCATGGCGGCGGAGACGGTGCTGAAGATGTATGCCGACCGGCCCTTCGAGGAAGTGGCGCTGGACGGGATGCGGCGCACCGTGGCGGCGCGGTTGACCGAGGCCAAGCAGACCATCCCGCATTTCTATCTGCGGCGGGATGTGAAGCTGGACGCGCTGATGGCGTTCCGCGAGACGCTGAACAAGCAGCTTGAGGGACGTGGCGTGAAGCTGTCGGTCAACGACTTCATCATCAAGGCCTGCGCGATGGCGCTGCAGGCGGTGCCAGCGGCGAACACTGTCTGGGCAGGCGACCGGATGCTGCGGCTGAAGCCGTCGGATGTCGCGGTGGCCGTCGCGGTTGAGGGGGGTCTGTTCACCCCTGTGCTGCGCGATGCGGAGAAGAAGTCGCTGAGCGCCTTGTCGGCAGAGATGAAGGACCTGGCGACGCGGGCGAAGACCAAGAAGCTTGCACCACATGAGTATCAGGGCGGGTCGTTCGCGATCTCGAACCTTGGGATGATGGGGATCGAGAACTTCGACGCCGTTATCAACCCGCCACATGGCTCGATCCTGGCTGTAGGTGCGGGCGTCAAGAAGCCTGTGGTGACGGCAGATGGCCGGATTGGCATTGCGACGATCATGTCGATGACGCTGTCAGTGGATCACCGGGTGATCGACGGGGCCTTGGGGGCAGAGTTCCTGAAGGCCGTGATCGAGGCGCTGGAAAACCCGATGGTGATGCTGGCCTGAGCCGGGGGACGCGGGGGCAAATCGCGAGCCCCCGCCCTTTACCTTAGGAGACGATCATGAAGGGACTGCTGGAACTTGTGTCTATCCTGAGCATGATCGCAGGCCTTGGGGCGATTTGCTGGCTTGGATTTCAGCTTCTTGGCTCGTCCAACGAGGTGGGCGACGGCACCCTGATGACGTAGGAACGCTCTGCTGGTCCGCTTTGGGTGGCGGGGGTGGCTTTCGTGGTGAACCTGGGGGCAGGCGCGTTGCGCAAACGGCTAGACCGCTAGCGCTTTTTCAGGTTCCCGATCAGGCGCATCGACCGCGACGCAATTGTCAGGGCGGTGCCTGCCACGATGATCCACAAGGTCATGTTCAACGTCCAGGCACCGGCATAGAAGGCGGCGACCACTGTTCCGATCGTCAGGACCGCCATGCGTTGCGGCTTGGCGAGAGGGCCAGAGAAATCCGGCGGAAACCCCTCGGCTCGACCAAGTTCACGAAGATAGGCGGTTCCAATTGCAAGGGCAGCGGCAAGCGCGCCAAGGCCCGGATTACCGGCCGCAATTCCGGCGCCGACCAGCAGGAAAAGGTCGGTCAGACGGTCAGGAGCCTCATTCCAGAAAGGACCGTCCTTTGCGCCTTGGCCGCCCTCGATGGCGACCATGCCATCGATCAGGTTGCAGATCAGACGCGCCTGGATCGTCGCGGCGGCAAGGATAAGCCAGAGAAACTGCAGGATGCCCGGCCCGAAAGGCGACAGCGAGTAGAACAACGCGCCAAGCGCTGCAAAGCCGATGGAGGCCTGAGAAATCTGGTTCGGCGTATAGCCTTGGGTGACTGCCCAATTCGCTAGCCGCCCGGCCCAGGCCGACTTTCGCGACCCGAGCGGCCGCCGCGAGGCAACCTGATCGGGTTGCGGCGAGGGGGATTTGGAGGGTGTTTCTTCCGTCATGTAAGCGACCAGTAGTACCGGGTGACGTGAAAGAAGATGGGCGCTGCAAAGATCACGCTGTCAAGCCTGTCGATAAAGCCGCCATGCCCGGCGATAAGGTGGCCCCAGTCCTTGACCCCCCGGTCGCGCTTGATGGCCGACATGACGAGGCCCCCGAAAAAGCCCATCATCGTGAGGACAAAGCAAAGACCTGCCGCTTGCAGGATGGAAAAGGGCGTCATCCAGTAGAGCGCCGTTCCAATTGCGGTGGCTGAAAGCGCGCCGCCAATCAGCCCCTCCCAGGTCTTGGAGGGAGAGAGCGTCGGGGCAACCTTGGTCCGCCCGATCAGTTTGCCCCACACATATTGCAGCACGTCCGACAGTTGCACGACGAAGATGAGGTAGGCAATCAGGATGACGTTGCGGCCCTCGAACCCCGGGATCTGCAGGTATAGAAGTGCCGGAACATGGCTGACGCAGTAGACGCAGACCATCAGTGCCCATTGGGTTTCCGACACACGAACCAGAAAGTCCCTAGGGTTGCCGCGCAGGGCGGACAAGACAGGCAAAAGCAGGAACACATAGACCGGGACGAAGACAGAATACATCCCGTACCAGTCGATCAGGACAAAGTAGTATTGCAGTGGCAGGACCACGAAAAAGCAGGCCACCAGTGACCAGTGGTCTGCGCGGTTGTGCGTCGCAAGGGTCAAGAATTCGCGCAGAGCCGCAAAGGAGGCAAGCGCAAACAGGATGACGACGCCTGACTTGCCGGCCAGGAAAGCGATGGCCAGGAGAACCACCATGACCCACCAGGCGGCGATGCGGGCATTCAGGTTCTCGACAACCGCATTTTCGCCCTGCGGTGAAAGCCTTTGGCGTAGGACCTCACCGATGATCGACGCAAGGATGAGGATAGCCACGACACCGGACAACAGCCAAATGAGATGAGGGGTCGTCACGTGGCACCATGGGAATGCAGGGCTAGAAGGGCGGCTGACGCCCGGGCTAGGAAGGTCTCTTTCGGCTCGTCCGGATCAAGATGGATCGGGGCGCCGAAGGTCAGGGTGCAGATCAGCGGGACTGGGATGACTTCGCCCTTGGGCATGACCTTGTTCAGGTTGGCGATCCAGACAGGAACGAGATCAACCTCGGGTCGGGCTTTGGCCAGATGGTAGAGACCTGACTTAAACGGCAAAAGCAGATCGTCCGAACTGTTGCGTTTGCCTTCCGGGAAAAGAATGAGGGAGGCACCGCTATCCAGCGCCTCGGCCATCTGGGCCACCGGATCCTGTGTGCGCGCTTCTGGCCTGCGATCAATCAGGATAGCGTTGAATACATCCCGCCCAATGAACGCCCGCAGTGGAGAGGTCAGCCAATAGTCAAGCGCTGCGACAGGTCTGGTTTGTCGCCGCAGTGGCGCGGGCAGAACGGTCCAGAGAAGGACGAAATCGCCGTTGGAGCTGTGGTTGGCAAAATAGACACGCTGCCGGGGGACCGGTTCGATGCCTTGCCAAATGGCACGCGGGGCGGTCATGAACCGCGCGAAGACCGAAATGGCCTGACCAACAAATACGGCGGCGGCGCGCCGGGCAAGGGGTGTACGGGTCGCTGTTTCCATGTCGCAGGCGAGATTAACGTCCCGTTCGACAAAGGAAAGTCAGGATTTCATCTCCGGACGGTCATTGTCGGAGATTTTGACCTTGACCCGAGATGGACCAGCCGCAGGAATAACGTCGCCCAAGGCTTGGCAGGCTCTCTGCTCAGGACCCGAGCAGCTGGTCCATGGTCAACGCTGGCTGTGCGCAACCAGCCTTGCCGACGACACGTGCCGGAACGCCGGCGACTGTTGTATTGTGCGGCACGTCTTTCAGCACAACAGATCCAGCCGCAATCCGCGAGCAACGACCGACGTGAATATTGCCCAAAACCTTGGCCCCCGCCCCGATCAGGACACCTTCGCCGATCTTGGGATGCCTGTCGCCGTCTTCCTTGCCGGTCCCACCCAAGGTGACCGAGTGCAGCATCGAAACATTGTCGCCGACGACTGCGGTCTCGCCAATTACGATGGAATGGGCGTGGTCGATCATGATCCCCTTGCCAATACGCGCGGCCGGATGAATGTCTACGCCAAACACCTCGGACACCCGCATCTGCACGAAATAGGCCAAATCAGTCCGACCCGCCTTCCATAGCCAGTGTCCAACCCGGTAGGCTTGTACTGCCTGATACCCCTTGAAGAAGAGGATCGGTTGCAGAAAACGATGGCAAGCCGGGTCGCGCTCGTAGACTGCCATGAGATCCGACCTTGCAGCGGCTCCCAGCTCGGGGGCGCTGTCAAATGCTTGATCGGCGATTTCCCGTAGGATCTGCTCGCTCATCTCCCCCGAGGCGAGTTTCAGCGAGAAGCGATAGGCCAGAGCCCGTTCCATGCTGCCATGGTGCAAAAGACCGGAATGAATCAGGCCACCCAGGAGCGGTTCGTTCCGGATCGCCTCAACTGCTTCTTCGCAAACGCGACGCCAGACTGGATCGACAGCCGTAACCTTCTGCTTGCTTTCGAACATGCCTATGCCTCCTGCGGGAAGCTATTCATACCATAGTCCCGAGGGGGGGAACATGCAAAGTTGTGCTGGTCTTGATCACGCATTGGAATGTCTTTTGGCTCGAGGCGGGCTGGCCGCGTTCAGCTGGGCACAAGAACCGACCGGAACGGCCCGGGGCCAAAACTCTGCGAAACCTGCGCAACATGCACTTCGTACGCCCCGGCAACGCCGTCTGCTGACCGCATTGCCGGAGTGTAGGTGAAGAAAGGCTGCGTGACCGAGTATTCCGCCCTTATGGTGCTAGATTGAATGACGCGCAGGACGTAGGCCTCGGTCGCTTCGCCCAGCGGAACCTCCACGGCCTGCCAGCTATCGCCATCGATCCGCGTGCGGCGTTTCCAGGACACCAGGTTTTCGGAGGCAGAGTTCATCACAGCGCGAAGATGGGCAACCGGGTATGGACGCAGGCCGATCCCGTCGAAGGCTTCCACACGAAGCACGACGTTCGGATCGTCAAAGCCTCTGGCTCCGGCACCGATGCGATAATGGCGCTCCAGTCCGCGCGCAGCGAGGGGTAGGTCGATCTGAACCAGCGAAAGGTCAAGCAGGACGATTGTGCTGCCGTTAGGCCAGACATCCGGCATGACGCCATCAGTTCCCAATTGCCCGCGCAACCGCAGGCTCAGTTCGTATGTGTCAGGAGCCACGACCTGCGCCTCGGCGAACTGGAATACCTCCCACGCTCCGGCACTGCCGTCCCCAATGGCCATCGCATTTGCGCCGTTCAGCACCGCCAACGGATCGACCGATTCCAACTCGCCGGACGCCAGGCGTACGCGGAGCGGGGCACCTTTGTCCCATACCCCTGGCTGGGCCCTTGCAAGCGGGGATTCGGTGAATCCCACGACCGACGCGGCCGCAATCAGACGGTTCAGTTCATATCCGCTGTCTTGCGCGGCAGACCATACGCCCACAGACCCCGGCCACGGCTCTGCGGAAATCGCGACGTGCGGTGCATGGGGCAGCTCTTCTCCCGTCAACAAGGGAAGATCAAGAAACACAGGGTAAACCGGAACCGGGGGAACAATGTTGCGGGTGACTATCGTCTCGGCATCAAGGTCTGACGGAACGTAGATCCCTGGTTCAACTCGGACGGCCTCCAGCAGCTGCGCGTCCGACTGCTCGACTCGGTCAATCCGGTAGCGTCGGCCTTCATATAGCACAACATCACCGGCACCGACGAAAAGCTTCGACTTTGGCAAGGCGAATCGCGCGCCGTCGCGGGCGACCCGGGCCTCGGCCAGCCATCGTTCGACGATCCCGGCGCCTTCCTGCCGGGTCAGGGCCAAAGGCAGGTCGGTCTGCGACACTCCTCTTGCCTCCTCATCGGGAAATCTCGCTTCTGCGGCGCGTATTTCATAGCTCGACTGCGCGTCGACAAATCCAACTCGGACCTGCCCTGCAGTTTCGATTTCGGCAAGACGCGTGCTTTCGAACCAGCCCTCAAGGTCGGACACCACTGCAAACTGGTCATCATCAAGTACGGCAGCGACACGCGCCGTCCGGTTCCGGAACTGCAGCAATCCTTCACGCTCGATCGCATCGACACCGAACGCAAGCATCAGCGGCTGCAGCGTTCCACGTCCGGTCGTGATGTCGCCCTGCTGAAATCCGCGTACCAGTCCGTAGACGCCGTCGGTATCCACGGCGGCCAGATCCACCTTGCCACAAACCTCTCGTATGACCGCCGCCAAAGGCTGGTTGGTGGCACGGCCATTCAGCCAGTGGCCCCGCATGTAGTTTTCGCCATCGCTCCAGACCTGGATCTGACCAGGAAAATCCGGGAACGGCCGCGCATCCCAGGCCCAGGCATGGGCGCGGGCGGTGTCGATCATCCTTTCACCATACACGGGCGAAACAGGGTTCCGGTCCGGATCGTCCCAGTACGAGGTTATCGCAAGCAGATACTGCATCTGGATCAGGTCGTCGCGACGACCATTCGACCAGACCGGCAGGCTTGACTCGGATGATTTGGGATCAACGAACTTATTGGGCTGATTGGTCCCCTTGTCCACCGCAGGTGCGCCGAACTCGGTGAACCGGACGGGCTTCGAGGCTGGTATCCAGCTCGTAGGAGTGGATGCACGTACCGCCCCTGTCCTTTCGTAGTGTGGGTTCGACCACCACGATCGGATGTCCTTGTATCTGTAGACCCAAGGCTCGCCAAAAGCCCCGTCGGAAATCGGCAGCCGCCGCTGGGCTGCAGCACCTTCCGGGCTGTCATAGTACCAGTCGTACCCTTCGCCGCCCTCGATGTTGCTTTGCAGATAGTCCAGATTGTAGATTGACCCCCAGTCGGCATCGGCGTGGGTTTCGCCATCCCGCCAGTCGGACAGGGGCATGTAGTTGTCGATGCCGATAAAATCGATACTCGGGTCCGCCCATAAAGAGTCGAGGTGGAAGTAGAGGTTTCCATCCGCCTGATAGCCGAAATACTCCGACCAGTCGGCCGCGTAGCTGATCTTGGTCGAAGGGCCAAGGATTTGGCGAACCTCGGCAGCAAGCTCGCGGAGCGCGGTCACGGCGGGAAACGTGTCACCTGCGCCTCTGATCTGCGTCAGGGATCGCATCTCTGACCCGATGCAGAACGCGTCGACACCGCCGGCCACGGCACACAAGCGAGCATAGTGCAGGATGAACCGGCGATAGCCCCAATCATTCGGACCGGAATAGGTGATGGTCTCGCCCGACACGGCAAAGTGTGAGGGCAAGGCCTGACCAAAGAAAGTCGCAACCTCTGTCGCGGCAGCAGCGGTGCGATCTGGCGAACCATCGCGCCCAGGCGCTGCGGACAGCGTGATCCGCCCCCGCCACGGCAACCTCGGCTGCGACGGTGCACCGGTCCAGGGATCCGGCAAGGTATTTCCTTCAAGCTGATCCATCAGGATGAAGGGATAGAACATCACCTCCTTGCCCGACGACCGGATCGCCCGGATCGCCTCGATCACCGAGGCATCCGATGGCGTTCCGCCATAGACCGAGGCACCGGCAATCTTCGGCACCTCAAGCGCACTTGACCTGCCGATGCCGCCCGCGCGCCAGGGCATGCCAACACCATCACGCGCAGTCTGTTCGACCTTCGGCCGCACTTCGCAGGACGCGCAGCGCAGGTCATCCCCGAACCAGGATACCACCAACGACACCGACTGAACTGCCGGAAGTTCCTCGTCCAGCTGATCCAGGCTGGTGCGGAAATCGGTCAGACCCGAGGCCGAGTGCACGTTGGCTGTCCGGTTGCGCCCGGGGCCCTCGGCGTAATGGACTGGGGTGGTCGCCAGGCCGTACTCGCCCGTTCCAGGGATTAAGGCCACCGCCCGTACTGCCCCGGAAAGCGTGTCGGACGGTCTGACTGTCGCCCCCTGTGCAGCCCGGACAACCTCGAAGTTGAATTGCGGCACGCGATTGCCGTAGGCCGAAAGCTCCAGATCCTCGATCACCACGTAAGCGATGCCGCGATAGGCTGGCGCGCGCCCGGCTCCTTGGATAGCCTCGATCTTTGGATCGGGCAGCTGGTCTTCGTCGCCCAGGTACACCCGCATGTTCAGGTCACGCGGCGCGATCTCATTGCCATCGGCCCAGACTCGCCCAACGCGGAGAATAGTTCCCTCGCACAGCGCAATCGCCAGGCTGACAGAGTAGCTGTATTCGTTAACCTTGGGCTTCGGCGCCCCCTTTCCCGACCGTCTGCGCCGCACGGTTTCGGTGAACTCAGTCGCCCAGATAACCTGGCCCGCCAGACGCATCCGGCCCCACAGCTGGCCAATCGGCGCGCCTTCGCTGGCCCCTGTCAGCCGCAAACGGTCAATCCGGCCAACGTCGACCGGGTCCGATCCCGCGCCAAGCAGCCGCTGATCGATCGCCCGACCCAGCGTGGCACCGATCGCCCGACCGATCACTGCTCCTGACAGGCCAAGAATGGTCCCGCCGAACCCGGCACCCAGCGCGGCTCCAGCCGCGGACAGAACAAGCGTCGCCATTCAGTTGGCTCCTTCTGGAAACGAAAAACGCGCCGCGATCCGACGCGACCAGGGACGGGACAGCGGACTTTCGACAACACCGTGACCTGTATAGGCATGCACGAAGGCGGCGCAGGAGCCGGTTTCGGACTGGATGCCCAGATGCTTTGCAATGCTGCCCTCCCGCATCCGGAACAAAAGCACGTCACCGGTCGCGGCTTCGGCAATAGGCTTCGGGATCAACCACCGGCGGGCGGCATCCAGCAGCACTTCCTGACGCGCCGGTTCGGCCCAGTCTGCGGTGTAGACGGGCACCGCCTCAGGCTCAGCGCCAATGACGTCGCGCCAGACCCCACGCAACAGGCCCAGGCAGTCGGTGCCCGCCTGCCGGACCGATCCTTGGTGCAGATAGGGTGTGCCGATCCAAGCCCGGGCAGCCCGAACCACCATGCTGGCCGTCGTCATGTGGGCGTCGCCGGCGGCAGGCTCAGAAGGGGCAGCAAGGGGCCACCGCCCCCCGTGGGCCGATCCGGCACAGGATAGGATGTCAACCAGTCCTCGCCAGGAATATGCGGAAATCCACGAAAATTCAGGAAATTCGCGAACTTTGTCCGACAGGTGGCGGCAGTCTTGTTGCAGCCTGTCGTTACCCGTACCATGTCCCCGGCCAAAATCGAGGCTCCGATCGACTGCCAGAGTTCGATCTGCCGACCCTCAGCTGTGGTCCTGTCATTCTTCACCACCCCGACCAGCCCAGCCGCCGTCCCGGTCAGCACATCCAGCCGCCCATATTCGAACCAGCGCTCATCCAGATTGCCTGTGTCCGCGAACAAGAAGACCCTGCTGTCCTCGACCGCCTCGACAACCCAGTCCGCAGAATAGCCGGGTTGGGCTGTGTCGAACTTGCAGCGGCTGTCGCCAAGGACAGCAGAACAGGTTGGCTGAAAGGCATAGCCCTGCGGCTGGTTAAGCACTTCACTAAGGCCACGCAACTCGGCCCGAAAGCCCCCGCCCGAACGAGAAATCTCACCAAGCGACCCGCGGAACTGTAGGAGCCAGTCGCCAGGCACGGCCCAGTTGACCAGATAGGCCCTCACGTCCGCTCCGTCGAACCTGCCGGCAAGCAGATCCCCTTCCGAGATTGCGGCATCGCTCAAGGCACCGACCGCTTCCGAGTTGTCTACCGACAGGCCCGTCGTCTGCTGCAAGGCCCGTGCCGTCATTCCGGTATCGGCGCGGCAGACGACCCCATCAACACTCAGGTCCCGGTCGTGATCGGTAAAGCCCATCACCACCCCGTCACGGCGCACCACCGTCCAGGCCCGGCAGACCGTTGTCGCCCCCGTTGCAAGATGCTGGTACAGCGCATCCTCGCTCATAGCCGGATCTCCACGATCGGAACGTTCGGAATATCGCCGGCCTGAAAGGACGCCACCGACGTCTGGATCGTATCCGCGTCAAAGCGGACAGGGACATCGAACTCGAACCCCGCCGTGATCCGCGTGCCTTGGGGCGGCGGCAGGACGAACGTCACCTCGCCTGTCTCGCTGCTGACGGTGAACTCCAGCCCTTCGATCTTGGGGTCTTCCGAAACCGCAACCAATACGGTTCCCGCCACCGGTTTGCGGATCGGCCGCGTATAGCTCTGCAACCCCGAAACATAGGTTTTCTGCAGCTGAAACACTGTTGTGGAACCATCACCCGTGCCGATCACCTGGTCCTCCGGTCCCGGCACCGCAGTCGGAGCACAGGATTTGTAGTCCGACCAATCCTTCCAGCGAAACCCGTGCAGTTGCCCGGCTCGCGCCTCGAAGAAGGCAATCAGCGTGTCCACATCGTCCAGCGACCGAAGCCCGACGCCCGCGTCATACCGGCGACGCGAGTGTTGCCAAGGCGTGTTCCGCTCTTCAAACCCATTCGCCAAAGTGACGATCTCGGTCCGCCGTTCCGGCCCCCCGACTGACCCGAAGCTCAGGTTTGCAGGGAAGCGTATCTCGTGAAATGCCATGTTGTTTCCTCACCGGTTGCGCTGGCCACGGGCCAGGGCGCGGCTCACCTGAGCGGCGACCTGGCTTTGGCTGCGCTGAAACCCCTGGACGTCCGGCGTCGTGATGTTCATCACCACGTTCACCGCCCGGCCTCCGCCCGCCTGAACCCCCAGCCGCCCATCCGGTCCCCGCGCGAGAGGCATGATCGCTTCCGGTCCCGCCTCGCCCATCAGACCCCGACCGCCGCGCATCGGAAACATTGTCGGTGCGCCGACAATCCCGCCCCGGGCAAAGGGCATGACCTTCCCCTGGCTGAATGCCCCGCCATTCGCAAAGGGCATGCCCGCCCCCATCACGGAAGAAATCCCTTGCGCCAGGAACCCTCCAATCGCCCCTGTGATCGGCTTCATCGCGATCTGGTAGATCGTGTCGACAATGGTCGTCGCAACCGTCTTCAGCGCGTCGTTCAGCTTCATCCCGTCGAAGATCAACCCGTCAAAGGCCTTCCGCAGCCCACCGCTGATCCCGCTCGACAGCGTGTTCACCTCGCGCCCCGTGAAGATCATCGTCTCCCGCATCCGGGCCAGCTCGCCATCGAACGCCGCCACCATCGACACGGATGACCCCAGTTGCGCTTCAAGCGCCTGAAGCTGCTCCTGCATCGTTCCGATATCCGCCATCGCCCTGATCCTTCCTCACATCCGGGAACGCCGCCGCCAGCTCCGCCAGCCGCGCGCGTGTCAGGGGCGGGACCAGACCCTCCCGCCCCAGCATGATCTTCAACTCCACCGGCGTGAGGCCCCAGAAGACCGCCGGCTCCAGCCCCAGCCCGTGCAGGCCCGCCTGCATCAACCCGCGCCAGTCGATGCCTTGGCTCATGACTCGCCCGGCAGCGCAAAGGCCCGCGCCAAAAGTTCGGCCGCCGCCCGCGCTGCCTCGACCGGTCCACCGCCGATTTCGACCCGCAGAAGATCCGCCGCCGTCCCGTTCCACCCGCCGCCGCGCAGACCCGCGACGATCAGCGCCAGCACGTCCCGCGTCGAAAACCGCCGCTCCTCAAAGCGTTGCACCAGATCCAGAAGCGACCCTGTCTCCAGCGCCTCTTCCAGCTCGGCCAAGGCGCCCAGCGTCAGCTTGGCCACATGGCGCTGGCCATCCAGGACAATCGCAACTTCACCAGCCCAGGGGTTCGCCATGGTCAAAGCGCCGTAAAGGTCAGGACACCCGCCGAGGCCATCGCCATCTCATAGCTCGCCTCGTCATTGTGGCTGCCGGAATACTCGATACTGGTAATCTGGAACGGTCCCTCGATGACACCAAAGCTTGGGATCACCACCTGGAAATCCGGGATCTGGCCATCGAAGAAGATCTGTCTGGCGCGCTCGTCGGTCGCCTCGTCCCGGAACACGCCCGAGCCCGAAATCTGCGCCGACTTAACCCCTGCGCCGGCCAGAAGCTCACGCCAGCCGCCCTGGCTTTCCAGGCTGGTGACATCCACCTGTTCCGTATTGAAGCTGATCCGCGTGGCGCGAAGCCCCGCGATGGTGACGAACTGGCCGTCCCCTGTCTGGTCGATCTTGATCAACAGATCCTTGCCGCTTTGCACAGCCATGCTCGCTCTCCAAGCTAAGAGTAAAGTGTCGTGTCCGGCGCCCCCCTCTCCCATTTGGGGAGAGGGGCCGGGGGTGAGGGCCTCTACAACTGCACCCGCGCCCGGAAAGTCAGGTCGATCCGCCGGGTCTCGCCCTCTTCGATCCGTCGCGCCGTGGCCCTCAGGAAAAACAGGCTCACCAGACTGCCACGCGCCAATGTCAGAGGGGCTCCGACCAGCACGTCCGAGATGTCGGCGGCAATTGTCTTGATGGACAGAAACCCGGTCGCATCGGTGATCACGCTGATCACCATCTGGTGCTCGGCCCCCGCGCCAGTCTTGTCCGACTGGTCGCGCGCCTCTTCCGGACCGATCAAGACAAAAGTCCCCGTCGCATTCGGCGGCACTGCATCATAGATCGCTACGCCCGACAGTGCCGGAGCCGCCGAAAGCAACTGAAACACCGCTGTCTGCAGGGCCGGTGCGGCTCCATAGCTCATTTCGGCACCTCCTCGCGCGCGAAACAGGTCAGATAACGGCCCTGGGCATCGCGCTCGGTCACCGCCTGGATCCAGAAAAGCCGCGTCCCTTCGCGGAACCGCTGCCCGGCCCTGGGGCGCGACTCCGATCCGACCGGAGCACCCCGCACCGTGATGCGATAGGGCACGGCGGACAGCATCCGCTCCTCGCCCAGCGTGTCATTGCCCGATCCCGGCAGCACCTCGGCCCACAGCGTGCCCAGTGCCGTCCAGACCGACGAAAAGCCGCCAGCGCCATCCGGGGTTCGCACCACGCCCTCCAGCACCATGGCCCGGTTCAGATGGGGCGCATTCATGTCTTGCCCCCACCCAGAATGCGCACCGTCCGCCAGCGTTCGATCAGGGTCACCACCCCGAAAGGCAGCCCTGCCGCCTGTGCGCCGTCGTCATGGCGATGCTCATAGTATTCCCCGGCCAGAAGCAGCACGGCTTGCCGGAGGTCCACCGGAATATCGGTCCAGGCGGCACCAAAGCCGGCATCGAACACCACCTTCACCACACCCTCGCTCGGGATCGTTGGCAGCGCCCCGCCGCGCCCTGCCAGCCGCGGACGGTGCAGATCCGGGATCAGCCGGTAGGCTCCGCCCGGCACCACGACCTCGCCCCCCGCCGCATCGACCAGGGTCAGGCTGACAATCCCGGTCACCGGCGACACCGGCAGCGCCTGCTCGGCATCCCGCCAGCAGTCCAGCACCCAGAGAAACCGGCGCTCGTACAGCATCTTGCCGATCCGCCCCTCGATGGCCGCCATGGCGGCCCGAAGATACGCCTCGATCAGCCCGTCCTGCAGCCCGTCATCGGCAAAGCCCGACCCCATCCGCAGATGGTCCTTCATCTCTTCCACCGGCAGCGCGCCCGAAGGCACCGGGGTCTCTTCCGTCAACATCATGATCTGATCTCCGCCAGCGGTCGGGTCATTGGGGCAGGTGTCGGCCCGGCCCCCGAAGGAGCCGGGCCAGCGTCATCAGGACACCGCGACACGCAGCAGCTTGATCGCCGCATAGTCGGTGATGTCGCCGCCCACGCGCTTACTGGCGTAGAAGAGGACATTGGGCTTGGCCGAGAACGGGTCGCGCAGGATCCGCAGGTCGGGCCGTTCCGCGATGGTGTAACCGGCGCGGAAGTCGCCAAAGGCGATCGGGAAGGCGTTCGCCGCCACGTCCGGCATGTCTTCCGACACCACCACCGGATAGCCCATCAGACGCGCGGGCTCGCCCGCCGCCAGACCGTCCGACCACAGGAAGCGGCCATCCGCGTCCTTCATCTTGCGCACCGCGCCCACGGTCTTCGAGTTCATCATGAAGGCGCCGTTCGCCCGGTAGTCCGCGCCCAGCGCATAGACCAGGTTGACGATGCAGTCGGCCGGGTTGGTGGTGGCGAAGTCGGCCGCCGCGCCGGTCGGCACATAGCCGATGTTGCCCCAGGTCCAGGAGGCGTTGGCCACCTTGGTCGGGAGCAGGATGCCACGCGGTTTGTCCACGCCATCGCCGTTCACGAAGGCCGCAGCCTCCGCCCGGATGAAGCGGGTCGCGATCTTCTCGGCGAGCCACCCTTCGACCTCGGTGGTGGCCGCCGTCTCGGTCGCCCAGCCCGAACCCACTTCCGACCGGTCGACGATCACGTCGAACGAGGTCGCCTCGACCTGCACGACATTGGCCACCGACCGCAGCGAGGACGTCGACAGAAGAAGCGACTGGATGCGCTCCGAGGTCTGCGGGTCGACCAGATAGCCGCCGTCGGCGGCCACGGCGGTCGACATCGCCTTGCCTTCCAGGGTCAGGCCGCGCAGGCCATCGTCATCCCCGGTGCGCAGATAGGCGTTGAACGCCTTCTGATGCGGGGCTTCCACTTCCGCGCGGGCCGAAAGCGCCGGGCGGCCATAGGACATCGTCTTTGCGTTCAGCATG
>JALOTD010000048.1 GCA_025458105.1 Tabrizicola sp. | reverse complement strand
GGCCGCCACGCGGTCACGCGGGTCCGGGTGGTCGAGGCCTTCGAGACCCAGGCCGCGCTGGTCGAATGCTGGCTGGAGACCGGGCGGACCCATCAGATCCGGGTTCATCTGTCCTATGCGGGGCACGGGCTAGTCGGCGACCAGACCTATGGTGGGCGGCGGAAGGTGGCGGGGAAGGCAGCGGGGGCGGAGCTTGCGAACCTCTTCCCCCGGCAGGCCCTGCATGCGGCGAGCCTTGGGTTCGATCATCCGGTCACGGGGGAGCGGATCGAGTTCGCCTCGGCCCTGCCCGAAGATATGAACCAGCTTGTCGAAGGCCTGCGGGGGGGCTGAGGTCCACAGCTGTCCACGCGTGGACGATTTCAGGAACCAAAGGAAATCAATAACTTGCCTGTGGACATTTACCTTCTGGCAAGGTTTGTCACGCGGCGGGATCGCGTCCATAGCCGGACGCTGTGGCCCTTCGGTTGACCAGACGCAGTGCCACTGGTTTTCCGTCACGCAGGCCCAGCGGAGCCTACCGGTCGGACCGACCGACAGGACCGGGCGCGGACGGGCCATGCGCCGGAACCGAAAAGCCCCGGCAGAGTAGCCCGCCGGTCAGTAGCTGACCCAGGCAGCGGGGCTTTCAAGAACCTGTTCGATCTTGCAGCCTTTGCCGCCCTGGGACTTGCAGAAGCGCAGGGCCTTTTTCTTGGCCTTGCGCGCGTCCTCGCCCCAGTCGGTGTGCAAGGTGCCGCTTTTGTCAACGGCGACAGCGATGGCCCCATTCGTCACGCCCATGGCGATGCGGCAGTCGCGGAAGCCCGAGGCCTGGCATTGGGCCAGCGCGCCGTTGTCGGCCTCGGCCTGGCTGGAGGCGTTGATGTACCAGGAATAGGTCGGACCGCCGTTCGGGTCGGTGCCCCAGGCCAAGGTGGCATATTGGTCAACCCAATAGCCGCCAGGGTCGCTGTAGCCCCCGCCACTGTCGCCGACATAGTCGCACAAGGGCGTCGGCGGTGTGGTGGAGTTGTCCACGCCGATCAGCACCTCGCCCGGGCCGGGGCCGTTGCAGGGATAATAGGCCAGGGCCGGGCTGGACAGGAGCCCGAAGAAGGCAAAGGCAGCAAGACGGACAAGCGGGCGAGTTGGCATGGGACCCTTCGGGTGCTGAAACGCGTGCAGCCCTGTTTAGCGGGGTGCGGGGTGGACATGCGAGGTGGGGAAATCCCGCTTGCAGTACAGGCCGGTTTGGCACGTCCAAGCCGGTGGCGGGTATTGTGCAGGTGCAGCATCTTGTCACGCGGGCGTTATCGGCTTATCATACCAAATACGCCGACATCTGAGTCGGTACGGCATCGGAGCCTTCGCGCGCCCCTCCTGCCAGGGGGGATTCGGACGAAAACCTGCCCCTCGCGGCCCGGTTTGTCCGGACGAGTGACCACCCGCTTTCCCATTCCACACTCTGAACCAGCACCCGAGGGTGACCCATGATTCACGACCCGACCTTGCCGGGCGTTCAGCCTGCCTTGCCGCTGTTCGACGAAGACGCGCTGGATATCGCAGACTATCTGAAGTCCGAGGCGCCCGCCGATGACATCCACACTGACGAGACGCGACGCCAGGGGTTGGCGGCGCTGACCCTGGGGGCGATCGGAGTGGTCTACGGGGACATCGGCACCTCGCCGATCTATGCCTTTCGCGAGGCGTTGCGCGGAACCGGGGTTGCAGTGCCCGGTCTGGCAGAAGTGCTGGGCATCCTGTCGCTGCTTATCTGGACGCTGATCCTGATCGTGACGGTCAAGTATGTCTTCCTGCTGTTGCGGGCCGACAACCGGGGCGAGGGGGGCATCCTGGCCCTCTATACGCTGGTGCGGCTGGCGGCAGGCAAGCGGTCGGTGCCGGTTCTGTTGCTGGCGCTTGGAGGGGCTGCGCTCTTTGCCGGCGATGCGGCAATCACGCCGGCGATTTCGGTTCTGTCGGCGGTCGAGGGGATGGGGCTGATCCTGCCCAGCCTGTCGGCCTATGTGCTGCCGGTGACCATCGGCATCCTGATCGGGCTGTTCCTGGTGCAGCGGCAGGGAACGGCCAGCGTGGCGCGGTTCTTCGGCCCGGTCTGTGTGCTGTGGTTCCTGGCGCTGGGCGGGCTGGGAGCGTGGCATATCGCCGACGATCCGGCGGTGCTGGCGGCCTTCAACCCGCTCTGGGGGGGTGAGTTTCTGCTGGACCATCCGGGCGTGGCCTTCGTGGTGCTGGGCGCGGTGTTCCTGGCGGTGACCGGGGGCGAGGCGCTGTACGCCGATCTGGGGCATTTCGGGCGGCGGCCGATCCGGCTGGCCTGGTTCGGGCTGGTGCTGCCTGCGCTGGTGCTGAACTATCTGGGGCAGGGCGCGCTGGTCCTGTCGCAGCCCGAGGCAGCCGAGAATTCCTTCTTTGCGCTGGCGCCCGAGGCCGGACTGCCGGTTCTGGTGCTGTTGGCCACGGCGGCCACCGTGATTGCCAGCCAGGCGGTGATTTCGGGGGCGTTTTCCATGGCGCGGGGGGCTATTCAGCTGGGCTTTCTGCCGCGGCTGCGCATCCGCCATACGGCCGAGGGGCAAAGCGGGCAGATCTACATCGGCGCGGTGAACTGGCTTTTGCTGTGGGGGGTCCTGTGGCTGGTGATGTCCTTTGGGTCGTCGAGTGCCCTGGCCAGTGCCTATGGGATTGCAGTCACGGGGACGATGGTGCTGACCACGGTGCTGGGCGTGTTGTACCTGATCCGCTCGGGCCGGGTGCGGGCGCCTGTGGCGCTGGTGCTGGCGGCGCCGATCCTGGCGGTGGAGGGGGTGTTCCTGGCCTCGAACCTGGCCAAGATTGGCGATGGTGGCTATGTGCCGGTGATCGCGGCGATCGTGGTGGGTTTTGTCATGTGGGCCTGGTGGCGGGGCACGCAAGCCGTGCGGGCGCGGGTGGCGAAGCTGGCGGTGCCGACGGGCAGTTTCGTGCGGATGATGCGGGGGTCGAGCGTGAACGTGATCCCGGGGACGGCGTTCTTCCTGACGGGCGATCCGGAGGTGGTGCCCTCGGCGCTGATGCACAACATCAAGCACAACCGGGTGCTGCACGAGCAGACCGTGCTTCTGACGGTCGAGACATTGCGGGTGCCCTATGCGACCGCCGAGGAGCGGGCGATGGTGGAGCCCCTGGGCGGCTGCTTCCTGCGCCTGACGCTGCGGTTTGGGTTCATGGAGACGCCGAATGTCAGCCGGGCGATGGTGCATGCGCGGGCGGCGGGGCTGAGGTTCGATGTGATGGCCTCGACGTTCTTTCTGGGGCGCAGGCGAGCGGTGGCGACAGGCAAGGGGATAGAACTGGTGCTGGACCGGGTCTACGTGGCCCTGGCGCGGATGGCGGCGGACCCGACCGACTTTTACCACCTGCCGCGTGACCGCGTGGTGGAACTGGGCGAAAGGGTGGCGATCTGAAGCGGTGGTGACATTCCTGTGAGGGGAATGTCACGAAGCTTTACATTCGACGGACGCAGCCGACATCTGACGTAAAGAAGGCGATGGCAGGAACCGGTCTTGCACAAGGGGCGTTCCGCACTTAGCCTTGTCGATCCCCGGGGGCGCAGTCGCACCGGGCAACATTAGGGGGCACTGAATGAGCACCTATACGAACCTTCCCGCACCAAGCCCGGAACAGGGTTTGAACCGGTATCTGCAGGAAATCCGCAAGTTTCCGCTGCTGGAGCCGGAAGAGGAATACATGCTGGCCAAGCGCTGGGTGGACCATGAGGATCCGCAGGCCGCGCACCGGCTGGTGACCAGTCACCTGCGCCTGGCCGCGAAGATCGCCATGGGCTACCGCGGCTATGGCCTGCCGCAGGCCGAGGTGATCTCGGAGGCCAACGTCGGCCTGATGCAGGCGGTCAAACGGTTCGACCCCGAGAAGGGGTTCCGTCTGGCGACCTATGCGATGTGGTGGATCCGGGCGTCGATCCAGGAATACATCCTGCGGTCGTGGAGCCTGGTGAAGTTGGGCACCACGAGCGCCCAGAAGAAGCTGTTTTTCAACCTGCGGAAAGCGAAGGCCAAGGTCGGCGCCCTGGAAGAGGGCGACCTGCGGCCCGAGAACGTAGCCCAGATCGCCAAGGACCTGTCGGTAACCGAAGACGAGGTCATCGACATGAACCGCCGCTTGTCGGGGTCGGACGCAAGCCTCAACGCGACGGTTGGGTCGGATGGCGAAAGCTCCACCCAATGGCAGGACTGGCTAGAGGACGAGGACAGCGACCAGGCCGAGGCTTATGAGGAGAAGGACGAACTGGATGCCCGCCGGGCGCTGCTGGCGCAGGCGATGGCGGTGTTGAACGATCGTGAGAAGGACGTGCTGATGCAGCGCCGTCTGGCCGAGGACCCGGTGACGCTGGAAGAACTGTCGGAAAGCTATGGCGTCAGCCGCGAGCGTATCCGCCAGATCGAGGTGCGGGCTTTCGAGAAGCTGCAAGCCAAGATGCGCGAGCTGGCCAAGGGCAAGGGGATGGCGATCCCCGCGTAAGCCCGCGCTGAAGGACCTAAGGCCGTGACCGCTCGTCACGGCCTTTTCGTTTGCCGAAGGACGCGGGGAGGGGTAGAGGGACGGCCATGCGCATGATCGATACTTTCCTCAAGCCAATGCACCCCGAGGGGTGGAAATTCGTTCCCGTCTTTGCGGCGGTGACGCTGGTTCTGTTCTGGATCTGGGACCCGCTGGGCTGGCTGGGCCTGGGCCTCACTGTCTGGTGCTACTATTTCTTCCGCGACCCAAAGCGCGCGGTACCGGAAAACGCGGGGCTTTTGGTCAGCCCGGCGGACGGCGTGGTCAGCCTGATTGAACGCGCCGTTCCGCCGACCGAGCTTGGCCTTGGCCACGAAGCGCTGGTCCGGGTTTCTGTCTTCATGTCGGTGTTCAACTGCCATGTGAACCGCGCCCCCATCGCGGGGAAGGTCACGGCAGTGGTCTACCGGCCGGGCAAGTTCTTCAATGCCTCGCTGGACAAGGCGTCGGAAGAGAACGAACGCAACGCTTTGGCGATTCAGCTGGCGGACGGGCGCCAGATCGCGGTGGTGCAGATCGCGGGCTTGGTGGCGCGGCGGATCATGTGCTGGAAGAAACCGGGTGACAGCGTGCGCACCGGCGAACGGTTCGGCCTGATCCGCTTTGGCAGCCGCCTGGACGTTTATCTGCCCGAGGGCGTGCAGCCTCAGGTCGCGCTGGGCCAGACCATGGTTGCGGGCGAGACGGTGATCGCGCTGATCGGGCAGGACGCCCCGGCGCGCGCTGCCCGGATTGAGTGACCATGTCCCGCAAACCCGCAGACGCGCCACGAGAGCTGCTTCTGCTGAAGCTTTTGCCAAATCTGGTGTCGATCCTGGCGCTGTGCTCTGGGCTTACAGCCATCCGCTATGGCGTTGCCGGAAACTTCACCCTGGCGGTCATGCTGATCGGGGTTGCGGCGGCGCTGGACGGGTTGGACGGTCGGCTGGCGCGGATGCTGAAGTCGGAAAGCGCCATCGGCGCGGAACTCGACTCGTTATGTGACTTTGTGAATTTCGGGGTGACTCCGGCCATTGTGCTGTACCTTTGGGGGTTGCAGGGCGAGGCCGGGCTGGGCTGGATAGCGGTGCTGGTTTATGCGGTCTGCTGCATGCTGCGGCTGGCGCGGTTCAACGTCGGCAGCCGTGCTGTGGGTGAGGCCGCAGAGAAGACCAGCTTTATCGGCGTGCCCTCGCCTGCCGGAGCGATGCTGGCGATGGTGCCGATCTACCTGACCTTTGCCTTCGACCAGTCCTTTGCGCTGCCGCCTTTGCTGATTGCGATGTGGATGGTCGCGATCGGAGTGCTGATGATCAGCCGGGTCCGCACGCCGTCGATGAAGCGGCTGACCATTTCGGCAGACCATGCCCGCCATGCGCTGGTCGGCGCCGTGGTGGTTGTCGCGGCGCTGGTGACCTATCTGTGGGTCACGCTTCTGGCCCTGTCACTGGCCTATCTGGCGGCAGTAGGCTGGCTGTTCCTTCGGAGTGTCAAGGCAGAGCCCAAAGCCTGAGCCTGCCGAACTTCCGTTCTTGCAATTCCCGCTCCACTGCGCAGTCTGTGGTTGAAAATCAAAGGGAATCATATGCATGCAAGTAGAAGCCATCCAGAAGACCTATCGCCGATGGGCTCCGGTCTATGACTTGGCCTTCGGGCGGATCACCCAGGGCGGGCGGCTTCTGGCGGCGCGGCATGTGAATGCGGCGGGCGGGTCGGTTCTGGAGGTTGGGATCGGCACGGGCCTGGCGCTGGACTATTACGCGCCGCGCGTGCGGGTGACCGGGATCGATCTGTCCGAAGAGATGCTGGCCGAGGCGCGGCTGCGGGCCGAGCGTCTGAAGCTGCGCAACGTCGTGGGTCTGCACCAGATGGATGCCCGCGCGATTGACTTGCCCGATGCCTCGTTCGACCATGTGGCGGCGATGCACATCATGTCGGTCGTCCCCGAGCCCGAGCGTGTGCTGGACGAAATGGTGCGCCTCTGCCGTCCCGGCGGGTCGGTCGTGATTGCCAATCATTTCGCGGGTCGGGCCGAGGGGTGGTCCTTTGCCGAGCGACTTGCCGCGCCTTTGGCGAACCTTCTGGGCTGGCATTCCGATTTCGCCATCGAAAGGGTGCTGGGCCACCGCGGGTTGAAGCTGGAAGAGCAGCGCCAGGTCCGCCCCTTTGGCCTGATGACATTCCTGCGCTTCCGGCGGGTTGAACCTTAAGGGCTAATCTGACTTATTGCCCGAGGCATCTTGCAGGAGGGCGAGGCGATGACACCGGTCAGATGGGGCGTTCTGGGGGCGGCAAAGTTCGCACGCGAGCACATGGCCCCGGCTATTCATGCGGCCGAAGGGGCGGAGCTTGCGGCGCTGGCGACCTCGGACCCGGCCAAGGCCGAGGGGTTCCGCGCCTTTTGCCCGGGGCTTGCAGTGCATGGCAGCTATGAGGCGCTGCTGGCCGATCCGACGATCGACGCGGTCTATATTCCGCTGCCGAACCATCTGCATGTGGAGTGGACGCTGAAGACCCTGGCAGCGGGCAAGCATGTGCTGACCGAAAAGCCGATTGCGCTGAACGCCGAGGAGATCGACCAGATCATCGCGGCGCGCGACCGGTCGGGGTTGCTGGCGGCCGAAGCCTATATGATCGTCCACCACCCGCAGTGGCAACGCGCGAAAGAGTGGTTCGAGGCGGGCGAGATCGGCGATCTGGTGCATGCCGATGTGGCCTTCAGCTTCAATCTGACCGATCTGGGCAACATCCGCATGAAGCCCGAAACCGGTGGTGGCAGTCTGCGGGACATCGGCGTCTATACCTTTGGCTGCACGCGGTTCGTCACGGGGGCAGAGCCTGTCGACATCTCGGCCCGGATCCGGCGCGACAACGGGGTGGACGTCTTCGCCCAGGTCGCGGCGACGATGGAGGGGCCGCGGGGGCGGTTCACCTATGGCTCGATGACCTCGATGCGGATGTACAACCGCCAGGTCGCGACTTTCCAGGGGACGAAAGGCATGATCCGGCTGGAGGGTGGGCCGTTCAACGCCAATGTCAACGATCTGGCCGAGGTCGAACTGCACCAGAACGGGAACCGTGTCACGGTCGAGCGCTTTCCGACGGCCAATCACTACAAGCTGCAGGTCGAGGCCTTCGGGCGCACCGTGCGCACGGGCGCAGCCTACCCTTGCCCGCTGGAATTCGTGCGTGGCACGCAGGCGATGATGGACCGTGTTTACGCGGTTGGCGTCGAGATCTGAACGGGATCGCCCGTCTGGACGGGCGCGTGTTGGGCGGAGAGGTGTAAACCTTTTCCGCCTGAAACTGCAAAAGCTGTCGAATCTTCACCCTCCTGTGATATGGTCTGCGGAAGAAGCAGGCATTGTGTTGTCGGGGCGAGGACCTTGATGGACGGCTTGCAAGACCATTGCCGTGGCCAGTGCTGCGCGTAGATCGCTGTCACCTTCTCCTCGGGAAGCCTGCCAATGTCCGAAGATCATGCAGTATTTCCCGGCCCCCTGGTTCCACCGGTGGCCAGGGCGCGTGACTACCTGGAGCGTCGCGGGCAGGATCTTCCGATCGCGGCGCTGCGTCTGCTGGCGCGGGAAGTGATTCTGCGCGTGTCGCGGGCGGCGATGCCAGTCGGGCCGAATGCCGAAGTGTTGCTGCGGTCCGAGACCGACCTTCTGTGCGATGCACTTTTGTCACGCGATGAAACAGCGGCAGCCGATCTGGTGCGGGCAGCGCGTCTGGGGGGCATGCCGACGGACACTCTTTATCATGTCTACATCGCAGGGGCGGTGCGTCAGTTTGGCGACCGCTGGGACCGTGATGAGGCGACGTCGGCCCAGATCATTCTGGGGGCGGGCCGGGTCTATGCCATTCTGCGGGAACTCAGGACGGTCTTTCTGTCCGAACGTCTGGTGGCGCCGCCGGGGGCGGAGGCCGTCTTTGCCTCGGTACCGGGAGAGGTGCATGCCATCGGCGTGACGATTGCCGCTGATACGATGCGTCGTCGGGGCTGGGACATCGCCTTGCGGTCCGGGCTGGGACATGGTGAGCTGGTCGAGGAAATCGCCGCCCGCAAGCCGGTCATGGTTGGGTTGTCGGCGACCTCTGCGGCGAGCACTTTGGCGACGGCGCGGCTGATCGTGGCGCTTCGCGTGCGCTGTCCTCAGGTCTGGATCCTTCTGGGCGGCGGGCTGGTGGCCGCAGACCCGGAGGTGGCGCATGCGGTGGATGCCGATGCCGGGGCGGTAGACATCGAGGATGGGGCGGCCCAGCTGGCGGCGCATCTGGCCGAGCTGAACCGCCTGGTTGGGGCCAGAGGCTAAGGCGCCTGCTGGTCCGATCCACGCTGCATCCGCCCCTCGCGCAGGGCGCGCAGGTCGTCACCGGAGACACGCCTGGCCTCAATCCTTGCGCGCTGGCTTGCAGCTTCGCGAGCTGTCTGGCGTTCCCAGTACAGAACTGCGGCAGAAAAGAACCAGCTTGACGCCCAAGCCATCCAGAGGGTCCCACCGAGCAGCGAAAACGGACTGAGGCTCCAGTCCCATGCCGGATCTTCGGCATTGGTCACGGCGCGAATGGTCTCGATCAGCAGGAAGAACATGGTCGCGACCTCGCCGAAGACTGCGAACATGTTGCCGCCGATCAGCCAGACAAAGGCAATGAGCGTCAGGCCGAAGATCCCGGTTCCGACGCCGCGGAGGGGATGCAGCCCGGTGCCGTCCCGCCCATTGCCCGCGACAGCTGCGATCATCGGTACGGCAAGGGCGGCGCTCCACACCAGCATGAAGATCACGGTCAGCCCGATGGCGCTGCCCAGCCACAAGAGGGCGCTGCCGGTGCCGGCGCTGCCGAGGTCGGCCGCACGCAGGGCCAGCATGATGCCAGCCGAGAGGTAGCCGGCAAGGTATCTGACGATGAAGCCCACGATCATGGTGAGCACCGAGAAGGTCAGACCGGCAGTCAGCAGATAGCCAAACCCCGGGTCGGTGTCGTGCCCGCGCGCGCCCAGGGCGCAGCGAAAGCCGGTTAGGATGCAATAGGCATAGACCATGCCGGGGACAAAGAAGCCGACCACGGGAATGAATGTCGCCAGCAGAAGCAGGGCTGCGACGATCCCCAGGGCAGGCAGGATGGCCAGATAGCGCCAGAACGTTTTCAGGGATAGGGGCAGGGCTTGCAGAAACAGAGGCATCGGGTGTCTCCATCACCGGCCCGGACGGCCCTTGGCGAAACCAGGCTGCCTCCGGAGAGGGGGATGTATGGACGCCGGTTCTCCGCGCAATGGCTTTGACGTTGATTTCACGGTGGTTTCCCGACTGGGCCCAAGATCGGCGCGGTCTGGTGTCTGACGCTTTTCGTGGGTGGCCGTGCAGGAATGTGGATTGTCCAGCATACGACTGACGAAACTTCCCGGTTCCACGCCCGACACCCAGCGCCCTTCTGATGGTGGCGGAGAACAGGCTGTTCAGCGGTCAGCCCATTTTTGCAGGATTGCAGCATACCGGTCACACGTTTTGCTCCAAGCGTCGAGATGATCGGGCATCACCATGGCGGCGGCACGCGCCCGATGGTTCATAAGGTCGCGCCGTGCTTGCCTGGCGAGGTCAGCAGGGCAATCCCCTGATTTCTTGATGTGTCCGAAAGCAAGGGCGAGGGAAATCTGCATCCGGGCCAGACTGGCCCCGGGCGTGCTGGCGTACAGGTCCACCTGGAAGTGGTCTGCGATCCTTGCGATGTCCCATGACTTCAAGACCGACCAGTTGTGAAGAATATCCGCGCCGAGATCGTTGCCGTGCGGAGAGAACTCGTTGCCCTCGCTCCAGTCGGACGGCTGGTCCAGAATTTGCCGCGCCTGAGGGTGAAAGCCGCGCATGTCGATTTTGGCCCAAGGGTCCATGGCGGCGATGCGGGCGCGGTCAAGATCATGGGCAACGGACAGTTCGGCGCGCATCGCCTGATCATCCGGCCAACTGCGGGCAAGCAGGGCCTTAGCGCTACGGATCATGGGGCCAAGGTCAACCCCGTCGGACGCCTTGAACCTGCCCTGCGCATGGATCAGCGCGCGCAAGACCATGTCCGTCCCAATTTGCAGGTCTGCAGTCGTTATGTTCACGAGGGCGTGGCGGTCGACAAAATCAAGGCCTGGGTCGCCGCGCAAAGTCATGACCAGTTCGCGCGTCTTGCGCGAGAACCTGCGGGAGGGAAGCCTGGCCAGAGAGGCGTTCCATCTGGCATCCTGACCGTCGGACCCGTCGCGAACGCCGACCCCGTTGCCCAGATGGGCGGGAACATAGGGGCCCCGTTGGACAAAGGTCAGGGTGAACCGGGTGAGGCCGGTCGCGAACCGGCCCTCCTGTTCCATCAAAGCACGAACCCAATGGGCAGCGCCGCCGCCCCGGGAGGCCGGATAATCGTGACCGAAGATGCACCAGGTCTTGCCCTCGGTCGACAGGGGGTCTGATGTCACCCCTCCATCGCCTCCAGCTCGTCGATGAAGCCTGCGATCATGCTGAGGCCCTTGTCCCAGAAGGCGGGGTCGGAGAGGTCGAGGCCGAAGGGGGCGAGGAGGTCCTTGTGGTGCATTGAGCCGCCCGCTTTCAGCATCGCGAAGTACTTGTCCTGGAAATCGGGCAGGCCGTTCGCGTAGGCCGCGTAAAGGGCGTTCACGAGGCCGTCGCCAAAGGCATAGGCGTAGACGTAGAAGGGCGAGTGGACGAAGTGGGGGATATAGGCCCAGAAGGTCTCATACCCGTCCATGAAGTCGAACGCATCGCCCAGGGACTGCGCCTGGACGGACATCCAGAGCGCGTTGATGTCGTCGGGGGTCAGCTCGCCTTCGGCCCGGGCGGCGTGGAGTTTGCATTCGAAGTCGTAGAAGGCGATCTGGCGGACGACGGTGTTGATCATGTCCTCGACCTTGCCGGCGAGGAGGGTCTTCTTTTCGGAGGGCGTCTTCGCGCCGTCGAGCAGCTTGCGGAAGGTCAGCATCTCGCCGAACACCGATGCCGTTTCGGCCAGCGTCAGGGGCGTGGAGGCGAGAAGCTCGCCCTGGCCCGCGGCGAGGACCTGGTGGACACCGTGGCCAAGCTCATGGGCAAGCGTCATCACATCACGCGGTTTGCCGAGGTAGTTCAGCATGACATAGGGGTGGACGGTCGTGACGGTCGGGTGGGCAAAGGCACCGGGGGCCTTGCCGGGTTTCACGCCTGCGTCGATCCAGCCCCTGTCGAAGAAGGGTTTGGCAAGGTCGGCCATGCGGGGGTCGAAGGCGGCATAGGCGTCCGTGACGGTGGCGCGGGCCGTGGCCCAGTCGACGGTCTTCGGGGTTTCGATGGGCAACGGCGCGTTGCGATCCCAGACCTGGAGCTTCTCCAGCCCCATCCACTTGGCCTTGAGGCGATAATAGCGGTGGCTGAGTTTCGGATAGGCGGCGACGACGGCGTTGCGCAGGGCCTCCACGACCTCGGGCTCGACATGGTTCGACAGGTGGCGACCGTGCTGGGGCGAAGGCATCTTGCGCCAGCGGTCGTGGATTTCCTTTTCCTTGGCGAGCGTGTTGTGGATGCGGGCGAAAAGCTTGACGTTCTTCGCAAAGACCACGGCCAGGGCATGGGCGGCGGCCTCGCGCCGGGGGCGTTGGGGATCGGTCAGCAGGTTCAGCGTCGCTTCGAGGTTCAGCTCCTCGGCCTCGCCATCCACGGCAAACATGAGGCCCGCCATCGTCTCGTCGAAAAGCTTGTTCCAGGCGCTGGCGCCGACGACGGATTCGTCGTGCAGGAACTTCTCCAATTCGTCCGACAGCTGGTGCGGCCGCATCGCACGCATGCGGTCGAAGACGGGCTTGTAGCGGGCGAGATCGGCGTTTGCGGCCAGAAGCCGTGCCAGGTGGTCATCGTCCAGACGGTTGAATTCCAGGCTGAAGAACACCAGCGGCGTGGTGGCATTGGTCACCCTGTCCTGTGCGTTGCCCATGAACTGCGCGCGTTCGGGGTCGATGGTGTTTTGATAGTAGCGCAGGCCCGCATAGGACATCAGCCGCCCGGCAATGGTGTCGATGCGTTCGTATTCCCGCACGCAGGCCAGAAGACCCGCAGCATCCTGGCGGCCAAGCTTGCCTTCGTAGCTGGCGGCAAAGTCGATGCAGGCACGTTCGAGTTCCGTCATGTCGGCGGCGAATTCCGGCCCGTCGGGGCTGGGGTAAAGGTCGGTCAAGTCCCAGTCGGGCAGATCCCCAAAGGCCCCGCCGCTGGCGTTGGCGTCGAAAACGGGCTGGGGCAGGGGCAGGGTCATGGGATACCTCTTGAAACGCTTTGGGTTCATCTAGGGGTCGCGGGGCGGGATGTGCAACCCCGGGTGGGTGAGGGGCAAAATTCTTCGAAGAATTTTGTCCGGAGTTTTCGAAAACTCCGGCGCCCTGTGCTGGCGTCACGGCGCGGCGGTCAGAAGGGCGCGCAGGCTGTCGAGCGTGTCGATGTCGGCCACGCCTTTGTCGCGGCGCCAACGGATCATGCGGGGGAAACGCAGCGCGATGCCGCTTTTGTGACGGGGGCTGGCCTGGATGCCTTCGAAGCCGATCTCGAACACCAGTTCGGCGGGGACTTTCCGCACCGGGCCGAACCGTTCCAGCGTGTTCTTTTGGACCCAGCGGGTGATCTCGTTGAACTCGGCATCGGTCAGGCCGGAATAGGCCTTGGTGAAGGGCACGATCTCGTTCCCGTCGCGGACCCCGAAGGTGAAATCGGTGTAAAGGTTCGCCCGGCGCCCATGCCCGGCCTGAGCATAGAGCATCACGGCATCGACGGTGAAGGGGTCTAGCTTCCATTTCCACCAGTCGCCACGCTTGCGGCCTTGGAAGTAGGGCGAGGCGGCGCGTTTCAGCATCACGCCTTCGGCGCCTTCCGTACGGGCGGTGGCGCGGGTTTGGGCGAGGGCCTCCCAGGTCTTGAAGGCGATGAGTGGGGAGGCGGCGAGGGGCAGGGTCGGGGGTAGGTCCGACAGGATGGTCGCCAGCCGGGCGCGGCGCGCAGCGAAGGGCTGGTCGCGGATGTCCCGGCCCAGATGCTCCAGAAGGTCGTAGGCGAGGATTTTCGCGGGGGCCTCGGTCAGGAGCGATTTCGGCACGGTTTTGCGGCCGATGCGCTTTTGCAGTTGGGCAAAGGGGTGCGGGGCGCTGCGGGTCGTGTCCCAGGCGAGGATTTCGCCGTCGATCACTGTCCCGGGCGGCAGGAAATCGGCGAGGGGGGCAAGATCGGGGAAGCGGTCGGTGATGAGTTCCTCACCGCGCGACCAGAGCGCAAAGGCGCCGGGGCGAATGACAAGCTGGCCGCGGATTCCGTCCCATTTCCACTCGGCCCGCCAGTCGTCGGGGTCGCCGAGAGCTTCGGCTCCGCTTTCCAGTTGGCTTGCCAGAGCAAACGGATAGGGGCGCGCATCGCCGCCCGCGTCTCCGGCGATCAGGGCGGGGAAGGTGATCGATGCGGGGTCCCAATCGCCCATCAGGCGATGGGCAAGCGTCGCCTCTTCCACCCCCGTCGCCTGCGCGAGCGCGCGGGTCAAGAGGCCCTGCGCCACGCCCATCCGGAAGCCGCCGGTTAGAAGCTTGTTGTAGAGGAAGCGTTCGGTGGCGGGGAGCTGCGTCCAGGCCTGCAGGACGGCGGCCTTGCGCGCCTCAACCGGTTGGCCGGTCAGGCGGATCAGGCCGCGGATGGCGTCGTCAAGCGTGAGGTCGGCGTGGGTTGAGGGCGGCGGCAAGAGCAGCGCGATGGTTTCGGCAAGGTCGCCCACGACGGTATAGCTTTCCTCGAAGAGCCAGTCGGGGATGCCTGCGGCCTCGGCCGCCCAGAGTCGAAGCTCGGTGGAGTTGACCGCGCGTTTCGGACGGCGGCCGGTCAGAAGGGCGACGGTCCAGACGCGGTCAGGTTCGGGGGCGGCGCGGAAATAGTCGGCCAGCGCTGCGGTCTTGGCACCGGTCTTCGTCGTGCCGTCAAGGGCGGCGAAGAGGGTGGCGAAGCGGTTCACGGCGACAGGATTTCGTCGAAGGTGCCGATGATGTTTTCGACGGGCACGAAGCCGCGCCCGAAGGTCTGGGGCGGAAAGCGGCTGTCGGCGGCATTGTCACGGTTGTCACCGAGGACGAAGATGTGGCCTTCCGGAACGGTGAAGAGGTCGGTGGTGTCGGCAGTGCTGGCCTCGGAAAGCTCGATCACTTCGTAAGACGTGCCATTGGGCAGGGTCTCGACGAAGCGTGGAATTGGGCATGTCTTGCCATCCGCAGCGGGAGAAGGGCAAGCCGGCAGGCCGTCGACCGGCTGAAGGTAGTCCTCGATCTGGCGGCGGGGGACCGGCTGGCCGTCAATGATCGGCACGCCGTCCTGCATCTGCACGGTCTGGCCCGGGCCTGCGGCCATGCGGAAAACATAGTCAGTCCCGTCCTGCACGTCGGTGAAGGCCAGGATCTGGCCCGGTTCCGGCAGGGGGCTGTCTTGCGTCCTGAGCGAGACGGTCAGGCAGGTGCCGGACGGCAGAGTGGGGGACATGGACTCGGACACGGTTTCGAAGTGCCGGAAGCCGCCGGACAGGCATTTGAGGCAGAGGCAGAGCGCGTCGGCGCTGGTGGGCAGCGTGAGGGCGAGTATGAGGAGGGGTGTACGGATCATGCGGTGACCTCGGTTTCGGGTTCGGCCTCATCGCCGAACTGGGTTTCGACGATACCGGCCTCATAGCCTTGGGTCTCCAGCCAGTGGCGGAAGGGGGCGGTGTAGCCGTGGGTAACGAACACCCGATGCGCGCCGGTCGCGCGGATGGCGTCGTTGAGGCCGGGCCAGTCGGCGTGGTCGGAGAGGACAAAGCCCGTGCCAAGCCCACGGCGGCGGCGGATGCCGCGGACGGCCATCCAGCCGGAGACGAAGGCCTCTTCCGCAGGCCCGAGGCGGGCGGACCATGCGGACCCGAGGGCCGAAGGGGGCGCGATGGCCAATGCCCCAGGATGGGTCTTGGCGGTGATCTCGGGTGTCACGCGGATGGTAGGGGGCAGGGGATAGCCCTGGTCGCGGAGGGTTTGCGTCATCTCCTCCACCGCGCCGTGGGTGAGAATTGGGCCGTGGTCGCCGAGGCCTGCGAGAAGGCGCTGGGCCTTGCCGAAGCTGTAGGCGCCGAGGATGGAGGTCTTGCCCTGGGCGGCGTTGGCGGCCCACCAGGCGCGGATGCGGGCGATCACCCGGGGCTGCGGCTCCCAGCGGAAGATGGGCAGGCCGAAGGTGCATTCCGAGATGAAGGCGTGGCAGGGGACGGGTTCGAAGGCCTCGGCCAGCCCGTCGGGTTCGGTCTTGTAATCGCCGGAGACGACCCAGGTCTCACCCGCGACGGTTACCCTGATCTGGGCTGAGCCGGGGACATGACCGGCAGGGTGGAAGGAAACGGTCGCACTGCCGATCTGGCGGATCTCGCCATAGGCGATGCTCTCGGCAGTGATCTGACCCAGGCGCTTCCGGATCACGGGCAAGGCCTGATGGGTGGCCAGATAGGCGGACATGCCCCAACGGGCGTGGTCGGAATGGCCATGGGTGACGAGCGCGCGGGGGACGGGGCGCCAGGGGTCGATGTGGAAGTCCCCGGCGGGGCAGTAGATGCCACGGTCGGTGAACGTGAGGACTTGGGCAACCATGTCGGAATGGTAGCACGGGGGCGATGGGGTGCAAGGCGAGCGGAGGCACTGGCGATCCACCATCCGGGCCCGCGCTGGCTGGCGCGTCCGACAGGAATTTCGCGGGGGCGTACGCATGGAACGGGTGGCGTTAACCGTGTCGTAAGGGAATCAGGCTAAATTCGGTCTTGTCGGGCCTACCCAGCCTGACCGCGCCGCTACCCACGGCGTGACCCACACACCCCCCACAGCACCCCGTCGCAGGATTCTTGCGGCGGGGTATCCTGTTTCCGCCTCGCAGGACGCTGTTGGTTCGTAGGTGCCACTGACCGATGCATCCGGACTGCGATCGCAGCCGTCAGTCCAGCACTGCCCCGGGGTTCATGATGCCCTGCGGATCGAGGGCTGCCTTGATCGCCCGCATGGCCGCAAGTTTGCCCGGATCGCCGTAGCGGGCCAGGTCGGCCACCTTGAGCCGCCCCACGCCATGTTCGGCCGCGACCGACCCGCCTAGCGCATGCACCAGATCGTGGACCCGTCCCTTCACCTCGGCCCGGACAAGGTCATAGTCGGCCCGCGCCTGCCCTTTCGCTGGGAAGACGTTCCAATGCAGGTTTCCGTCGCCCAGATGGCCGAAGCAATTCACTCGCATGTCGCCCAGATCGGCAATCACGCCCGGGGCGCGGGCGATGAAGTCGGGAATGGCCGACAGGGGCACCGAGATGTCGTGGCTGGAGACCGCGCCGATGCGCCGGTTCGCCTCGGGGATCGTTTCGCGCAAGTGCCAGAGCGCAGCGGCCTGTGCCTGCGATGTGGCGATGACGCCATCGGTGACGAGCTGCTTCTCCTCGGCTTCGGCGTAGAGGCTGGCCATGGTGGCTTCGGCCTCGACCCCCGGAGGCAGGCCCAGTTCGACGAGGACCATCCATTCGGGCAGCGGGTCAAGCGGCGCGCTGAGCTCGGGCATTGTCTCGGCCAGGAAGTCGAAGCCCTGGCGGTGGATCAGTTCAA
>JALOTD010000142.1 GCA_025458105.1 Tabrizicola sp. | reverse complement strand
TTCGATCGACATCAGGATGACGATCACGTTCTTCCGGTTCAGGAAGATCCCGAAGATCCCGATGACGAACAGCGCCGCGGCCACCGTCAGGTAATGTTCCAGTCCCACCATCTCTCGTTCCCTCCGGGTCTTCTGCCCGTAACTTCCTTAGTCTCTTGTCGTATCGGTACGGTCACCGAAAGCCGTCATGCCCTTGGGCCGCATCTCCGAGAAGTACTGATTGCAGCCACAGGTCTCGGCCGTCTCGCGCAGTTCCAGCACCTCGCCATAGACCGCCCGCACCGCCTGCGCCAGAGCCCGAACACCGATCGCTTTGCCATTGCGCACATCACCCCGCAGAAATTCGGTCGCCGCCAGTGCTGCTGCCGCTGCGCCAGAACTCTGCTCGATCCGGATTGCGAAGAACCGCCCGGTGGCGCAATGGATCACACGAATTCCATCGAACCCCTCCAATGCGGCAACTGGGGCCGTGCTGCGGTAGGCACCTGACGACGTAAGCTCGTCGCGCGCCTGGTAATGCTCGACGATGACGCCCGAGCTGTGCTGGTCCTCCGACCTGACAAAACGTTCAAGCGGAGTCGATCCATAAGTCTCCATCCCCGATTCCGACCCGTAACAGGTCGGCAACGGCTCCAGTGCAAAGGCCGGAATCGCACCCAGCACCAGCGCGGCGACCATTCCCTGCAGCCGCCACCCCATCCGGTTCAACCTTTGCACGCGCAGAGCCATGGCCGTCACTCTCGCCACACCGGATCGCAAACGCAGGACGTGAAGGGAACCCGCCCTGGCTCGGCCGAAAGCCCCAGACCGCTGATCCTCTCCGCCAGAGACTCGGCCACACGACGCGCTCCGCCACGCGGCAGGTCATCCCGCATGACTTGCCAGATAAGCTTCCGCTCGCCCTCAGAGGCAAGCCAGCCCGGCGGTGGCGGGTCATCCGGATTGTCCGAGGGAAAGTCGAAGGGCGTCAGGTTGGACACCGAGACCTGCCATCCGGTCCGGCAATGCCGCAGGGTCCAGGTGTCATGCGGACCTGCCGGAGTCCTTGGTGCCGAGTAGAATTCAACCCAGGCATCGTTTGCCCCGTGCCAACCCTCGATCTGGTGATAGTCCCCCTCGTCATTGCAGCCGATCGGCGCCTCTGCCCAGGCAACGGACGTAACAGCCAGAAGCGCGGCGGAAAGCGCTGCCGCGCCGCCCAACTTCCCCGTGCCGGTCCAGCCCTGTCGCCTCACACCGCTACTCCTTGCGTCCGGATGCGAACCCCAGGCTGACAGCTACGGCAACCATCAGTCCAATCACGCCCCAGATGAGCCATTCAAACTCCATCACATCCTCCGACGCCTAGAGTCCTCTCCCCGTTTGACGTCCTGGAACACCATTGCCTTGGCCGGGTCGTGTCAAAACCGACGCCGCGACCACCGTCAGGTCATGTTCCAGTTCCACCATCGTCTCGTTCCCTCAAGGGCTCTTGTGGCCCGTTGCTTCCGTTTCATCCGCGAAGGGTGTCAGTCTTCGTCGCCATAGCGGTCGCAGCCGCAGCTGACGTAGGTCGCCTTGCCCAACTTGGTCTTCGCCCCCGCATCGCGTGCGATGGCCTGAACCTGGCCCATGCTGTAGCGCTGCTTTGACACCAGTGCCGCTTGCACCGCCTCATCCAGCTTGCGTTCTGCATCGGCATTGGCGTTCGGGTCGTCCAGCTTGACCGAGGTCATAACCAGACGCCGCTCGCCTTTGCAGTCGTCCAGGATCAACCGGTATTCGCCCGTGTCGGCGGCCCAGCTGGGGTAAAGGACAAACCCGTTGCCGTGCCAGCGGGTCGAATACTCGCCGATGCCCGCCGCGCGCTCGGCCCCTTCGGGCACGCATTCCGGCAGCGGGGTCAGCGCCATCGCCTGTCCCGCCCCCAGAATACCCATGATGGCCAGCGCCCGGATCATGCCGTTAGAGCCCCTGCCCCGGTTTGACGTCCTTCAGCTCCATCGCCTTGGCCGGGTCGCGCCACATCTGTTGCAGCACGTTCTGCCGCTTCACATCCTTGCGGTGCCGCAGGGTCAAAAGGATCGCGCCGATCATCGCCACAAGCAGGACCAGACCCGCCAGCTGGAAAAGCAAGAAGTACTTGTCGTACAGGATCATCCCCAGCGCGCGGGTGTTCTCGATCTCGGTCGGAGTGACGGCCTGACGCAGCGCATCGCGGTTCTCGGCCGCATCCCAGACGCCCACGCCGATGGCGACCTGCATCAAGAGGACCACGCCGATGAGGAGGCCCAAGGGCATGTAGCGCGCAAGTTCCCCCTTCAGCGCCGCGAAGTCGATGTCGAGCATCATCACCACGAACAGGAACAGGACCGCCACCGCGCCGACGTAGACGATGACCAGAAGCATCGCCACAAACTCGGCCCCGAGCATGACGAACAGGCCCGAGGTCGACAGGAACGCCAGGATCAGCCAGAGGACCGAATGCACCGGGTTGCGGCTGAGCGTCACCATCAGGCCCGAGGCCACCGTCGTCACGGCGAACATGTAGAAGGCAAAGCTGAAGACGGTCATGCGTCTTTCTCCTCAGGCGTTTCAGCGAAGACGGACTGGGCAACTTCCAGCGCCTTCTGCGTGGCGGGCATCCCGCCGAACATGGACATCTGCCAGATCACTTCAGCGATCTCGCGTTTCGTGGCCCCGGCAGACAGGGCATTCTTGATCGTCAGGCGCAGTTGCGGCTCACCCACCGGCCCCAGCATCGTCAGCGCCGCGATGGTGACCAGAAACCGCGTCCTGGCATCCAGGCCCTCGGGGTTGAAGGTCTTGCCGAACCACATCTCCAAGAGTTCCTTCGGCATGGCCGGAAAGAACTTTTCCATCGCCTTCGCGTCAAAATTCTCCATGCCCGGCATGAAGGCAGAAGCCATCTTCTGGCCCTGCTCCATCCAGGCGGAAAACATCTTGGCGAAGTCGTCGGTCATGGGGTCACCGGTACGGCGCGTCGATTTCAAGGTTGCGGGCGATCTCGGCCTCCCAGCGCTCGCCGTTCGCAAGGAGTTTTTCCTTGGTGTAGAACAGCTCTTCCCGCGTCTCGGTCGAGAATTCGAAGTTCGGACCTTCGACGATGGCATCCACGGGGCAGGCCTCTTGGCAGAAGCCGCAGTAGATGCACTTGGTCATGTCGATGTCATAGCGCGTGGTGCGGCGCGAGCCGTCCTCACGCGGTTCGGCGTCGATGGTGATGGCCTGCGCCGGGCAGACCGCCTCGCACAGCTTGCAGGCGATGCAGCGCTCCTCGCCGTTCGGATACCGGCGCAGCGCGTGTTCGCCGCGGAAGCGGGGCGACAAGGGCCCCTTCTCATGCGGGTAGTTCACCGTCGATTTCGGCGCGAAGAAGTATTTCATCCCCAGGCCGAAACCCTTGATGAAGTCCATCAGCAGGAAATACTTCGTGGCGCGGGTCCAGTCGATTTGGGTCATTTCAGCACTGCCCCCCTCTGATGCAGCGCAGGATGGGCGCTGTCCGGTCTTTTGCGTAAAGCGCGGTCAGCAGCGCCTCGCGGTTGTCTTGGTCAAAACGCTCGGGAAAGGGCATCTGGACGCTGTTGATCCAGACAAGCCGGTCCTCGTCGCCGACAAAGCAGTCGATCAGGCCTGTCAGGTTGTCCAGCACAGCGATGTCTTCGTCCGCATAGTCGCGGCCACGATCAAGGGCCTTGGCCGCCTCGCGCGCCTCGTCTGCGTAAAGCTGCAGGATGAAATCCACGTCCAGACTGCCCAGCTTCTCGGCCGTCTCGGTGCCTTCGGCCGTGCCCAGCCCGCGATAATGCTGGTCAAGATCTGCCGAAACCATCGTGCAGCCACTTTGTGCGGCGGCCTGATGGGCGGCAAACACGACACACCCGGCGATGAAAGGCAAAAGCCGCATCAGCCCCCCACCGCCCAGCGGGCCCAGAAGCCGCCAAGCACTTCGAATTTCGCAAGGAACGCCACGATCACCACCCAGGCGAGCGACATGGGCAGGAAGACCTTCCAGCCGATCCGCATCAGCTGGTCATAGCGGTAGCGGGGGACGATGGCCTTCACCATGGCGAACATGAAGAAGAACAGCCACATCTTGGCGACCATCCACCACCAGCCATCGGCCAGCCCCGGGATCGGCGACAGCCAGCCGCCGAAGAACAGAAGGCTGATCAGCGCGCACATCAGGAAGATCGCGATGTATTCGCCGGCCATGAACAGAAGGTAGGGGGTCGAGGAATACTCCACCATGAACCCGGCGACGAGTTCGGATTCCGCCTCGGGCAGGTCGAAGGGCGGGCGGTTAGTCTCGGCCAAGGCGCTGATGAAGAACAGGAAGACCATCGGCAGGTGCGGCAGCCAGTACCAGTTGAATAGCCCGTAATCCCCGTCCTGCGCGGCGACGATGGCGCCGAAGTTCATCGCACCGGTCGAAATGATGACCCCGATGATGATCAGGCCCAGCGACACCTCGTAAGAGATCATCTGCGCCGCCGACCGCAAGCTTCCAAGGAAGGCGTATTTCGAGTTCGACGCCCAGCCGCCCATGATGACGCCGTAGACCTCAAGCGAGGAGACGGCGAAGACGAACAGGATCGCCACGTTGATGTTGGCCAGTACCCAGCCGTCATCGAAGGGGATCACCGCCCAGGCGAGGATCGCTAGCACGAAGGAAAGCATCGGCGCGAGGAAAAACACCGGACGGTCGACGCCCGCCGGGATCACGATTTCCTTGACCACATATTTCAGCGCGTCGGCCACCGACTGAAGGAGCCCGAACGGCCCCACCACGTTCGGGCCGCGCCGCATCTGCACCGCCGCCCAGATCTTCCGGTCGCCGTAGACGAGGAACAGAAGGCTGATCATCACGAAGGCCACGATC
>JALOTD010000047.1 GCA_025458105.1 Tabrizicola sp. | reverse complement strand
AACCCGCTCTTCAACCACCCGAACGTGGTCTGCACCCCGCACCTCGGCGCCTCGACCACCGAAGCGCAGGAGAACGTCGCGCTGCAGGTGGCCGAGCAGATGTCGGACTACCTGCTGACCGGCGCCGTCCAGAACGCGCTGAACATGCCGAACGTCACCGCCGAAGAGGCCGCCGTCATGGGCCCCTGGATCAAGCTTGCCAGCCGCCAGCCACCTTGGCAGCTTCATCGGCCAGATGACGGACGAGCCGATCAAGGCGATCAACATCCTTTATGACGGCAGCGTCGCCAATATGAACCTCGCCGCGCTGAACCAGGCGGTGATTGCGGGCGTGCTGAAGGCACACAACCCGGACGTCAACCTCGTCTCGGCCCCCGTGGTCGCCAAGGACAAGGGCATCCAGATCTCCACCACCCGGCAGGAGAAGACCGGGGTCTTCGACGCTTACATCAAGGTGACGATGGTGACGGACAAGCGCGAACGCTCGGTCGCGGGCACCTGCTTCAGCGATGGCAAGCCCCGCTTCATCCAGATCAAGGGCATCAACATCGACGCCGAGATCGGTCAGCACATGCTTTACACCACGAACGAGGATGTGCCGGGCATCATCGGCCTTCTCGGCATGACGATGGGCAAGAACAACGTCAACATCGCGAACTTCACCCTTGGACGGTCCGGCGTGGGTCAGGACGCGATCGCGATCCTCTACCTTGACCAGCCGATTGACCCCAAGGTGATCGAGACGCTGGAAGGCACCGGCATGTTCCAGCAGGTCAAGGCCTTGCAGTTCGACGTCGCCTAAGAAATCCTGCCTCGGCCGGGCACCCCGCCTGGCCGAGACCCCCATGCTCCTCCCCGACCTCCTCCACGCCTTGGCCGACCTTACCGCAACCGAGCAGCGCCCCGAAGCCCAGGCTACCGCCGCAGCCCTCCGCGCCGCCGCGACCACCGACTTCCCGGAGCAACCCCCCTCCGCACTCTCCCCCGGCATCCTCCACGCGGCAAGCCTCCCAGGTCACCCCGCCGCCCGCCTGATCCAGGCCGCCCACCAGTGGCTCCCTTGGCAGGACAGCCCCATCGCCGCCCGACAGCCCGACCAGCTCCGCACGATCAAGTCCATCGTCACGCTCCTCGGCCCCGGGGCGAGGGTCCCGTCCGACACGCTCCTCTTCGGCCTCTTCTACCAGGCGCCTTGCAGCTACTACCCCCTTCACGCCCACAACGCAGCCGAGACCTACACGCTCCTCGCTGGCACTGCCCACTGGCAGGCGGGCGAGCGCCGTTTCCAGACCAGCCTCGCGGACCCCATCCATCATCCGCCGAACCTGCCCCACGCCATGCGCGCAGGCCCCGATGGCTTCCTTGCGACGTGGCGCTGGTCTGGCGACATCGGTTTCGAGAGCTATCGGATGCTGTCCGATCCCGAGGCCTGACCACTCTTGCCCTTTCATCTTTGCGCAAATATCCCGGGGGTCCGGGGCCCGGCCCCCGGGAGCTTCCACGGGGAACCGGCGCATGCATCTTTACGCCATCGGCGACATCCACGGGCACCTGGGCCTTCTGCAGGCGGCCCATGACCTGATCGCCGAGGACATGGCGCGCCATGGGCCCGGCCCGGTGATCCATGTCGGAGACCTGGTGGACCGTGGCCCGGACAGCCGGGGGGTGGTCGATTTCCTGATCGACGGCATTGCCGGGGGCAAGGACTGGGTTGTCCTGAAAGGCAACCATGACCGGATGTTCACCCGGTTCCTGCGCGATCCGTGGGAGCCAGAATTGGGCCTGAGGGCAGAGTTGTCCTGGCTGCATCCGCGGCTTGGTGGCGCCGATACGCTTCGGTCCTATGACGTGGCAAATGCGGGCGACCGGCCGGTCGACAAGGTGCATGCCGAGGCGCGCGCGGCTGTGCCGCAGGCGCATGTCGACTTTCTGACCACGCGTCCGGTGCTGCACCGGGCCGGGGACTGCATCTTTGTGCATGCGGGCATCCGCCCGGGCGTTGCGCTGGAAGACCAGACCGAGACCGACCTCGTCTGGATTCGCGAGCCCTTCCTGATGGAAACGGCGAGCTTTGGCCCGCTGATCGTACATGGCCACACCGCGCTGGATCAGGCGACGCACTATGGCAACCGGCTGAATCTCGATAGCGGCGCGGCCTATGGCGGGCCGCTGTCTGCGGTGGTGATCGAAGGGCGCGAGGCCGCGCTGCTGTCGCCAAAAGGCCGCCAGCGGCTGATGATTGCGCGCTGACTGGCGCTGCAATCGCAAGGCGCTCAGGTCAGGGGTGTTCGCGCCGTATCAAACGCTTGATCGACCGCCCGCCGAGATAGCCGAAGACCACTCCGGCCAACCCTACGACCTCTGCTATCGCCGGGCCAGTCGGGATGCCACGCACGGCAAGCGCCACGCCCGTCAACGCCAGCCCTCCGGCAGAAACCCAAAGCCAGAACCACAACTCGCCACGAGTGGGGCCATAACGCCAGGGGTTCTTTTCGGTCATTCCAGGGCCTTTCGTGCGGCTTTCACCACGGCGGGCGAGGCGGGCTGCATCCATACTTCACCACAATAGGGCTGGATGATGGAAGGCAAGTCCGGGCGTTCGTCGGGTACCAGCGTGCTGAGCGCAATCCGGCCGCCCTCCATCGCGCCGATCAGCACCCGGCCCTTGGCGCGCGCCTCATGCGGCCCCTGGGCCATACCTCCGTTCCAGACGAAGGTCACCTCGCCCGTCGCGCGCCCCTTCAGCGTCTCGTCGATTTGGACCGTGACCAGTGCGGCGTTCCATGTTCCTTCGACCATTGCATAGTCCGTCACTTCACCGACCACCACAAGTTCGGCCCCGCCAATCTGACCCATGTCGAAGGGAGCAAGCAGGGTGCAGGCGGTTCCGCTGACCGGCAGCACGGCAACGGCCACAGTCACAAGCAATCTGAGCATGTCGTCCTCATTCCACTTTACCAGGCGCGCGACCCGTGATTCCTTTGCGCTATGATCAGACGCATCTCGCCTGCCCTTGTCGTGGTAGGGATAATCCTACTGACCGCTGCCTACCTTTACTTGATCGGGCGCGAGCCGATCTGCAAATGCGGCTATATCAAGCTTTGGCACGGGCAGGTGGTGAGTTCCGAGAACAGTCAGCACATCAGCGACTGGTACACGCCCAGCCATGTGATCCACGGCTTCCTGTTCTACGGCCTTCTCTGGCTGGTCGCGCGGCGCTTGTCCTTTGGCTGGCGGCTTTCCATCGCCACTCTGATCGAGGCGGCCTGGGAGATCGTCGAGAATTCGGACGCGGTGATCGAACGCTATCGGGCCGTGACGATCTCGCTGGATTACTACGGCGACAGCGTCCTGAACGTCGTTGCCGACATCGGCGCGATGATCCTGGGGTTCTTCCTCGCCTCGCGTCTGCCGGTCTGGGTCACGGTGGCGCTGATCCTGCTGTTCGAGGGGGTCACGATCTGGCTGATCCGCGACGGGCTGGCGCTGAACGTGCTGATGCTCCTCTATCCGCTCGACTGGGTCGCCGAATGGCAGGCGGGGCGCTAGACCCGCATCTTGCGCAGGGATACCAGCGCTGCCGCGCTTAAGCCCAGGGTAACCGCGGCGAGTATCTGGAAAAAGCCAAGGTCGCCCATCCGCTCCATCAGCGGGGCGAGGATCAGGGGGCCGCTGATCCCGCCGACAAGGCCTGCGGCGATGATCGTAGGTGGCACGCGCAGGTCTTCGCCCATCTTGCCGCTGGCGGTGACGTAGAAGCCGGGAAAGAACATCCCGGCCGGCGCGCCGATGGCCACGAAGAAGATCGCCGGCGACAGGAACACCGCGCCAAGGGCAAACAGGGCGGTGGCCAAGACTGCAAGCGTGTAAAGCAGGAACGGCGCGATCCTGTGGGCGAAGAAGATCAGCCCAACGCGCGCCAGCAGGAAGACGACGAAGAAGGCGCTAAGGAGTTCTGCCGCCGTGGCCTCGGCCACTCCGGCGCGGATCAGCGCGGTGGGGCCAAGGCCGATCAGGCAGGCCTCAAGCCCGATGGCGACCGCGCCGAAGCCCATGATCGGCCAATGCGGACGGAAGGCCTTGGTCTCTCCCGCCGGGGCCGCAGGCGCGCGACCAGCCGCGCCCGCCGCCAGCCAGACCGCCGCTGCAAAGGCCGCCGTCAGGCCAAAGGACAGGCCCGGGTCGCTGCCGAGCGCGACGAAGATCAAGGGTGCTGCAATGGCGCCGACGCCGAAGGTCGCATTCAGCATCGACAGCATTGACGGCCCGTAGGTCCCGAAGGCGCGCAGGACGCGGGGGTTGAAGACGGCGGTCGACATGCCATAGCCCGCGCCGAAGATCACTGCTCCGGCCAGCGTGACCGGCCAGTTGGCGAGAAGCGCGACGATGCCCGCGCCCACCGCCATGACCGCCAGCGCATGGCGCGGCGTGACATGCGCGCCCTTCAGGAACATGAACCCCACGCCGAAAAAGCAGCCCACCCAATGCGCCGAGACAAGCATTCCGGCCTCGGCCAGGCTGACGGCGAAGATCCGGGAAAAGGCGGGCAGGGCCGGGCCATACAGCGACTGTCCCGCGCCCATCATGATGAAGGTTGCCACCCCGGCGAACAGAAGGCCCGCCTGGGCCTGGATCAGGTCTTTCAAGGAAGGTCTCCCGCTGGCCTGCCTGACTTCCTCTGCCTGTTGGTGCATGTCAATGGCAGCCGTGACGCGACGTCGTCCAAGCCAAGGCGCACGGCTGGTGCATGCTGGTCAAAACCGAGGGAGGCAATGCCATGACCGACATCTACATCCTGTCCGCTGCTCGTACTGCCATTGGAAGCTTTGGCGGATCGTTGGCTGGACTGTCGCCCATCGACATCGCCACCCATGCCGCGAAGGCAGCCCTGACCCGCGCGGGCGTCGAAGCGGGCGAGATCGGCCAGGTCGTCATGGGCCATGTCATCAACACCGAGCCGCGCGACATGTACCTGTCCCGCGTCATGGCGATGAACGCGGGCATCCCCGAGACCACCCCGGCGATGAACGTCAACCGCCTTTGCGGGTCAGGCGCGCAGGCCATCGTTTCTGCCGTGCAGGCGCTGAAGCAGGGTGATGCCGAGATGGCGTTGGCAGGCGGGGCGGAGTGCATGAGCCGCTCGCCCTACATCCTGCCTTCCGCGCGCTTCGGGCAGAAGATGGGCGACACCCGCGCGCTTGACATGATGACCGGCGCGTTGACCTGCCCGTTTGGCACCGGCCACATGGGGGTGACAGCCGAGAATGTCGCCGTCCGGTACGGAATCACCCGCGAAGACCAGGACGCCTTCGCGCTGGTTTCCCAGACGCGGGCTGCAAGGGCGATTGCCGAGGGGCGGTTCGAAAGCCAGATCGCGCCCATCGAGATCGGCGGCAAGAAAGGCCCAGTGACCTTTGCCGTGGACGAGCACCCCAAAGCCACCAGCGCCGAGGCGCTAGCGGGCCTTCGCCCGGCCTTCCAGAAAGAGGGCACGGTTACGGCGGGCAATGCCTCGGGAATCAACGACGGCGCGGCGGCGTTGGTCCTGTCACGGTCCGACAAGGGCGCCCGCGCGAGGATAATGGGTTATGCGTTGGCCGGAGTTGATCCGAAAGTCATGGGTATTGGCCCAGTTCCAGCAATCCAGGCGCTGTGCAAGCGTATGGGGGTCAAGCCACAAAGCTTCGATGTGGTGGAATCGAACGAGGCTTTTGCGGCGCAGGCGCTCGCCGTCTCGCGCGAGCTGGACCTTGACCCGGAGAAAGTCAACCCGAACGGCGGAGCCATCGCCCTTGGCCACCCGGTTGGCGCGACGGGCTCGATCCTGGTCGTGAAGGCCCTGCACGAGCTCGAACGGACGGGCGGGCGTACGGCCCTGATAACCATGTGCATCGGTGGCGGTCAGGGCATCGCGCTGGCTATCGAGCGGTCCTAGAAATCGGCAGGGCTAACGGCTGTGCAAAGACGTCAGGACTGGTTTCAATGGTTCTCGGAGAGGTTCTACTTTCCCTATGCCAAGTGGTGGTTCCGCTGGAGAACCAATTTGTTCTTCGGGCTTCTTGCTGCGTTCGGCCTCTTGGCATTCTGCCTCGTGAACCGCAACTAGAGCGTTCCCTGCGATCCACGATCCAGAGACGCCTCCGGACTACCGCACCTGCACCTGAACCCGGTCCGACCTGCCCTCGGCGTCGATCACACTCAGCGTCACGAAGCCCGCACCCGGCATTGCCAGCATCGCCTCGCGCGCGTCGGAGCCCACGACCACCGGCACCCCATCGGCCAGCCAGGTGAAAGGCGCCGTCCCGCCCGCGACTTTCACCTTCAGACCCGAGGCCAGCAGTTCCACTTCGGCCCCATCGGGCGGGAAGGCCACGGCGGGGGCATCCGGCTCGGCCTCGAACACCGCGTTGCGGGACTTGAACCGCTGCAGGGGCTGCGGCAGTTCGGCATTCGCCACAAGCAGCGTCGAGGCGGGCGCTGGCGGCTGCGGGTCAAGCTTGCCCTTCAGCCGGTTGAAGGCCTGGAACAGGACCGGCGCCGCCACATCCGCCCCAAAGGCCCCCGGCACCGGCGTCCCATCCGCCCGGCCCATCCAGACGCCCACCACATGCGTCCCGTCATATCCTATGGCCCAGGCATCGCGGTGGCCATAGGACGTCCCGGTCTTGTAGGCCATCCGGTTCGAAGGCGCCCCCGGCGGTGGGGCCAGCCCCGCAAGGATATCCCCCACCTGCCATGCCGCCACCTCCGACACCAGCCGCTGCCCCTCTGCGACCTCTGCCTCCAGCCGATACGATAGCGGTCGCACTACGCCGCCCCGCGCCAGCGCCACGTAAAGCTGCACCATGTCGCCGAGTGTCACGCCCACGCCCCCCAGCGCAATCGCCAGCCCCGGTTGGTCGCCCGGAAACACCGGCTTCATCCCCGCCTTTTCCATGGCCGAGATGAGTCGGGCCGGTCCAATTGCCTCGGTCAGCGCCACGACGGGGACATTGCGCGACTGTTGCAGCGCCTCGCGCATGCGGATCGTGCCCAGGTAAAGCTTGTCAAAGTTCTGCGGCGCATAGGTGCCGAACGCCATCGGCTTGTCGTCGATCATCGTCTCGGGATGGCCTAGCCCCTCGTCAAAGGCCAGCGCATAGACGAGCGGTTTCAGCGTTGACCCCGGCGACCGCAGCGCCTGGGTCATGTCGACAAACCCCTGCCGCAGGTCCGCCTGATATCCCGCCGACCCGACGCTGGCCAGGATCTCGCCCGAGCCATGGTCCGCGACCAGGATCGCCACCTGCAACCGGTCCCCCCGGCCCTCCACGGCCTCCAGCGCCAGCGCCTCCAGCTTTTTCTGCAGGTCGCGTTCAAGCGTCAGGTGGTGGGTCCCCACCTGCGGCTGATCCGCCCGCGCGCGGTCGGCCAGATGGGGGGCAAAGGCCGGGAAGGGTTTCCTGAGGCCAGGCACCTCTTCCCGTAACGCGGCTTCCGCCTCTTCTGGGTCAAGGACACCTTCCCCGACCGCCCGCGCGAGGACCCGGTTCCGCGCTGCCTCGGCCCGGTCACCAGAAGTGCCGCCTCGGCTGGGGTCAGGCGCCAGGGTTCCTTGCCGAAATAGCTGATGGAGGCCGCGCGGACGCCTTCGAGGTTCCCGCCGAAGGGCGCCAGGTGCAAGTAAAGCTGCAGGATCTGGTCCTTGGTCAGCCGCCGCTCCAGCGCCAGCGCCACACGCATCTGACGCAGCTTGCCCGCGACTTCGCCAGTCGTCCCTTCCTCCAGCAGGCGGGCGACCTGCATAGTCAAGGTCGATCCGCCAGAGACGACCCGTCCGTTCCACACCGCCTGAAGCACGGCCCGCGTCATCGACCGCAGGTCAACCCCGGGATGATCGCGGAACCGCTTGTCCTCATAAGCCAGCAGAATCCGCAGGTAGAGAGGGTCCACCTTGTCCGGCGGCAGCGCCAGCCGCCAGCGGCCATCGGCCACCGTATAGGCCCGCAAAAGGTCGCCGTCGCGGTCCAGGACCTCGACCGACATTTCCACCGCCAGGGGCGGCAAAACGGTCGCGTCGATCCAGACGTCGAACCGGTCGCGGCCCAGCGCGGCTAGCCAGAGACCAAGGGCGAGACCAATGAACCAGCGTGCGCGCATCAGGTGCCCCCGGTGCCTTGCGGGCCAGCGGTTTTATGTCTGCAAAGCACGACAGCGGGCCGCGCTCTCCCTCGGGTGGGCGCCGCAACGGTCGATGTATGCGCTTTATGGTGCAATTTCTCCCACCGCAGTTCGGGTGACTGACGCCGCAGAGCGCCCTCCCAAGGGGGAGAGAGGGCGCGGCCCGGCGGCCTTCGGCCTTGATTCCGGGCCCTGTAGCGTTTCGTCACTTCGTAATCGTAAGCGTGCCCGTCTCGCTCCGCGCCCGGAAGTCAGGGCGGTACATGTCCTCGACGCTGGCCGCCGGGTGGTGGAACGTCCCGGGGCTTACGGCGCGAACCACATAGGCCAGCCGGAACGACTGGTCCGACGACCAATCCACCGCCGTCAGGAAGCGGTCCTGCCGAAACTCGCTGTGCGCCACGTCCTGCAGGGCATCAAGCCACGACAATTCCGAGGTCGAGCCCGCCGACATCAGGTTCGGGTTGTCGATCTCGAACCCTGCCGGCAGCGGGTCACTGACCATCAGCCGCGCCTCGCCATAGCCGAAGGGCGTGACCTCAAGAACTGTCACCAGCCGTGTCCCCGCCGCCACACTGCCCGGGGCCACTTCCTGACCGTCCATCGTGTAGTAGGTCCGCGTGATGGCATAGCCGTTGCCGCCCGCCGGTTCCGGTTCGGACGGCACACCGTAGGTCGTCACCGTGATCGTCGTGTCCGGCCCGTCGTTTTTCACGACGACCGGCGTGACCGAGCCTGCGTCCAGCACGCGCACCAGCGGCCCATCGGCGGGTTTGCCGTCCACCGTCACGCCCTCTGCGCCGGGCCGGTCGATCAGCGCGTTCGTGGCCAGAAGCGCCCAGGTCGCCTCTTGCGTCGAGAGGTTCGTGCCCCGCGCCGCAAGTTCATCGGTCAGCGCCTCGCGGTCCACCGCGTTCGACCCGGCCTCGACCGCCAGCGTCAGAAGTGCGGCCGCATCGCGATAGTGGGTGCCATAGTCCACCCGCCAGACCTGGCCGACCTCGGGCGCAAGCGCCTCCATCTTCGCCACGGCCTTGCGGAACATCGCATCGGCCCGCGCCTGGTCACCATAGCTGGCCAGCGCCGCGCCCACCTGTCCCATCGCAAGAGGCGTCGCGAAGTCGTCGCCCTTCACGTCGGCATAGTAGCGCAGATCCCCGATCGCCGCCGCGCCCTCGCGCGCCAGGACCATCAGCGCATAGGCCAGCGCCTCGCCGCCGCCGTTGGTCTCGGCGCTGAAGTCGGGCGCATAGTTCACCTGGTTGCGCAGGTTCGCCAGCGCCGACTTGAACGCCACGTCCGGCACCGCGTAGCCCTGCGCCTTGGCTCGGCTCAAGAAGTCGGTGACGAAGGCATCCAGCCAGAAGTCGCCCTCATAGGGCCCCCACAGGCCGAACCCGCCGGTCGAGCTTTGATTGGCCAGAATCTCGACAATCGCCTCGTTGATCCGGCCCGAGATCTCGGCATCGCCCTCCAGGTCCATCACCCGCGCCACTTCATCGAAGTAAAGCAGCGGCAGCGCACGGCTCGTCATCTGCTCGGTGCAGCCATAGGGATAGCGGTCCAAGGCCGCCAGAAGACCCGGAGCATTCAGCCGCGCCAATGGCCCCACCGCCATCGTCGCCTTGCCCGAGCCTTCGACGAGGCCCGCAAAGACATTGCCGTCGAAGGTGAAGCTTTGCCCGCTTGCCAGCTCCAACCGGCTGATCCGCGCGACCTCCGGGTCGTTCACTTGCACGGGGATGGTCAGGGCCTTCTTCAAGACCTTCCCGTCAGGAGTCGTCAGGTTGATGTCGATGGTCTGCACGCCCACCGCGCCCGCCGTCACCGGCACCTCGAACTCCACCTTTGCCTTGTCGCCCAGATCAAAGCCCGAGGGCACCTGGCCAAGCGTCAGCCCGTTCGCCACCACATCCAGGCTCATCCGGCCCGAAGGACCGGTGGCGTGGACAATCTCCAAAAGCAGGCGGCTCTCATCCCCCGGCGACAGGAAGCGGGGCACCGAGGCCGTCACCACCACCGGATCGCGCACCAGCACTTCCGCAGATGCCTGCCCAACCCCGGTCTTCGACCAGGCGACCGCCATCACCTTCACCGTCCCGTTGAACGACGGCAGGTCGAACGTGGTCCGCGCATAGCCATCCGCGCCCACCTCCACCGGCCCGGTGAAATAGGCCACCAGCTCCTCTGTGGGCGGAGGCGCCTGCAACCGCGCCTGCGCGCCCGCATCGCCGCCAGAGCGGACCTCGCCCATCGCCCCGTTCATCCCGTCGATCAGACGACCATAGATGTCGCGGATGCCGACGCCCAGCCGCCGCTGGCCGAAGTAATGGCCTTGCGGGTCCGGCGCCTCGAACCCGGTCAGGTTCAGGATGCCCACATCAACGGCGGCAATCGTGACATAGGCCGTCTCGCCTGCCGCCACGCCGTCCACCTTGACCGCCACATCCAGCGGCCCGCGAGGCGCAGCCTCTGCCGCCATCTCGACCGTCGCCTTCAGCGCCCGCGCGCCCGGGTCGATGCTGGCATGGGTCAGCCCCAAGGCCCGCGCCGGGTTCCGGCCCGCCGCCACGTCCATCGGCCGCAGGACCGAGGCCGTCACATAGACCCCCGCGCCCCATTCATCGGTGACCGGCAGCTGGATCAGGTTCTCACCCTCCTTCACCTCCACGGCCTGCATGGCGACCAGCCGGTTCGACAGCACCGTCACCAGCGCCGTCCCGGCTGCCCGTGGCACGATCCGCAGGGTCGCGGTCTCGCCGGGCTTATAGGCCTCCTTGTCCAGCGACAATTCCAGCGTGTCGGGTGTAGCGCTGGCATCTGCAGGGGCATACCAGCCCGCCCAGAACTCCATCGACGTGGCCGCCTTGCCGCCATCGGCTGCTGTCACCAGGATCTCATAGGTTCCCCAGGTCACCCCCGCCGAAATCTCGACCGGAGCGGTCCCCAAGGTCGCCGCACCCTCGGCCACGACCTCGCGGCTGACCACCGGCTCCCAGCTCCAGTTGCCGTAGCTCTGGTACCACTGGTAGTCGTACTGAACGCGGCTGACCGTCCATTTCACCGGCAGCGCCACTGCCGCCTCACTCTGTACGGCGAGCAGTTGGAACCGCGCCTCGCTGCCTTCGCCGACCACGCCGTCGAAGAGCGGCTTGACCCCGATCATCGGTTCCGCCGAAGTCACTGCCTTGGTCACCTGCCGTTCCACCGGGCGGCCCGAGCCCTCGGCCACGCGGATCGTCACGCGGGCTTCCAGTGGGCGGTGCGGATCCTCGATCACCGGCAGGAAGACCGGAATTGTGGCGTTTCCTGCCTCGTCCGTCTCGCCGCCGTTCAGCGACGACATCTGCGCGCTGAAGGGTTGGTCATGCCGCCCGAAGACGTAACCGGGGAAGGCTTCCAGCCCCTCCGCCGCACGCAGAAGAACTTCGCCCTCTATGGCAAGCCCCGCGCCGGGTGCTCCGAACAGATACTTGGCCGCTACCGTCAGATCGACCGCTGAGTCCTCCCCGACCAGCAAGGCCGCATCCGCCAGCGTCAGGTCAAAGTCGATGCGTTCCGGCAGAAAGTCCTCGACCAGGAACGTCTTCGACGCCAAGGGCGGACCTTCCAGATCGGCAAACATCTCCAGCCGCCAGACGCCCCTTGGTGCGGACCCTGCGACGACTTGCGTGAAAACGTAGCCGCCGCCCCAGTCGTTCACCACGGCACGCGCATATTCTACGCCGTCAGGCCGCTTCCAGACCGCCGTAAGGGGCAACCCTTCGACGGCTGCCTGTTCCGCATCCCGGGCGAGCGCGGTCACATAGACCGTCTCCCCGGCCCGGTAGGCCCCGCGGTCAGTCGTAACGAACACGTCCACCGGAGGTGACGCCTCGCGGCCCTCGACTCCACGGTCGGACAGGTCGAACTCTGGATCGGTCAGCGACAGGAAGGCGATATCCTGATCCGCCTCCTTGACCACCACCATCGCCGGGGCAGACCCGCCCGTCCCCCGCGTCAGGCCCGCATCGAACCGCGCATAGCCCTGCTCATCCGTTGTGGCCGTGCCCAAGACCGTGTTGGCGCGGTTCAGCAATTCCACCGTTACGCCTGGCTTCGCCCCCGCCGTGCCCAACGAGCGGACAAAGACATGCAGCCCGTCGGTCCCCGACATCGTGGTGACCCCAAGGTCAGAAATCACAAACCACTGCCATGCGGGCGGAATGTTGTACTGGTCCACGCCCGGCACCGCCGCCTTAAGCGCATAGATGCCCGCAGGCAGGCCCTCAAGCGCCTCGCCCATCGGCAGGCGGGTGGTGACGTCCTTGTTGACCTCCTGGCCCACGGTCGCGGACCCGGTCCACAGGCTTTCGCCCACCGTGTCCGCGAAGTATTCCTCGGAATAGACGTTGATCGGCGCGCCGAAATAGTAGTCCTGGATCGAGCGGAGGAGGTTCCGGTCAGTCACCCGGAACAGCTCCAGGTCCAGCTTCTCGGTGTTCACCGTTTCGACCGGCAACGCCGGATCACCCGCCTTCGGCAGCACATAGCCCCGGCCCGGAAATTTTACCCCGGGAGCCCGGTCACGGATGTATTGCGTGATCTCGACCGATTTGGCCATGGTCTGACCGTCCGCCGCCGGCAGCCCCTCGCGGAAGGTCACCGTATAGCGCTTGCCATGCTCCAGCCCCGCGACGCACAGCTGCCGCCAGCCGCCGTTTTCCACCGCCAGGCCGGGGTCGTTCAACTGGACGAAGGACGAATAATCCACGCCCGACGCCACCAGGTCCTCCGAGAACGTCGCGCAGATCCTGGGGCGGGCCAGGTCGGACTGCACCACCGTCTCGCTGATCCGGAAGCCATACTTGCCGATGGCATTATTCAAGAGCGCCGCCGTATCCGTGCGCTCCTGCAGGGATTGGGCCAGCCGCAGCGCGCTGACCGTATCGCGGCCGCGTCCATTGCGCTCCAGCACATCGCCCATGACGACCAGGATCGAATGCCGCAACGCCGGGTTCTCGGCCCGCAGATAGGCGTTGATCGAGGCATTGAAGGCCTGGGTGAAGAAGAACCACTGCTGGTTCGCATCCGCCTTCCCGGCCTCAAGCGACCGGCGCGCATAGTCGCCCCACATCGCCGGGTCATCCGTCAGGTTCAGCGCCGCACCCGTGAAGGCCGCCGCGCCAGCCCAGTCGCCCCGCCCTTCTGCGGCGGCCGCCTCGGCCATATGCTCTTCGGCAGTCCAGGGTCCGGTCGTGTGCTGTCGCCCCAGCGCGACCGCTTGGTCATAGGCCGGGGTGATGTCCCAATCCATCAGGAACCCCAGTTCCGCCCGGCGCGTCTCTGCCGCTGCCCGAACGCCTGGATCGCCCTCGATCACCTGGGCCGCAAAGGCCCCGGCGAAGAACACCCCCTCGCCCGGAGAGGCCTTGACGAAGCACGACCCGTTCCGCGTGTTGTAGACATAGGCCGTGCTGCGCGGATTGGTCAGGGCGGCCCGCTCGCAGGCCTCGATCGTGGTGTCGAAGATGCTGGCAATATCACCGCCCGGCAGATCCTGGTCCTGGGTCACGACCACACGGCGTTCCGGCACAAGGTCTTGCGCCAAAGCCTGGCTTGCGATGCCCAAGAAAACGGCGACCAATGCAGATTTCTGAAACGAGCGCATCGAAATAGCCTCCCTGATGGATAGCAGAAATGTCGCACGCCCCTGCCCAAGCTTGCAAGACCAGAGGGAGCCGCGTCGCCGTTAAGTGTTGGTTCACTTCGACCGGGCAGGGTAGTCCCGTAAACCGGACCTACGGTCTGGCGGCGCAGGGTGTGTGGCTGGGAAGCGATGGAACTTTCGGAACGTCTGGTCAGGGAACGGCGGGGCAGGCTGGCCGCCGAACGCCTTCTGGAACAGAAAAGCCGCGAATTGTTCGCGGCAAACGAAAAGCTGGCGATCCATGCCCGCGCGCTTTCCGACCAGATCGTCGAACAGCGCCAGGTCGTCCGATCTGCCCTGACCGAGGCCGAGGCGCTGAAAACCCAGAATCACCGCTTTGTCGAGGATCTGGACAAGGCCCATACGGCCGCCGTGATGGCCGAACGCCGCCTGTGGGACTCGATCGAGACGATCAACGACGGGTTTGCCGTGTTCGACAGCGCCCGTCGGCTGGTCAGCGCGAACCGGGCCTGGCTTGCGCCGCTTGGCAACCGGACGATCGCCCCCGGCTTTCCCTATGACGAGATGATACGCATTGCGGCACATGGCGTGATCGATCTTGGGGACGAGGCACCGGATGATTTCGTTGCCCGCATGATGCGCAGGCTGGACGGCGATCCGATCGAACCGATTACTGTGAAACTGCGCAACGGCTCTTGGGTAAAAGTGCAGGAACGCCGCGCGCGCGATGGCGACTTGGTCTGCCTTGCCATGGACATCACCGATCAGATGCGCATCTGGGCCGCGATTGACGCGCTGCCTGACGGATTTGTCCTGTTCGACCGGGATGAACGGCTTCTGACCTGCAACAAGCGCTACCGCGAGCTCTTTGCGGAAACCGCACCCATCATGCAGCCCGGCGTCAAGTTTGAAGACCTTCTGCGCCATGGCCTCAAGCACAACTACATTCCCGATGCCATGGGGCAAGAGGAGGAATGGCTGCACGGCCGCCTGTCCCAGTTCCGTGACGCCAACAGTTCCAGCGAAACCAGCCTCGCCGGGGGGCGAACCATCATTGAAAGCGACCATGCAACACCCGATGGCGGACGGGTCGGCCTGCGGGTGGACATCACCCAGCTTAAGGAACAGCAACTGCAGCTCGAAGCCGCCCGCAAGGCAGCCGAGGCCGCAAGCCGCGCAAAATCAGCCTTCCTGGCCAACATGTCCCACGAGATCCGCACACCGATGAACGGGGTTGTCGGCATGGCCGAACTTCTCTGCGACACCGCGCTCACCGAAGAACAGCGCCTCTTTGCCGAGACGATCCGTTCGTCTGGCGAGGCGCTTCTCGTCATCATCAACGACATCCTAGACTATTCGAAGATCGAGGCGGAGCGCCTGACGCTCCGCCCCGAGCCCTTCGATCTGGAACGCACGATCCACGAGGTCACGATGCTTCTTCAGCCCCGCGCGCGGGAAAAGGGCATCGACCTGATGATCGATTTCGACATGTTCCTCCCCACCCGTTTCGTCGGCGATCCGGGGCGGTTGCGGCAAGTGCTGACAAACCTCATCGGCAATGCCGTGAAATTCACTGAAAAGGGCCACGTCTTGACCCGCGTCGTGGGCGTAGATGCCGAAGACGGCAGCCAGACCCTGCATGTCACGGTCGAGGACACCGGCATCGGTATCGCGCCGGAATACCTCGACCACATCTTCGGCGAATTCAACCAGGTCGAGGATGAGCGGAACCGCAAGTTTGAAGGCACGGGTCTCGGACTTGCGATCACCCGACGCCTGATCGAACACATGGGCGGCAGCGTCTGGGTCGACAGCACGCTGGGCGAAGGCTCCAGCTTCGGTTTCCGCATCAGCCTGCCTGTGGCAGAAGACTCGGGTCCAATTCAGGTTCCGGTTCTGGTCAAGCGGGTCATCGCGGTCGATGATCAATTCATCAACCGGACCATCCTGGAACGGCAGTTGACCCCCTGCGGCATCGAAGTGACGCTCTGTCGCTCTGCCCCCGAGGCTTTGGAGCATCTCGCAATCGACCCGGCCTATGATGTGGTGCTAACCGATCATGCCATGCCGGATATGGACGGGGTCCAGCTGCTCGATGCGATCCGTGTGGCGGGCCATACACTGCCCGTCATCCTGCTCAGCTCCAATCCCTCTGGGCTGGGCACCATAAGCCAGGATTTTGCGGCTGTGCTGCAAAAGCCGATCCTGCGGTCGGACCTGTATCGCCATCTGCAATCGCTGACAGCCCCAGTTGCCCCGGTGGTGCCCGAAGCCTCGCCGACCACACCGGTTGACCTCCGCCAGATGCGGGTGCTTGCGGCCGAAGACAACCGCACTAATCAGCTCGTCTTTCAGAAGATGGTGCGCGAGATGGATATCGAGCTGGTCTTTGCCGACAATGGCCGCATTGCGGTCGAGTTGTTCCAAAGCTTCCGACCAGACCTGATCTTCATGGACATCTCGATGCCCGAGATGGACGGAAAGGAAGCAGCCCGCGCCATCCGCGCGCTTGGATCGACGGTGCCCATCGTCGCGCTGACTGCCCATGCCATGGATGGCGACGCTGAGGGGATCCTGGCCGCCGGGATCGACCGCTATCTGACCAAGCCTCTGCGAAAGGCCGCGATCGAGGGCGTGTTGGCCGAATTCTGTCCTCCCGAAGTGCGCCCTCCGGTCACTGCAACGGTCGATGCCGCCTGATCGAGTCTGATATGCCTGACGATAGGCACCTTCCGGGGTCCAAGGGCGCGCAGCGCCCCTGGCGACCCGAGCCGGTTGGCCGCAAGCCAGAGGCTAGACAAAAGGCTTGCGCCGAAGGCGCGCGATTGGTCGCCGCACCACCCCGCAATCCGGATGAAAACCTTGCCAAATTGTAAACGTCCACAGCTAACTTTCTGATTTTAAACGATCAGACTTGGCTGTCCACGCGTGGACAGGTCGTCATTCCGCGCGCAGGACAGCCAGGAAGGCCTCGCCGAACCGCTCAATCTTCTGGTCGGTCATTCCTTGCAGGCCCGCCAGCTCGGTCAGTGTCGATGGTCGTCGCTCGGCAATGGCCCGGAGGGTGGAATGGGTGCAGGTCAGATACTTGCCCGTCCCCTCCTCGCCTCGGGCAAGTGTCAGCTGAACCTCTGCCAGCCGGTCGAAGAGCGCCCCTTCCGGACGTCCCGCCAGCTTCATCCGCGCCGGATGCAGGCTTTCTCCTGTGCCAGTGATGATCTCAAGAAACGCCGCGCCATAGCTTTCCAGCTTGCGGGCGCCGACCCCGGTGATCTCTGCCATCTGGTCCAGTGTCGCGGGTTTCTTCTCCGCCATCTCGATCAGTGTCCGATCGGGGAATACCACATAGGCCGGCACGTTTTGCGCCTCGGCCAGAGCCCGTCGCCGCGCCTTCAGCTTGGCCAGCAAGCCCAGGTCTTCATCCGCCACCTGCGTACGGACCACAGCCTCCCGCTCGCCAGCCACCGCGATCGTATCCTTGCGAAGGGTGACCGTCGCTTCGCCCCGCAGGACCGGCCGCGCCGCCTCGGTCATCCGCAGCGCGCCATGGCGGTCCGGGTCCGGCCGGACGAGGTCGCGACCCATCATTTGCCGGAAGACCGCGCCCCAGGCGGGTTTGGACAGTTCACGTCCCACCGCGAAGGTCGGAAGCTGATCGTGGCCCTTCTCCCGGACCTTTTCGGTGGCGTGCCCGGTGAGAATGTCGATCAGGTGCCCGGCCCCGAACCATTCTCCCGTCCGCAGGATCGCTGAAAGCGCCTTGCGGACCGCTTCGGTCGCATCGAACACTTGTGCCGGACGGTCGCAGAGATCACAGTTGCCGCAGGGTTGGGACTGCTCGCCGAAGTAACCCAAGAGCACCTGACGGCGGCAGGCCAGCGCCTCCGCCAGACCGAGGAGCGCATTCAGCCTGGCATGGTCGGCGGCCTTGCGATCGGGTGGGGCCGCACCCTCGTCAATCTGGCTGCGGCGCAGGCGGATATCGTCCGGACCATAAAGAGTCAGCGTCTCGGCCGAAAGTCCATCGCGGCCCGCACGACCGATTTCCTGGTAATAGGCCTCGATCGATTTTGGCAGATCGGCATGCGCCACCCAGCGGATGTCAGGCTTGTCGATCCCCATGCCGAACGCAATTGTCGCCACGACAATCAGTCCGTCGTCGCGCTGAAAGCGGGTCTCTACACGCCGCCGTTCATCCGCCTCCAGACCGCCATGGTAGGCAATCGCCGCATGACCCGCCTCGCGCAGAGCCTGGGCCAGAACCTCGGTCTTGGCACGTGTTCCACAGTAGACGATGCCGGACTGTCCCTTCCGGGCAGCGGCAAAGCGCAGGATCTGGTCGCGTGGACCGGATTTAACCGCAAAGGCCAAATGGATGTTCGGCCGGTCGAAGCCGCGCAGGAAAGTCGCGGGCGGTTCGCCATCGAACAAGCGCGCGACGATCTCGCTCCGGGTCTCTTCGTCGGCCGTCGCGGTAAAGGCGGCCAGGGGAACCTTCAGCGCCCGCCGCAACTCGCCAATCCGCAAGTAGTCCGGCCGGAAGTCATGCCCCCATTGACTGACGCAGTGCGCCTCATCCACCGCGATGAGGCTGCAGCGCGCCCGCCGCAGCAAGGCCACGGCCCCGCCCGAGGCCAACCGTTCGGGCGCCATATAAAGCAGCTTCAGTCGGCCCTCGTCGATGGCCTGAAAGACGGCCTCGGTCTCTTCCTCGGTGTTGCCGGAGGTCAGCGCCCCAGCCTCGACCCCGGCGGCACGCAAGGCGCGCACCTGATCCCGCATCAGGGCGATCAAGGGAGAAATCACCACAGTCACCCCGTCCCGGCACAGAGCCGGCAGCTGAAAGCAGAGCGACTTGCCGCCCCCCGTGGGCATGATGGCGAGTGTGTTCCTGCCCGAGAGCACGGCGTCCACAATCTCGGCCTGACCCGGGCGGAAATCGGGAAAGCCGAAGACAGACTGCAGAAGCCGGGCCGCTTGGTCCATGGGGCGGCAGCTGGCCTACCCGACCTGCGTCGCAACAAGCCGCTGCAGGAAGTAGATGGCGATGATGACGATGATCGGCGAGAAATCGATGCCGGAAATCGGCGGAATGACCCGGCGGATCCGCCCGTAGACCGGCTGCAAAAGCCCGTTCAGCCCGTTCCAGACTTGCGCAACAAGGGGCTGGCGCATGTTCAGCACCTGAAAGCTGACCAACCAAGACAGGATGAAATGCAACAGCACGAGGAAATAGGCGATGTTCAGGATCAGAAGCAGGGTATCGCGCAGCGCAATCATCGGATGTCACCGTTCAGCGGGTCTTGTCCCTAGCTAGACCGCAGGCCCGGGTTCCGCAATGGCCCACGCAGCGTTACGCTTGACGGGCAGGGCAAGGCAGGCCACCCAGCGCGGGATGAACCGGAGGTGGTAATGTATCCTTTCCTGCGCATGATCAAGGCAATGGCAGAGGTGCGCCGCCTGCCGCCGCTTGGCCTCTTCGAAACTCATGTCAGCCAACATATCTGCTGGCCCTGGGATCTTGACCCCTGGATCGAGTTGAACAATGGCCGCACATTGACGCTCTACGACCTAGGTCGACTGCCGTTGGCCCGTCGGACCGGCGTAGAGCGGCTGCTGCGAGCCAAGCGCTGGGGCTTGACGGTTGCAGGATCATCGGTCCGATACCGCAAGCGAGTGACGATGTTCACGCGCCTGGCAATGCACACGCGCTGTCTGGGCTGGGACGAACGCTTCCTTTACATGGACCAGTCGATGTGGGCCGGAGAGGATTGCACGTCGCAGGCACTGATCCGGTCGGCAATCGTGTCGAAGGCGGGCATGGTTCCGCCGCGCGAACTGGCCACGGCCATGGGCGTTTCGCCCAAAAGCCCACCCTTGCCTGACTGGGTTCTGGCCTGGACTGGGGCCGAGGCGACCCGCCCCTGGCCGCCCGCCCGCTGAGCCACCGCTTGCGCCAGAGGCGGTTTCCGGGTTCACTTCGGAAAAACCGCGAGGCAGGGCATGGTCGGCAGTCGGAAACGCATCTGGGGCTGGTTCTTCTTTGACTGGGCCAGCCAGCCTTACAACACGCTGCTGCTGACGTTCATATTCGGCCCGTACTTCACCGAGATCGCCATCGGCTACTACATGGGCGAGGGGTTGGACCCGGACGCAGCGGCTGCCGCGGCGCAAAGCTTTTGGGGCTGGGGCATCGCCGCCAGTTCCGTCCTGATCGCCATTTTCGCCCCGATCCTGGGCGCGATGGCCGACAGCACCGGGCGGCGGCTGGTCTGGGTCTGGACGTTCTCGGTCTTCTACGTGGTCGGAGCTTCGGCCCTATGGTGGGTTGCCCCAGGCGGCGGGATCGAAACGCTGTTCTGGGCAGTGGCCTTTTTCGGACTGGGCTTCATCGGAATGGAGTTCGCAACCATCTTCACCAACGCCCTGATGCCAAGCCTGACCGACCATGACGAGATGGGGGCGATTTCCGGCTCGGGCTTTGCCTTCGGCTATCTGGGTGGGCTGATTGCGCTGGTGATCATGCTGGGCTTCTTCGTCTCGAACCATGAAACCGGGCGCACCTATCTGGGCCTGTCGCCGCTCTTGGGCGAAGACGCAGAGACACAGGTCGGCACCCGGTTCGTGGGGCCGTTCGTCGCCCTATGGTACGTTGTCTTTATGCTGCCCTTCTTTCTCTGGGTGAAAGAGCCGCGCACGCAGGCGGCCTCGATTGGCCTGGGCCGGGCAGTGACCGCGGTAAAGCATCTTCTGGCGTCGCTCCGGTTTCGCGACAGTCTGAAGGCTTATCTCCTATCTTCCCTTCTTTACCGCGACGCACTGAACGCGCTTTACGCGTTTGGCGGGGTCTATGCGAAGGGTGTCCTTGGGTGGAGCATCGGCCAGATCGGGATCTTCGGCATTGTGGGCGCGGCGACCGCCGTCTTCGCCTCGTGGATCGGGGGCAAGATCGACCGGGCGCTGGGGCCGAAACCGGTAATTGCCGTATCCATCGTCGTGCTGATCCTGGTCTGCAGCGTGCTGGTTGGCATGACCCGCGAACAGATCTGGGGCATCGCCCTTGATCCGGCAGGAAAGGCATCGGACCAGATCCTGTTTGTTTGCGGCGCGCTGATCGGGGCGGCGGGCGGGGCGCTGCAGGCGGCCAGCCGGACCATGATGGTGCGCCACACCACGCCTGACCGCGCGACCGAGGCTTTCGGGCTATATGCCCTGTCCGGCAAGGTGGCCAGTTTCATTGCCCCGGCGCTTATTGCCCTTGTCACCGGGCTAAGCGGTTCGCAGCGCATCGGGTTTTCGCCGCTGATCGCACTATTCCTGATTGGCCTGGTCCTGCTAATCTGGGTCAATCCAAAAGGCGAGCAGACCAGATGATCCTTCGCACTCTTGCCGCGTTCATTGTCGGGGCAACCCTCCTGTCCGCCCCGGCCCAGGCCGAAAAGCTGGCCAACAAGCTGTTCGGGGCAATGGACGCGCCGTCCAGTCAGGACGCGATGCCGATAGGCAGTTACGCAAGGGGCTGTGCCGCGGGTCTGGTAGAGCTGCCGGAAACCGGGCCGACCTGGCAGGCGATGCGCCTTAGCCGGAACCGCAACTTCGGCCAGCCGGTGATGATCCAGTACCTGATGGACTTGTCGCAGACCGCCCGCGACATCGGCTTTGGCCAGGGACTTTACATCGGCGACATCAGCCAGCCGCGCGGTGGGCCGATGACGTCAGGTCATGCCAGCCACCAGATCGGCCTCGATGCCGACATCTGGATGCTGCCGCCGCGCAGTCTTGGCCTGAGCGAGGCCGAGCGGGAAGAGATCAGCAGCATTCCGGTGCGGTCGGCCGACCAGCGGTCGGTCACCGAGAACTGGACCAAGGTGCATCACCGCCTGCTGAAAGAGGCGGCCAGCGACCCTCGGGTGGACCGCATCTTTGTCGCGGCGGCGGTGAAGATCGAGATGTGCAAGTCCGCCACCGCCAAGGACAAGAAGTGGTTGCAGAAGATCCGCCCCGTGGCGGGCCATGACACGCATTTCCATGTCCGCCTGAAATGCCCCAAGGGCGCGCGGCTGTGCGAGACGCAGACGCCAACGGTGGCAGAACTGTCCAAAAATGGCGACGGCTGCGACGAGACTCTGATGTGGTGGGTGACCGACTACCTCGACCCGCCGAAATCGGACGGCAAGAAGCCCAAGGACGAGGATGCGCCGCGCAAGAAAGGCCCGCGCGAATTCACGATGGCCGACTTGCCAAAGCAATGCCAGGGCGTGCTTGCCGCAGATTGACAGGAAGGCCGCGCAGGTATAGCCCGCCCCCGTCCCCGTCGGGGGCCAAGTCTCCGCGACCTTGTCAAAACGGAAAGCAACATGCGCATCCTTCTGCCCGGCGTCATCGCCATGGCGACGATTGTCGTCGCTTCGAACATCCTTGTCCAAGTGCCGCTTGGCGCGTTCCTGACCTGGGGCGCGCTCACTTACCCTTTCGCCTTTCTGGTCACCGATCTGGTGAACCGGCTGGAAGGCCCTGCCACCGCTCGCCGCGTGGTGCTGGCGGGCTTTGCGGTGGGCGTCCTCTGTTCCTTTGTTGGCACGCAGGTGATGGGCGAGTTCGGACCGCTGGTCACCTTTCGCATCGCATTGGCATCGGGCCTTGCGTTCCTTTGCGCCCAGCTTCTGGACATCGCGGTGTTCAACCGCCTGCGGCAGGGAGCATGGTGGCGCGCGCCACTGGTCTCGACGCTGGTCTCTTCGACGCTCGACACGCTTATCTTCTTCACGGTCGCCTTCTCGGCCGTGATGACCTTCATCGAGCCTGCCAATGACGTCAGCTGGGCCACGGCGCCCGCACCACTTCTGGGGCTTGGTCCGACGGCGCCGTTCTGGGTGTCGCTGGCGGTGGGCGACTGGCTGGTCAAGCTGGCAATGGCGCTGTTGGCGCTTGTGCCGTTTCGTTGGGCAGTTGCCCGGATCGCGGCAAAGGTTGCGTGATTTGTTTTGACAAACACAAAATCTGTGTCACGATTCCCATATCGGCAACTTTTTGAAAGGAGGTGATCCAGTGTCTAGAGTGATATTGGAGAGAGGTGTCGGGACAGTCGGAGGGAGTATTTTCTAAGGGCAGCCCCTGGAAAATAGACCACCGATTGGATTTGGATGCCTAACTGGCCCATCTCCTTGGATCTCGGAAAGGGTTGCCGGAGCAGGGCAACCCTTTCTCTATTTTGCACCGTCGAATATCCTGCTGATATGCTGCATGTCACCGAAACCCTAGCCATTGCCGAATGGGAATTGTCCGAAAGCTTCATGCGGGCGTCCGGTCCCGGCGGGCAGAATGTCAACAAGGTTTCGACCGCCGTCGAATTGCGGTTCGAGGCGGAACGGTCGCCGCATCTGGCCCCGGGGGTCAAGGCGCGGCTGAAGAAACTCGCCGGGCGACGGTGGACGACGGAAGGCGCCATCGTCCTGCAGGTGGACGAAACTCGCAGCCAGGCCCGCAATCGGGACATCGCCCGCGAAAGGCTGGTGGAACTGATCCGCGCCGCGCTGGTGGCCCCCAAGCGGCGGATTGCAACCAAGCCCACGCTGGGCAGCCAGCGCCGCCGCGTGGCCGCCAAGACGGCGCGCGGAGCGGTCAAGGCGCTGCGCGGCAAGGTGGGTGAGGAGGAATGACCCCCGCCGAACATGCGGCGCGCCAGTGGGGCGGACGCATCCTGCGCAGCTTGCGCGACCGCGAGAACCAGGTTCTGGAAATGGCCCTGCCGTCCGGCGACCAAGCGGCACTGCGGCTGCATCGGGCGGGCTATCAGTCGGCGGATGCCATTCGGTCGGAACTGTGGTGGTGTGGGGCTTTGGCCCGGGCGGGCCTGCCGGTTCCCGCCGCGCTGCCCGCGCTGGACGGGGCGCTGCTGGTCGCGCTGCCGGACGGCCGCCACGCCTCGGCCATCGCCTGGCTTGAGGGTGCCGCGCTGGGTGAGGCCGCGCAGCCGTTCGACCGACCCCTGGCCGAGGTGCTGGACCTGTATCAGGCGCTGGGGTCGCTTCTGGCCCGGGTGCATCGGGCGACAGACGCCCTGACCTTGCCTGCGGATTTCACCCGGCCAAGCTGGGACCGGGACGGGCTGGTGGGCGAGGCTCCGCTTTGGGGCAGGTTCTGGGATCATCCCGCCGCCAGCGCCGACCAGCGCACCACGCTGATCCGCGCCCGTGATGCCCTGCGCGAGCGGTTGGCGGGCGACATCGGTCTGATCCACGCCGATGTCTTGCGCGAGAATGTGTTAGTGAACGATCGTTCGGTATCCCTGATCGACTTTGACGACAGTGGCGTTGGCTTTCGTTTGTACGACCTGGGAACCGCCTTGGTGCAGACCGTCTTGCACCCCGAACACCCACAGCTGCGCGAAGCGCTGATGCAGGGCTATGGCACGACCGAGCGTGACATGGTGGACGCCTTTACGCTCTCCCGAACGCTGGCCTCGGTCGGTTGGACGATGCCAAGGCTGGGACCCGGTGATCCGGTGCATCAAAGTCATCTGCACCGCGCCATCACCTGCGCCGATCGTGTTCTTGGCCGACGGTAATCCTGTTTGCGAAAGAACGGGCGCAAATCGCTTCGCCCTTGCGCGCAATCGCCTAGACTACGACTTCCAGCACCTTCTGCTGACCAACTCCGAAGACGCGCTTGTAGCGCTCGATTTCGTCCTTTGGCCCCATCGCCTTGGCCGGGTTGTCCGACAGTTTGACCGTTGGACGCCTGTTTGCCGACAGCGCCTTGCAGACCAGGCTGAACGGGGCCAGCGCGTCATCGGCGACTAGACCGCGAAAGTCGTTCGTCAACATCGTGCCCCAGCCGAAAGAAACCTTCACCCGGCCGTAGAACCGGGCATAAAGCTCCTCGATTTTCTCGACGTCCAGACCGTCCGAGAAGATCACCAGCTTCTTGGTCGGGTCCTCGCCGCGGTCCTGCCACCAGCGGATCGCCGTCTCGGCCCCCTGCGCTGGATCGCCGGAGTCTATGCGGATCCCGGTCCAGCCCGCCAGCCAGTCGGGGGCATTCTTCAGGTCATGCTCTTCTTGCCAGTCGGCGAGCACGCGGTAGGGGGCCTGGCGCAGTTCCTCGTCCGTATCGGCCAAGGCACTGTAAACCATCGGCAATTCATGCGCGTTGGTCCCAATGGCCTCGACGTCGCGGTTCTTGGCGATCAGGCAGTTGGATGTGCCGATGAACTTGGCCCCAAGCCCCTCCTGCATCGCCTGGACCGCCCAATCTTGCCAGAGGAATCCGTGCCGCCGTCGGGTGCCGAAATCGGCGATCCGCAGGCCTTCGATCTTGCGCAGCCGCTCGATCTTTTCCCAAAGGCGGGTCATGGCGCGGGCGTACAGGACCTGCAGCTCGAACTTGCCCATGTCGTTCAGGACCGCGCGGCTGCGCAGCTCCATCAGCACAGCGAGTGCCGGGATTTCCCACAGCATCACCTCGGGCCAGCGGCCCTCGAAGGTCAGTTCGAACTGACCGTCGCGCTTTTCCAGGTGGTAGGCGGGCAGCCGTAGCCCCTCGAACCACTCCATGAAATCCGACCGGAACATCTGCCGCTTGCCGTAGAAGGTGTTCCCCCTTAGCCAGGTGCTTTCGCCCCGGGTGAGGCTGAGGGACCGCACATGGTCCAGCTGTTCCCGCAGTTCGCCCTCGTCGATCAGGTCGGCGAGGCGGACCTTGGTTGAGCGGTTGATCAGTGAGAACACCACCGTCGTATCCGGCCTGTTCCGGAAAATCGACTGGCACATCAAAAGCTTGTAGAAGTCGGTGTCGATCAGAGACCGCACGATCGGGTCGATCTTCCACTTGTGGTTCCAGACCCTAGTCGCGATATCAACCATCTCAGGCCTCCAGCGCGACGCCTGACGCGCGCATCTTGTCTCGCGCCTCAGTCAGGGAGCCGTTCAGGTCGATCGCCCGGCAAGCACCTTCCAGCACGGTGGCCTGGAACCCCAGCCGCATGGCATCCAGGGCCGAGTAGGCGACGCAGTAGTCGGTAGCGAGGCCGACCAGCGTGACCGCGGTCACCCCACGGTTCCGCAGATAGCCTTCCAGCCCGGTAGGGGTGGTCTGGTCGTTCTCGAAGAAGGCGGAGTAGCTGTCGATCCCAGCGCGAAAGCCTTTGCGGACAACCAGTTGCGCGGGGTCGGTGCGAAGGTCCGCGTGGAACTCCGCCCCCTTGGTGCCCTGCACGCAATGCGTGGGCCAGAGGACCTGCGGGCCGTAGGGCATGGTCGTCAGGCTGAAAGGTTCCGCACCGGGGTGGTTGGCCGCAAACGAGGCATGGTTCGCCGGATGCCAGTCCTGGGTCAGGACAACCGTCGCGAAGTCATCCATCAACCCGTTGATCCGGCTGATGATCTGGTCGCCCTCGGCGACGGCCAGCGCCCCGCCGGGGCAGAAGTCGTTCTGCACGTCGATCACGATCAGCGCGTCGGTTGCGGGTCTCATGGCGGCCTCCTCGTGGTGATCCTTCTTGCGTAAGGGCGGGCCCGGGGTGCGTCAAGCGAAGCGCTTGAAATTCTGGGGTATTGGGCGCAAACGGGGACATGCTGACCGTCGCCGCGCTGTACCACTTCACCCGCTTCCCCGACCCCGCCGCCCTGAAGCCGGGGCTTGTGGAGGTGTGCGTGGCGCATGGGGTGAAAGGGTCGCTCCTGCTTGCGCCAGAAGGCATCAACGGGACCGTTGCAGGGACACGGGAGGGGATCGACGCAGTGCTGGCGGCGATCCGGGCGCTGCCGGGGTGCGCGGGGCTGGAGTGGAAGGAAAGTTTCGTAGATTCAATGCCTTTCGGGCGGATGAAGGTAAAGCTGAAGCGCGAGATCGTGACGATGGGGCAGCCGAACGTGGACCCCTTGGCCCGCGTCGGGAACTATGTCGCGGCCCGGGACTGGAACGCGCTGATTTCGGACCCCGATACCGTGGTGATCGATACCCGGAACGATTACGAGGTGGCGATCGGCAGCTTTCAGGGCGCGGTGGACCCGGGGACAAAGGCGTTCGGCGAGTTTCCGGACTGGTGGCAGGAGAACCGCGACCGCTTTGCCGGCAAGCGGATCGCCATGTTCTGCACCGGAGGAATCCGCTGCGAGAAGTCGACGAATTATCTTCTGGGACAAGGGGTTAATCAGGTCTATCACCTGAAGGGCGGGATCCTGAATTATCTGGAAGAGGTGCCTGAGGCTGAGAGCCTCTGGCAGGGGCAGTGCTTTGTCTTCGATGACCGCGTTTCGGTCGGGCATGGGCTAGTGCCCGGTGGCCTGAAGGTCTGCGGGGCGTGCAGGCGGCCGGTGACGGCCGAAGATCAGGCGAACCAGGTCTACGAGGACGGTGTCTGCTGCCCTGCCTGTGTGGATGAGTATACGGCGCAGGACCGTGAGCGGTTCCGCGAGCGGAATCGCCAGATGTTGCTTGCCGCAAGGCGCGGAACCCAACATCTAGGGTACGTGCCAGAGTAAGGTGGGCGTGGCGCCCACCCTACGTTGCCGTCACGCGGCCTTGGCGGCCAGCATGTCCTGCACCATCGGGATGACCTTTTCACCATAAAGCCGGATGCACTCCATCAGGTCGGCATGCGGCATCGGGCCGGTGGAATACTTCATGTCAAACCTTTGGATTCCTAAGGTTTTCACAGTCGTCGCGATCTTTCGCGCCACAGTGTCTGGGCTGCCGACATAGAGCGCGCCGTGATGCACCTCGGCGAGGTATTTGTCCTTGGTGACCGGCGGCCAGCCGCGTTCCCGCCCAATACGGCCGAACATCTCGGCGTAGTGCGGCCAGAGCTTTTCCTGCGCGACTTCATCGGTTTCCGCAACGAAGCCGGGCGAATGGACCCCCACCGGGCGCACCGGTTTGCCAAGCTGGGCGCAGGCGCGATGGTAGAGGTCGATGTAGGGCGCGAAGCGGGCCGCGTCTCCACCGATGATGGCCAACATTAGCTGCAGGTCCTGCCGGACAACGCGCACCACGCTTTCGGGGCTGCCGCCCACGCCTACCCAGACGGTCATCGGCTGGCCGAGCGTCGGGAAAGCCTGTTGATTTTTCAAGGGGCTGCGCGTCTGGCCTGACCAGGAGACGCGCGCCTCGCGGACGAGTTTGGCGAAGAGATCCAGGCGTTCCTCGAAGAGTTGCTCATAGTCCTGCAATTCATGCCCGAAGAGAGGGTAACTTTCGGTGAACGACCCGCGCCCCAGGATCGGCTCGGCCCGGCCGTTCGACAGGGCGTGAAGCGTGGAAAAGCGCTGGAAGACGCGGACCGGGTCGTCGGTCGACAGGACCGTGACAGCGGTGCCAAGCTTGATGCGGTGGGTGCGACCAGCGATGGCGGCCAGCACGATTTCTGGCGCGGAGATCGAGAAATCGGCACGGTGGTGTTCGCCCAAGCCAATGAAATCAATGCCTATTTCGTCCGCAAGCGTGGCTTGGTCCAGAACTTCACGCAAGGTAACATCCATGGGCTGCGGCTGGCCGCCGGGCCCTAGGGTCACGTCGCCGAAAGTGTCGAGGCCGAGGGAGATGGGGGTCATGGCGGGCTCCTTTCCGCCCAAGGTAAGGATTGGTTGACGGGATATGAATGTGGATTTCGAGAGAGGGACGGTTGGGCGATGCACAAGATTGCCCAAGCCCTTGCGAACGCTGGATTAATCCGGCCACTGGGGGAGCAATCTTGCGTCTGGTTTGAGTCTGGCTTCGGTATGGCATCGGTATGGCAGGTCGACCGTCGCGCACTGCGTTAACCTTGAACGGCGAATCAGGGAGAGGCCGATGACGACACCCGAAACACTGGCGCTGCAGATGGGGCTGGATATCCCCGACTTTGACGTGATGGGCTATTACGGCGCGGACTATGGCACGATGAAACCGTTTCACCGGGTGGGGAGACTGTTGTTCTTGTCGGGCCATGTCGCACAGGTCGGGGCCGAGATTACGCACAAGGGGCGGCTGGGCGCAGACTTGACTGTGGTGGACGGCTATCAGGCGGCGCGGCGGACGGGGCTGAACGTGCTGGGTGGCATCCGGCAGGCGGTGGGCTCGCTCGACCGGGTGAAGGGGATCGTGCGCAGCCTGAACTTTGTGGTCTGCACGGCGGACTTCGAGGAGGTGCATAAGGTTTCTAGCGGATTGTCGGACCTGTTCGTGGAGGTCTTCGGGCCAGAGCGCGGGCTGGGCGGGCGGGCAACAATCGGGGTGATGGCGCTGGCCGGTGGCGTGTGCTTCGAGACCTGGGTCACGGTCGAAGTGGAGTGAGTAGAAGCTCCTCGTTCGACTTCGTCTTCTCGTCGCAGTCCCCGGCGCGGAGTGACGACGTCATCGACGAGCGCCACGGGTGGGCAAGCCGCGTGGCGATACGGACCAGGACAGAGGCCCAGCGGGCGCGGCGGGCAACGCGGAGTGTGGCGAGATGCGCGGCCCGGTGATGGGCGTGCGGGTCGCGGGGCGTGCCATCTGCGCGATAGGCAGTCGTCTTCAGAAGGTCGAGGTTGACGCCGTGCATGGCTTACGTCCCGTGGCTGGATTGCCCTTTTAAAGTGCCATGAAATTCGGGATAGTCCGAATCAGGAATTTCCGCAGAACGAAAGTTGAGCTTACGTCATGCGCTGGCGCGATCTGCCGTCCCTGTCACTCTTGCGGGCGTTCGATGCGACCGCTCGGCACGGCAGCTTTGCCGAGGCGGGCCGCGCGCTGAACGTGACTCATGCCGCTGTGACCCAGGCGGTGCGGGGGCTGGAGGCAGAGCTGGGCGTGACGCTGGTGCAGCGGGCGGGGCGGACGGTTGCGCTGACCGAGGCTGGGAAGCGCCTGGCGCAGTCGCTGGGCGAGGGGTTCGGGGCAATAGCGGCGGGGGTGGCCGACCTGCGCCAGACCGAGGCACGGCGCGTGTTGCGGGTGGCGACGACGACCTTCATCGCCGAAACCCATGTCTTGCCGCGCCTTGCGGATTTCTGGGCGAAGCATCCGGGCATCGAGGTGGCAATGACTCCAAGCCCGGCCTCGGTCGATCTGGGGCGCGAGGGGTTCGACCTGGCGATCCGGGTGTTGGAGGAGGGCTGGGTCGAGCCGGAGGGGCTGGAGATCCGGCGCCTGATCCGGACGCCCCTGCTTGCCACCTGCGCGCCGCAGTTGGCGGACCTGGACCCGATGGAGATTCCCTGGCTGGACGGCCCGGGCACGGCCTGGGACCGTGAGCAGTTGCGAAAGGCTGGGATCGACCCGGACGCCTTGCGCAAGGTGCAGTTTGGCAGCCCGCATCTGGAAATGTCGGCCGCGCGGCAGGGCCTGGGGGCGATGCTGGCGACCGAGATCATCTGCCGCGCCGATCTTGAGGCCGGGCGGCTGGTGGTCCTGCCGGTCGAAGGGCTGCCCTTTGTGGACTATGTTGCGGTGATGCCGCAAGGACCGCGCCGGCCGGCGGTCGAGGCCTTTGCGGGCTGGCTGGCGACGATCTTCTAACGATTACGCCTTGTCGCGGACGATCAGATGGTTGCCTTCGCCCTTCTGCACGTCGAAGCGGCCGGTGCGTTTCAGAAGGTCAGAAAGCCGCGCACTTCCGTAGCTGCGGCTGTCGAAGTCGGGGTAAAGCTGGGTAAGGACCTGGCCCAGTTGGCCCAGGGAATAGCTGTCTTCCTCGATCCCGATCTTCTTCATCGCAGCCAGGACCAGCGGGATTGCCTTTGACGGCGGTTGCTTTTGCGGTGCGGGTTCGGCGGGCTTGGCCGGTTCCTTTGCGGCCTTTGCTGCGGTGTCCGGAACTCGGGTGGGTTCCGGCGCGGCGGCGATGTTTTCGAGGAACAGGAAGCGGTTGCAGACCTTGCGCAGGGATTCCGGCGTCTTTTCCTCACCCACGCCGATGACCTGCAACCCGTCCTCGCGGATGCGGGAGGCCAGCCGGGTGAAGTCGCTGTCGGAGGAGACCAGGACAAAGCCATCGACCTTGCCAAGATGCAGGATGTCCATCGCGTCGATGACAAGGCCGATGTCGCTGGCGTTCTTGCCCTTGGTGTTGGCCGATTGCTGGTGCATGACCAGTCCCAGGCTGCGGGCCTTTTCCTTCCATTGTGACAGGGCCTGGGAAGACCAGTCGCCATAGACGCGCCGCACCGAGGGTTCGCCATAGGCGGCAAGTTCGTCCAGCACCGCCTCGATATGGCGGGCGGGGATGTTGTCGGCGTCGATCAGGACGGCAAGGCGGGGGGCGCGGGTGTCGGGCATGGGGTCTCCTTGGACCCAACGGTCGCAGGTTCGCCGTCGGCTGTCGAGAGCTCAGCTGTCTGGGATCAGGTCGCAGCTTGGGCCGGTCAACAGGGCCTGAAGCTGGTCGATCCGCGCGATGTCGGTGTCGGAGAGAATGAAGGTCGCGTCGGTGATCGCGCGGTCGAGATAGGGTTCGACGGCAAGCTCGCCGCAGATCAGAAGCTGGCCGGTCTCACCAACATGGGCCAGGGTCAGCGCGGTCATCTGCCGGGTCATCGTGGCGGCCAGCCGGATGACCAGTGCCGAGCCGCGGGCGCCGTCGTCAATGCGGCGGACGGACTGGATGTCTTCGGGCTGGGCGGTCAGGCTGTCGGCGCCGAAGACCAGACTGATACGCGGCGGCTCGGCGTGAAGGGGAAGGGGCATCAGGACTGACAGCAGGGCAAGGGAGCGCATGTGTCCTCCTTCATCGCAAAAGAAGGGTAGCGGGACTTTGCAGCCGGGCAAGCCGTTTTGACCAGGGGCGCGGGTCAGCTTGTGGGTTGCGGGTCGCAAGATGCGCCTCGCAGTTGCAGCGCCAGCCGGGTTGCGGTGTCGGCGCTATCGACCGTGATGATGAACGTGGCACGGTACAGCTCGCTCATCAGTTTTGGCTCAAGCACAATGTCGCCGCAGACAAGGACGCGGATGGTTTCGCCGATGTGAGCCAGGCTGAATTCCAGGACTTGCGCGTCATATGCGGGTTGAAGCGTAACGAGGACAGAGGGATTCCCGGAGTGGTCGAAGCTGGGTTCGGCAGTGGCGATATCGGATCCGGGAACAAGCACCTGGCCCTTGCTGCCTTCCAGCGCAAAGGGCGCGAGGTCCGCGTTCGCCGCGCCGGGAACCAGCGCCAGGGCCAGTGCGGCGGGGCGGATCAATAGACCACCACCGCGCGGATCGACTTGCCCTCGTGCATCAGGTCGAAGCCCGTGTTGATGTCGTCGAGCGTCAGGATGTGGGTGATCATGCTGTCGATCTCGATCTTGCCGTCCATGTACCAGTCGACGATCTTCGGCACGTCGGTCCGGCCCCGCGCGCCACCGAAGGCGGTGCCTTTCCAGACGCGGCCTGTGACCAGCTGGAAGGGCCGCGTTTCGATGGTCGCCCCGGCAGGCGCGACGCCGATGACGATGGACTGGCCCCAGCCGCGGTGGGTGCATTCCAGGGCCGCCCGCATCACCTTGACGTTGCCGGTGCAGTCGAACGAGTAGTCGACGCCGCCGATCTTGTCGAAAGGCGTCTTCGTCATGTTGACGATGTGGGGGGCGATGTCGCCCTCGATCTTCGTCGGGTTGACGAAATGGGTCATGCCGAACTTGCGGCCCCATTCTTCCTTGTCGTCGTTGATGTCGACGCCGATGATCTTGTCGGCGCCCGCAAGCTTCAGCCCCTGGATCACGTTCAGCCCGATGCCGCCCAGGCCGAAGACGGCGGCGGTGGCGCCCTGCTCTACCTTCGCCGTGTTCAGCACCGCGCCGACGCCCGTGGTCACGCCGCAGCCGATGTAGCAGATCTTGTCGAAGGGCGCGTCGTCGCGGACCTTGGCCAGCGCGATTTCCGGCAGGACGGTGTGGTTGGCGAAGGTCGAACAGCCCATGTAGTGGTAGATCGGCGTGCCATCCAGCATGGAAAACCGGGTCGTCCCGTCCGGCATCAGCCCTTTGCCTTGCGTGTCGCGGATCGCGGTGCAGAGGTTGGTCTTGCGGGAAAGGCAAGACGGGCATTCCCGGCATTCCGGGGTGTAAAGCGGGATCACGTGGTCGCCCGGCTTCAGCGTCTTCACTCCGGGGCCGCACTTCACCACCACCCCCGCGCCTTCATGGCCGAGGATCGAGGGGAAAATGCCTTCCGGGTCCGCGCCCGACAGGGTGAATTCGTCGGTGTGGCAGATGCCGGTGGCCTTGATCTCGATCAGGACCTCGCCCTCTTTGGGGTCGTCAAGGTTCACCTCCATGACCTGAAGCGGCTGTCCGGCGGCGACGGCAACGGCGGCACGGGTGCGCATGTGGATTTCCTTCCCTTAAGCTTTGGGCCAAGGTGTGGCAGGCTGCACGAGAAAGCAATTCAGGAAACGACCATGAAACATGCGATTGTTGCCGTTCTCATCGCTGCGCCCGTGTTGGCGGGCTGCGTGGTGACCACCCCTGCCCCCATTGAGCCCACCGATGCCTGTGGCGCCTCGGCCTATCAGTATCTTGTCGGCAAGCCGGGCGTGATGCTGGACGGGATGCGGTTCAGCCAGGATGTTCGGGTGATCCAGTATGGCATGGCCGTGACGATGGATTACCGCGCCGACAGACTGAACTTTCGCCTCGACCGGCGTGACGTGATCGAGCAGGTGGCCTGCGGGTGAGGCGTTGGGCGGCGTTTCTGTGCCTGACTGCATTGCCGGGCTGTGTGCCGACCTCGGGCCCGGCGCTGGGCTGCGGTGCCGAGCGCTTGCAATCCTTGGTCGGCCAGCCGCTGTCGGCGCTGGATGCTGCCCGCCCTGACGGGGACTACAAGGTGGACTATCCGCTGCCCGACGGATCCGTAACTCTGGAAGAGATTTCCGACCGGCTGCGCGTGACAGTGGACGAACGCGGCACCATCTTGCAAGTCGGGTGTGGATAGAAAAAGGCCCCGGGCGCAGTGACCGGGGCCGTTCTGTCTGCCAAGTGGCAAGGGTTACTTCATCACGCGGTAGGTCGAGTGGCAGTCCTTGCAGGAGCCACCGATAGCCCCCATGCCCGCGCCGATGGTTTCGGCCGAGGCGACGTCGACCGCAGCGGCGGCGTCACCTAGCGCCTTGGCCTTGACCAAGAAATCATCCCAGTTGGTCCAGATTTCCGGCTTGGACTCGGACACCGGATCGGCCGCGCCCTGTTCCATGAAGGTGGCCTCGATCTTGCCCGCAGCCTCGATCAGGGCGGCCTTGGCACCTTCGGCCTTGGCGGTATCAAAGGGTTCCTTGCCGCTGGCCATGTTGCCAAGAATGCCGGTGTTCATGCCGACCATCTTCATCAGCTCGGCGCGGGCGATGGCGTTCGGGTCGGTGGGTTCGGCATCCTGGGCGAAGGCTGCGCCGGCAGCCAGAACGGCCCCGATGGCGAAGGCTTTGAACAACTGCATTTCTCTGGCTCCCATGCTGGAAATTCCCTGCCACTATAGGCGCGACATTCGGTCGCGTAAGCTGCGGTCTTGGGCGTTCACGCAGTTGTCATCTGTGGTTGTGCGGGGGACTCGACTTGCGTGGCGGCGGCTGGCAAGATTGGAACATAAGAAGAACATTCGAGTCGGACATGCGCGCACGTCGCATCCTTTCGCTGTGGTTCCCGCGGCTGGCGGCCGAACGGGTGGTCCGTCTGCGCCGCGATGCCCTGCCGGGGCCGCTGGCGGTGGTGGCGGATCGCAATGGCGCGCAGGTGCTGGCGTCGCTGACGGCCGAGGCGAGCCTGGCAGGCCTGGTCGAGGGGCAGGTCCTGCGCGATGCGACGGCGATATGCCCAAGGCTTCTGACGGTGCCCGCCGACCCGGTGGGCGAGGCGCAGTTCCTGACCCTTCTGCGCCGCTGGGCGGGGCGCTTTTCGCCCTGGGTGGCGGAAGAGCCGCCGGGGGGCCTGATGATCGACCTGAGTGGCGCTGCGCATCTGCATGGCGGGGAAGAGGGCGTGCTGGCCCGGGTGGCCGAGGATTGCGAAGGGCTGGGTCTGACCGTGCGTGCGGGGATCGCCGATACGCCGGGCGCGGCCTGGGGGCTGGCGCGTTACGCCCAGGCGGGGGTGGCACCGCTGCGCTCCGGCGACATGATCGACCAGGAGGCGCGGGCCACCCGGTCGCGCGCGGCCAAGCGCCGGGGGTGGGAGCGGGGCGGCGGCCCGCCCAGGGCGGTGGCCGCAAAGGGGGCGGAGGGGGCGCTGATCGCCCCACCGGGCCGTCTGGTCGAGGCACTGTCCGACCTGCCGCTCGCCGCCCTGCGACTGGAGGGGGACACGGTAGACCGGCTGATGCGGCTGGGCCTGCGCCGGGTGGGCGACCTGATGGTGCTGCCCCGGGCCAGCCTGACGCGCCGTTTCGGGCAAGAGGTGCTGCGCCGGCTGGATCAGGCCACGGGGATGGAACCAGAGCCGATCACTCCGGCACGGCCCCCCCTGCATTTCGCGGTACGGCTGACCCTGCCCGACCCGATCGGGTTGCGATCGGACATCGAGGCGGCGCTGGACCGGCTGTTGCCGCCCCTCTGCGTGCGGCTGCGTGAACGGGGCCGGGGCGCGCGGCGGGTGAGGTTGCAGGCCTTTCGGGCGGATGGCGGGGTCTCGGCGGTCGAGGTGGGCCTGGCGCGCGCGGCGGATGCACCCGACCGGATCCGGCCGCTTCTGCATCTGAAGCTGGACCAGATCGACGCGGGCTTCGGGATCGACTGTCTGCGGCTGGAGGCGGTGGCGACCGAGGCGATGACGACCGTCCAGCACCGCGGCCAGGTCGACGTGACCCAGAGTGCGATGGCGGGCGCGCGTTCGGGTGGGCACGGGCTGGACGATCTGATCGGACGTCTGGGCGCGCGGCTGGGGGACGAGGCGGTGACGCGGCTCATCCCCGCCGACAGCCATGTCCCGGCGAAAGCGGCGCAAGTGGTGATGGCGGCCTGGAGCCAGCCACACGCTGGCCCCTGGCCTGCGCCGGCGGCCCCGCGCCCGCTGGTCCTGTTCCGGCCCGAACCGATCGAGGCCCCCGAAGTGCCGGACCTGCCGCTGCGGTTCCTGTGGCGGCGGCGGACGTTCGCGCTGCGGATGGCGGCGGGGCCAGAGCGGTTGCAGCCGGAATGGTGGCTGGAAGACCCCGACTGGCGCGGGGGCGCGCGCGATTATTGGCGGGTGGAAACCGAGAGCGGCATGCGGCTGTGGCTGTTCTACGGCCAGGGCGGCGCGGTCACGGATCGCTGGTATTGCGAGGGGGTGTTTTCCTGAAGCGGTGCTGAACGGCAGCGCTCTGGACCGAAATCCTTCGAAGAACTTGGCAGGGGCCCACCGTTGGTCACAGTTTGGGGGCGTCAGGATTCACCAGCTCGGTCTCGATGAAGATCTGTACCTCGTCCGAAACGCCCATCTTTGTGCCTGGCGCGGGAATGCCGTTCGTAATGCCGAAGTCGGACCGCAAGAGTGTTCCCTCCAATGAAAAGCCCGCCCGCGCCCCGCCAGGATCAAGCGGCATGTGCCCCCAGCCGCCGTTATAGGTGGCGGACAGGGTGATCGGCTTGGTGACTCCGTTCAGCGTCAGGTCGCCCTTGACCCGCGCGGTCGTCTCGCCTGTCTGTTCGACCCCTGTCGAGACAAAGGTCGCCAGGGGATGAGTGGGGGCGTTCAGGTAGTCTGGTCCAGAAACGATGGCGTTGAAGTCATAGGAAGGGTCATCGTTGTGGGTTTCAAGCGAAGCCAGATCAACGCTGGCCGTGACCTGCATGGATTCAGGGGCGTCTGGATCGAATTGAAGAGTCGCCTCGACCTTGGTGAACAGCGCCATGTAACGCGAGAAGCCAAGGTGGTCGACCGTGAACCAAAGCCGGGTATGGGCCGGGTCCATGCTATAGGTTCCAGCGGGAGGAGAGCCAAGGTCGCCCAGGTCCTGCGCCGAAACTGGCCCAGCAACAACAAAGCAAAGAAGGAGCGCGCGAAGCATGGTAGCCCTTTTCTTAGCTAGTTTACTAACTATTTGGTAGACTGCGTCGTTTGTCAAGCGCATTGCGGCAGAGGTTCCGCCGTGGAATGCATGGCAGGTGAAGGGGGCCACATGAAACACCGCAGTCGGATCACGGTTCAGCAGACTCAGCGTCTGACGCTGACGACCACGCTTGCGGCCTCGATCCGACTTTTGCGTGCCGATGCGGCCGGATTGAACCGCTACCTGGAGGAACAGGCGGCCGAAAATCCGAACCTGATCCTGACGCGCCCGGTCCCGTCCGACTGGACTCCGCGCTGGCGTTCGGCCTTTGGCTCAATTGCGGATCCCGCAGAAACGGCAGCTGCGACACCCAGCCTGATTGTTCATGTCCGGACGCAGATCGAGGCACAGCGACTGTCTGCGGCAGACACCCGGATTGCCGAAGCACTGGTCGGTGCGCTGGAGCCCTCGGGTTGGCTGGCACAAAGCTGCGAGACAATCGCGCGGCACTTGGGCGTGACGCAGGTAGACGTCAACCGGGTCCTGGCCCGCTTGCAAGCCCGGATAGAGCCGACAGGTCTCTTCGCCCGCAATCTTGCGGAATGTCTGCGTTTGCAAGCCGTCGAAGCGGGAGAGTTAGATGCCGTGATGCAGGCCGTCCTGAACCGGTTGCAACTGGTCGCTCAAGGCGAGATCGACCGTTTGGCCCGCGAGGCCGGGGTGGCTTCGGAAGAGGTCCGGGCGCGGATCGGCCAACTGCGAAGCTATGATCCAAAGCCCGGCGCAAAGTTCGAAGCTCTTGCCGCCCCGATCCGCGAGCCAGACCTGATTGTCGAGAAGGGGCCGAATGGCTGGGCTGTGGCCTTGAACCGTTCGGCCCTGCCGACGGTGACGCTTGCCCCTGGTCGGGGCGGTACCGGACGGGCCGAGGCGCGCGCCCTGGTTCGGATGATCGAGGGGCGCAATGCGACGCTGTTCGCCGTCGCGCAAGAGATCCTGCATCGGCAGACGGCGGCTTTGGACAACGGGCCGGGGGCCCTGGTGCCCATGACCATGGCCGATGTCGCCGAGGCGCTTGGCCTTCACGAAAGCACGATCAGTCGGGTGGTAGCGGGGACGGCGGTGGACACGCCGCACGGCACGTGGTGGCTGCGGTCGCTGTTCTCGCAGGCGGTGCAGGAGGGTGGTCCGGCGGCAAGCGCACTGCGCGACCGGCTGGCCCGGCTGGTGGCTTCCGAGGACCCGGCGGCGCCCTTGTCGGATGCGCGTCTGGCCGAGGAACTGTCGGCCGGAGGGGCTCCGATCGCGCGGCGAACTGTCGCCAAGTACCGCGCGATGCTGAACCTGCCCCCGGCCCATCGCCGCCGTCAGCGGCGTTGATGTCGTTTCCGGGGCTGACAGCAGCCCTCGTCTGCCCTAGCTGGCAGGGAATGCGGTCAGACAGGGACAATCATGGCCTATTTTCTGGGTGTCGATACCGGGGGCACCTATACCGATGCGGTAATCCTGGACGACGCCGCGAATGCGGTTCTGGGCAAGGCCAAGGCGCTGACCAGCCGGCATGATCTGGCGGTGGGCATCGGGCAGGCGGTGGATGCGGCAATCGCGGCGGCAGGGGTGACGGCGGGGGATGTGTCGCTGGTGTCCCTTTCCACCACCTTGGCCACCAATGCGCTGGTCGAGGGGCAGGGCGCGCGGGTGGCATTAGTCTTCATCGGGTTCGATGCCGCCGATCTAGGTCGCGGGGGGCTGAGCGAGGCGCTGAAGGGCGATCCCGTCGTGCAGTTGGCAGGCGGCCATACCCATGCGGGCACCGAGGCCGCGGCGCTGGACCTTGCGCGGCTGGAGGCCGAGGTGCGGGCCCTGGGCGAAGAGGTGTCGGGCTTTGCCGTGGCCGCAAGCTTTGCCACCCGCAACCCCGCGCATGAGATTGCTGCGCGCGACCTGATCCGGCCTGCGAGCGGCATCTGGAAGCGGTGGGCATCGAGGCGCCCTTGATGGTGGTGCGGGGGGATGGCGCGTTGATCTCGGCGGCGATGGTGCGGGAACGGCCAATCGAGACGATTCTGAGCGGTCCGGCCGCCAGCATCGTGGGGGCGCGGTGGCTGACGGGGGCCTCGGACGCCCTGGTCAGCGACATCGGGGGCACGACGACGGATGTGGCGCTGCTGCGCGGCGGTCTGCCAGAGATCGACCCGCAGGGCGCGCGGGTGGGGGGCTTCCGCACCATGGTCGAGGCGGTGGCGATGCGCACCACGGGCCTGGGCGGTGACAGCGAGGTGCATCTGGTGACCGAGGGGCTGAAGGGCGGACTGCGCCTTGGCCCCCGGCGGCTGATGCCGGTGTCGCTTTTGGCGGTGGACCACGGGCCGATGGTCCATGCGGCGCTGGACCGGTGGCTGTCGAACGAGGCGGTGGGCGAGATGGACGGCCGCTTCGTCGTGCCGATGACCGGCCAGCGCGGGGGGCTGAACGCGAGGGATCTGGCGGTGCTGGACCGGATCGTCGCGCCGATGCCGATGGCGCATGCGCTGACCTCTCGCCTTGAGGTGGCGGCGCTGGAGCGGCTGGTGGCGCGGGGGCTGGTGATGATCTCGGGCGTGACGCCGTCGGATGCAAGCCATGTGCTGGGGCGGCTGGAGGCCTGGGACGCGGCAGCGGCGGAAAAGGCGCTGCGGCTTCTGGCGCGGCGGCGGAACGGGGCGGGGGAACGCTTCGCCACGGGGCCGGAGGAACTGGCGCAGGCGGTTGTGGACCAGCTGACGCAGCAGACGGTCGATTGCCTCTTGGAAGCCGCCTTTGGCGAGGACCCGGCCTTTGCGGGCGAGATGCCTGAGGCGCTGGCCCGCCATGTGCTGGCGCGGATGGGCATGGGCCAGCACCGGGGCGTGGTGGAGGTGGGGCTGAAGCTGGGGGTGCCGGTGATCGGCCTTGGCGCCTCGGCCCCGTCCTACTATGGCGCGGTGGGGGAACGGCTGGGGTGCCAGATGATCCTGCCGGAGCATGCCGGAGTGGCCAATGCGATCGGCGCTGTGGCGGGGCAGGTCAGCCAGCGGGTGACGGGACTGGTGTCGTCCCCGGCCGAAGGCCGGTTCGTTGCGCATCTGGAGACCGGGCCGCAGGTATTTTCCACGGCCGAGTCGGCGCTGGCGGCGCTGGAGGCCGCACTGGTCGCCGAGGCGTCGGACCGCGCGCGGGCGGCGGGAGCGGTGGACCTGCGGGTAACGGTGGACCGCGACCTGCGCGAGGTCGAGATCGAGGGGCGGCGCATGTTCATCGAGGCGAAGGTGACGGCCACGGCCTCGGGCCGGCCAAGAGTGGCGCACTGAACGGACCGAATGGCGATGCGCTTCGTCCGTGCCGCGCAATCGCTGCTCCGACAATTAGACGACGCCGAAAGTGGTAGGGTGCCCTGCGCCCGTATGCGCCGATTCACCCTTGACCTCTTCTGCCCGCGCCCTTAATCCGCGCCGCAGTGGCTAGGTAGCTCAGCTGGTTAGAGCGTGCGACTCATAATCGCAAGGTCGAGGGTTCGAGTCCCTCCCTCGCCACCAAGAATCTCCTCCAGACAAGTCTAAAGGCATATGAAAACCTCTGTGAAATAAGGGTTTTCATGAGCAGACTTGTCTAACAGCGTCCAGCCTCATCCGGTAGTACGTACCCCTGCTGGAGGTGTATGCTCTGGAGGTAGGGCTGAGGCGAGCGGAGTATGCACCCTATGCCCTTGAGCGACGCGAAGATTCGCTCCCTCAGATCTCAGGAACGCGACCTCAAGGTCGGAGATGTCGGCGGCCTGTACCTTTTTGTCAAGAAGACCGGATCGAGATCTTGGCGGTTCAAACATCGGGTTCGCGGCAAGGAGAAGCTGATGGTCTTTGGGGACTAGCCGCATGTCGGCCTGGCCAGAGCGCGTGCGCTTCGGGACGAGGCCAAGTCCAATTTGGCGGCTGGCATCGACCCAGGCGAAGAAAAGAAGACGGCCAAGCATGTCGTCAAAGCGGCGATCAGAGAGACCCTCTCTGAGATCGCGGACGAATACTTGGGCAAACTGCGGGCCGAGCAGAAGGCGCAGGCGACGCTAGACAAGGCAGAATGGCTGCTAGGGATGGCAAAGGCTGACTTCGGGTCAAAGCCGATACGTAAAATCTCATCCGGCACCGTCTTGCTGACGCTGCGGAAGCTTGAGGACAAAGGCAACTTCGAGACCGCGAAGCGGCTTAGGTCTAGGGTTGGGGCGGTCTTTCGGTTTGCCATTGCGAGTGGGGTAGCAGACAACGATCAAACCTATGTGGTCCGCGACGCGTTGATCCGTCCGAAAGCGAAACCGCGCGCAGCCATCATTGAGCCCACGCGGCTCGGCGAGCTTCTCCGCGCCATAGATGGTGCAACGCCCACTTCCTTACGCGTGTGCCCCTTTTTGGGATGTCGCGCTCCTCGGTGACGAGAGCAAGCTCCCGCTTCAGCCGTCGGTTCTCCGCTTCGTAGTCAATGCTGCCCACCTTCGGCGCAGGCTCGGGGAACAGCCTAAGCCACTTGTAGAGCGATTGAAAACTTACCCCCAGGCGCCGCGAAACCTCCCGAACCGGATAGCCACGCACCGTGATCTGCTGCACCGCGTCCCGCTTGAACTCGTCGCTGTAGTTGCTTGTCCCCATCTCGGC
>JALOTD010000141.1 GCA_025458105.1 Tabrizicola sp. | reverse complement strand
GAAGACCGAGATATCGACCGGCGAGGCCATGGTCGCCTCGTCCGACTGTACGGCATCCAGCGTGCCGTTCTGCAGCGCGCGGAACAGGTCGGCCGTGGGGACCAACTGGTCGGCATAGTACAGCTCGATCTCCATCTCGCCATTTGCGGCGACGTTGAAGGCGTCAATCTGCGGCTTGATCACATGCGCCCCCAAGGGCGCGCCGGAGTAGGTCTGGAGCCGCCACTTGATCGGCCCGGTCTGGGCGATCACCGCCGGTGCAGCCAGCGTCGCCCCTGCCACGGCCCCCGCGCCCATCACCGACTGGCGCAGGAAGTTCCGGCGCGAGGCGAGGATCGCCTCGGACGGGCTTGGTTTCTTCTCGGTCATCTTCGTCTCCTTGTTGCAGGGGCTCTTGCGGCCCGGTTGGTTGTCGTTTCAGCCCCGCACGCTTTGCAGCTGCTCGGGCAGCCACAGCGCGATCTGCGGGAAAATCATCAAGAGCACGATGGTCAGCATCATCATGCCCACAAAGGGCCAGATGGAGCGGTAGATGTCGCCCAGGCTGATCTCGCTGGGTGCCAGCGAGCGCATGAGGAACAGGTTATAGCCGAACGGCGGCGTGATGTAGGCGATCTGGCAGGTGATCGTGTAGAGGATCCCGTACCAGACCAGCTGGTTGTCGAAGCCAAGGTCAAGGCTGGCCACCAGCGGGATGTAAAGCGGTGCCACGATCACCAGCATCGCCGTGTCGTCCAGGAACATGCCCAGCAGGATGAAGCTCAGCTGCATCATGATGATGATCATCCAGGGGCTCAGCTCCCACTGGGTGATGAACAGGGATTCGATCGCCTTGACCGCGCCCAAGCCGTCGAACACCGACCCGAAGGCCAGCGCCGCCAGGATCAGCCACATGAACATGCAGCTGACCGCCAGCGTCTTCATCGACGTCTCGCGCACCAGCCGCCAGCTGAACCGGCCCTTGGCCCAGGCCGCCAGCGTTGCCGCCGTGGCCCCGACAGCCGAGCTTTCCACCAGGCTGGTGACCCCGCCGACGAAGAGGCCGGTCATCGTGAAGAAGATCAGGAACGGGATGATCCCGGCCTTTGCCAGCGCCAGCTTCTCCCGGAACGGCATCGCCAGTTCCTCGGCCGGAACGGGGGGGGCAAGCTTCGGGTTCAGCTTGGCGCGGATCATGATGTAGACGATGAACATCGCCGCCATCATCAGGCCCGGGATCACCCCGGCGAACCACAGCTGCGACACAGGCTGCCGCGCGATCATGCCATAAAGGACCAGCACCACCGACGGCGGGATCAGGATTCCAAGCGACGATCCGCCCTGCACCACGCCCGAAATCAGCACCTTGTCATAGCCCCGCCGTATCATCTCAGGGAGCGCAATCGTCGCGCCGATGGCCATCCCCGCGACCGATAGCCCGTTCATCGCCGAGATGATGACCATGACCAGGATCGTGCCCACCGCAAGGCCTCCGGGCAGGCGGCCGAACCAGACATGCATCATCTTGTACAGGTCTTCGGCGATACCGCTCTCGGCCAGGATGTAGCCCATATAGATGAACATCGGCAGCGTCAGCATGGCGTACCAGTTAAACAGCTTGAACACCTGGTTGTAGGGCAGTTCCGCCGCGCCGTTTCCATACAGCAGAAGCGCCGCCCCCGCGGCCACGAAGCCAATCGCCGCGAACACCCGCTGGCCCGTGACCAAGAGCAGCGCCATCGTGGCGAACATCAGAAGCGCAATCATCTCGTAGGACATCAGATGCGCTCCCCGCGCAGGGTGGCGATATGCTTGAAGACCAGGCTGAAGGCCTGCAAGAGCATCAGCACCAGACAGACCGTCAGCAGCGACTTGATCGGGATGGTCGAGGGGTTCCAGATCGAGAACCGCTTCTCATTCGTCTCGATCGCGTATTGCAGCGACGAGATGGAGCCCCACAGCATCACGCCCAGATAGAAGATCATGCACCAGACGGTGAACAGGTCCAGCTTCGCCTTCCCGCGGTCGGACATGTTGGCGTACCACAGGTCCATCCGCACATGTTCGTTGTTCTTCAAGGTGATCGGCCCGCCCATGAAGTAGTAGGCGGCCAGCGTGAACTGCGTCAGCTCGATGGCCCAGTGGACCGGCATATTGATGACATTGCGCGTGAAGGCGTCGAACAAGAGCGTCGCGCCCATGAAGAAGATCAGCGAGGCCGCCAGATAACCGACATAGTCGGAAATCCGGTCGATCAGCCGGACATAGGCCTTGATCACCTGGGGCATTCAGGCCCCCTGCACCGCGTGTTGGTCACAGCCATAGCTCCACTCCCTTGTCCGTCAGCGCCTCTCTGTGCGCCTTGTCCAGCCGACCATCCGTCACCAGAAGGCCGATCTCGTTGGTCGCGCAAACCGCAAAGGCCGCGTGACGACCGATCTTTGTCGCGTCGGCAAGGATCGTGACCTGCCGCGCGTTGCGGATCATCGCCCGGGCGACCTGCGCCTCGTCAAGGCTTGCGTCCATCGCGCCCTGGGCCGGATCCAGCGCGGCCACCGTCAGAATGGCCCGGTCGGCGCGGAAAAAGGCAATCTGCTCGATCACCGCGCTGCCCGTGGTCTGGGCATTGTCTGCGCCGTAGCGCCCGCCCAGAAGATGGATCGCCGCGTCCGACCCGGCCTTGGCCAGCCGCTCGGCCAAGCGGCAGGAATTGGTGATCACCGTCAGCTGGGGGATCGCCGCCAATGTCTCGGCCGCCGCAAGCGTCGTGGACCCCGTGTCGATGAACAGCGTCTCGCCCGGAGTAATCGCCGCCGCCAGACGCCGCCCGATCTGCCGCTTTTCCTCGGCCGAGGCGACCTCGCGCTCGCCATGGCTCGGCTCGGCCACCAGCCAGGGCCTGCGCGCGCCGCCATGCACTTTCTGCACACGGCCTTGCTCGGCCAAATGCCCGAGATCGCGGCGGATCGTCTCGGACGAAACGTCGAACCGGGCTGCTAGCATCTCGACCGAGACTTCCCCTTCCCGCCGGATAAGCGCCTCGATCTGAGGCTGTCGTTCGTGCGGCTTCATTGTCTTCCCCGCCCCCAGCGGACCGCGCGGACGGCCTCAGGTCAACAGATTTCTTGACCGGATGGTGAAATTCCAGTTCCGGTTGGTCTGAAGCGCATCTTGACACGAATGACCGATCAGTCAATTCATGTTGAAAACCACATGGTGACCCGCATGCCCGTCCGGCCGGACGCAGTTGCAAGCTTTGATGTGGCAGTGATTGGCGCGGGGGTCGTCGGTTGCGCGCTGGCCCGCGCCTTCACCCTGGCGGGCGCGCGCGTGGTGGTGCTGGAAAAGGCGGCCGATGTGCTGGACGGTGCGTCCAAAGGCAACTCAGCCATCCTGCACACCGGCTTTGACGCCCCCGAAGGCTCCCTGGAGCTCGCCTGCGTCCGCGAAGGCTACCGCCTCTACCACGAGATCCACGCCCGCCTTGGCCTGCCCGTGATTCGCTCCGGTGCCATGGTGCTCGCCTGGACCGAGGAAGAGGTCGCCACCCTTCCCACCCTCATGGCCCAGGCCATGGCGAACGGCGTGACCGATGTCTCGCCCTTGACCGCGGCGCAGGCCCGCACCCTGGAACCCGCGCTTTCGGACCGCGTGCTTGGGGGCTTCCGCGTCCCCGGCGAGCATCTGATCGACCCCTGGTCCGCCGCGCACGGCTACCTGCTGCAAGCGCTGGAAAACGGCGCGACCCTGATGCGCCAGGCCGAGGTGCTGACCGGTCGCCGCTCGGGCGGCAGCTGGCATCTTGCCACCACCGCCGGCGCGGTCGAGGCGGGCCTGGTCATCAACGCGGGCGGCCTCTGGGGCGATGAGGTCGACCGCCGCCTGACCGGCGAAAGCTGGTTTCGGATCAAGCCCCGCAAGGGCCAGTTCGTCGTCTTTGACAAATCCGCCGCCGCCCTTGCAGGCCACATCCTTCTGCCCGTGCCGACCCAGATCACCAAAGGCGTCGTGGTCTGCCGTACCGCCTTTGGCAACCTCCTCGTCGGCCCCACCGCGGAAGATCAGGACGACCGCGAACACGCCACCGTCGAAACCGAAACGCTGCAGGCCCTGATCAGGCGCGGGTGCGAAATCCTGCCCGCCCTCGCGGGCCACGAGGTCACCGCAGCCTACGCGGGCCTGCGCCCGGCGACCAAGGAAAAGGATTACCGCTTCCGCGACGACCTGGCCGAAAGCTACATTTGCGTGGGCGGCATCCGCTCGACCGGCCTGTCGGCGGCGCTCGGGATCGCCGACCACGTCCTTGGCCTTGCCAAAGGCGACTGGACGCCCCTGCCCGATCCGGTCTGGCCAAGCCAGCCGAACCTGTCGACCGAAGGTGCGCGCGACTGGCAGAAGCCCGGCCACGACGGGATCCTGTGCCACTGCGAACTGGTCACCCGCCGGGAGGTCGAAGCCGCCCTGACCGGCCCCCTCGCCGCTGGAAACATGGGCGGCCTCAAACGCCGCACCCGCGTCACCATGGGACGCTGTCAGGGCTTTTACTGTTCCGCGGAACTGGCAAAACTCACCGAAGGCCGCCTTTCCCAACCCATGCTAGGGGGCGAGAGTGGCTGAGGTCCTGATCATCGGTGCCGGTCCCGCAGGTCTTTCCGCCGCGACACGTCTTGCCCGCGAAGGCGTCAAAGTCCTCGTCCTCGACCGCGAACCCGAGGCCGGCGGCATTCCCCGCCACTGCGCCCACTCCCCCTACGGCCTGCGCGAATTCCACCGCCTCATGCGCGGCCCCGCCTATGCCCGCCGCTTGGTTGCTGACGCCCTCGCCGCAGGCGCCGAAATCCGCGCGCGCACCACTGTCATCGCCCTTCTCCCGGGCGGGCAGGTCGAGATCACCTCACCTGACGGCCCCGCCACTCTCACGGCCCCCGCCGTCCTCCTCGCCACCGGGGTCCGCGAAACCTCCCGCGCCGCGCGGCTGAT
>JALOTD010000140.1 GCA_025458105.1 Tabrizicola sp. | reverse complement strand
TTCCCGTTCCAGCATCTGTCCCTTGTCCGTCAAATGCAGATGCCGTTCCCGCGCATCCACCTTGCCCTTTTCACTGCGAACAAGGCCATCCTCGATCAAAGTGCGCAACACACGATTCAACGACTGCTTTGTAACACCCAGGATCGACAACAGGTTACTGACCGTCGTCCCGGGGCTGCGGTGGATGAAATGGATCGCACGGTGATGCGCCCGGCCATAGTCCTTCCCCTCCAGAATCCGGTCGGGGTCTGCCGTAAAGCCGCGATAGGCAAAGAACATCGCCTCGATGCCCTTCCGCAACTGCTCGTCCGTCAGGTATAACAGGCCTTCGCCGCCCGGTGTTTCCGCCATGTGCTGCACTCCTCTCGGGCGAATTTACGTCAGCCTTGTTGACTTTCCAAGCACGAACCCGTAACTCCTACCCGATTTCGCGCAAGAATCTGTCCGAAGCGGACCTTTCAGGCGCAACATTCGCAAAGCTGGAGGGTGGAATGTCAGGCTACGACGATCGCGACGGGTTCATCTGGATGGATGGCAAGCTGGTGGAATGGCGTTCCGCGAACGTCCACATCCTGACCCACGCGCTCCACTATGCCTCGGCCGTGTTCGAAGGGGAACGCTGCTACAACGGCAAGATCTTCAAGGGCCACGAACATTCCGTCCGCCTGCTGAAATCGGGCGAACTCCTCGACATGCCGATCCCCTTCACCGCCGACGAGATCGACGCCGCCAAGGAAGCCACGCTCAAGGCCAACAACCTGACCGACGCCTACATCCGGGCCATCGCCTGGCGCGGCGCGGGGCCGGACATGGGGGTCGCCAGCCTTCAGAACCCCGTCCGCCTGGCCGTCGCCTGCTGGACCTGGGGCAGCTATTACGGCGACGCCAAGTTCAAAGGGGCGAAACTCGACATCGCCAAGTGGAAGCGCCCCTCGCCGGAAACCATCCCGTCCGAGGCGAAAGCCGCCGGTCTCTACATGATCTGCACCATGTCCAAGCACGCCGCCCAGGCCAAGGGCTGCTCTGACGCGATGATGTTCGACTATCGGGGCTACGTGGCCGAAGCGACTGGCGCCAACATCTTCTTCGTCAAGGACGGCGAGGTCCACACCCCGAAAGCCGACTGCTTCCTGAACGGCCTGACGCGGCAGACCGTGATCCAGATGCTGAAAGACATGCAGATCAAGGTCCACGAACGCCACATAATGCCCGAGGAACTGGAAAGCTTCGAACAGTGCTGGCTGACCGGCACCGCCGCCGAGGTCACCCCGGTCGGCCAGATCGGCGACTACAACTTCGAGGTCGGCGACCTTTGCAAGCGTGTGGCGACGGAATACGAACGCCTCGTCCGGGCGTAAGGGTCACCCGACGCGGCGACCCTGCACCCAGACGCCGCGGACAGCTCCAGCCGGGCCGACACGTGCAACGCGGATGACGTCGGCTCGCGAGCCAACCGCAAGATGCCCCCGGTCGGACAGCCCAGCAGCGTCGGCCGGGGCGGCCGTGACCGTGGCCACGCCGCGCGCCATGTCGCCCCATAGGTCGCCCAGCATAAGGGCTGCCGACAACAGCGAAGAGGGGACATAGTCGGACGAGACGATGTCCAGAAGGTCGGCCTCGGCCAGATCGCGGGCAGCCACATTGCCGGAATGGCTGCCGCCCCGGATAAGGTTCGGGGCTCCCATCATCACCTTGATGCCATGATCCTGGCAGGCGCGTGCCGCTTCGACCGTGGTTGGAAATTCGGCGAAATGCGCGCCATGCTGGGCGGACTGAAGAACATGCTCGGGCTCGGTGTCATCATGGCTGGCCAGAACCGCACCATAGCGCCGGGCGGCAGCGACAGTGGCGGCCTCATGCGCTGCACCGTTCTTTGCCTTCAGTGCCAGCTGAGTGGCGACGTGGGTGTCCCAGTCAGCCTCGGATATCCCGTGCTTTCCCTGATAATAGTCCTTCAGCTTAGACAAGTCACGGAACTGCCTCGCGCCGGGCGTGTGATCCATCAGGCTGACAATTCCGATCCGGTCTTCGGGCCCGAACTTGTCCAGTTCTGCAGTCAGCGTCTCGGAACAGACCTCGGCCCGCAAGTGCAGGAAATGGCTTATCCGAAGCGCGCCTTCCGCCCGCAGTCCCAGGATTTCATCGGCCAGTGCCCGGGCATATTCGCCGTAGTTCGCCTTGGCGTTCGACACGACCGAGCCCACGCGCAGCGCGTCGAAGACCGTCGTGATGCCGACGCTTGCCAGCTCTGCATCATGTGCGATGATCGCGGCGGCATGGGGCCAGTCGACCTTGGGTCGTGGCTCGATATGACGCTCCAGGTTGTCGGTGTGCAGCTCAATCAGGCCCGGCATGACCAGATCGCCGCCGCAGTCGACCGCACCGGGCGGCACAGACCCACCCGAAGCGATATCGGCGATGCGACCATCGACAAGGCGAACATGCCCGCGAAGGGTTTCATTTGGCAGAACCAGCGTTGCATTGGCCAAAATCGTCTCGGTTGTCATGTCAGGCTCTCTTGTCTTGCAGTTCTTGGCGGCGTGGCGTCAGCTGCCACGACTCCGTCACATGGATGTGACACAGCCCAGCTAGGTCGCGCACATGGATCAGATGAAGCGCCTTGCCGTCTATTACGCCCCGCGCGCTGGTGCCTTTGCGGCCAAAGCGAACTCCTGGCTGGGCTGGGACCCGGTCACCGGTCAGACGTTGGCGCAGCCCCAGGTCCCGGGCATCGGCGACCCGGCGGAAATCACCGTAGATCCGCGCCGCTATGGCTTTCACGGTACGATCCGCGCGCCGTTTCGACTTGCTCCAGGTTTGTCGCAGGACGCGGCGGCCGAAGCCGTCGCTGGCCTTGCCAGACGGCTGGCACCAGTGACTTGCGACGGGTTGCGGCTGGAGAACCTTCGCGGCTTTCTTGCATTGACGCCTATGGGCTGTGAAGCCGCACTTCTGGAACTGGGCGCTGCAGTTGTCGAAGTGACGAACCCGTTGCGTGCGCCCCTGACCGCTGAAGACGTCGCGCGCCGTCGTCCTGACCAGCTGACCCCCCGTCAGCGGCACTTGCTGGAAATCTGGGGCTATCCGCACGTGATGGAAGAATTCAGATTCCATCTGACCCTGACGGATCGGCTGCCCGACCCCGAACCTGCCCTGACGGCGCTGGAGGCCCATTTCGCGCCGGTCCTGCCGCGCCCCTTCGTGATCGAGGACTTGTGCCTTTTCGGCGAGGATGCGCATGGACGTTTCCATCTGCTGCATCGCTATGCCCTGACCGGCTGAAGGGCCGCCAGCAGGCGCGCGATCCCGACCTCGGGGCTCGCGTCGTTGATGACGGTCTGATAGGCGATCCCCTCGGGCATCTGGAACGGCGCGCGCGACAGGCGGGCGCGGATATCGTCGGGCGTCTCGCGCCCCCGGGCGGCAAGGCGGGCGGCGAGGATGATGTCGGGCGCGGTCACGAGGACCACGCGAAGGCCTGGGAATACCTTTGCGGCGAGCGGAAGTGCAGCGCGGCTGCCATTGAAGATCACATCTCCCGGCCCTTCGACCTGCGCCTTCGGGAGCCCGTAGCGTAACCCATGCGCTTCCCAGTGCAAGGCGAAGTCTCCCCGGTCACGCCGCTGTAGGAATTCCTCGGCAGAAACACCGTCGAAGTCTTCGCCCCCAGATTCGGTCGGGCGGGTGATGACCCGGCGGACAAGGCGAAAGTCAGGCCGGGCGGCAAGCGCGCCCGCTATCAGGGTGTCCTTGCCAGCACCCGAGGGCCCGACAATTGCAAAGATCATGCAACCACCCGTGGCGTGAAGCCCGTGACATCGACCAGCCGGTCGCAGATCCGGGTGCGGGCGCCCTCATCGTGGAAGATGCCCAGGATCGCGGCCCCGCGCGTCTTGGCCTCTTCGATGAGGGTCAGGACGACCTCGCGGTTGGCGGCGTCAAGGCTGGCGGTGGGTTCGTCAAGAAGAAGCGCGGGATAGGCATGGGCGAACCCGCGCGCGATGTTGACCCGCTGCTGTTCGCCGCCCGAGAAGGTGGTGGGCGACAGCGACCACAGCCGGTCGGGGATATTCAGGCGGTGAAGAAGACCAGCCGCGCGGTCGCGGGCTTCATCCGGCGGGGTGCCGAGGGCGAGAAGCGGCTCGGCCACCACGTCAAGCGTGGGCACGCGGGGGACGACGTGGAGGAACTGGCTGACATAGCCCAGCGTGTGGCGACGCAGCGCGATGATCTGGCGCGGCTGGGCATTGGCCACGTCGGTGTCGCCGACGATGAGGCGCCCCCCAGCGGCGAGGTAGTTGCCATAGACCATGCGCATGAGCGTGGATTTCCCCGCGCCCGATTGGCCGGTCAAGCCCACGCACTCCCCAGGCGCGACAGTCAGCGCTGCCCCTGCCATCACCGGGATCACCGCGCCGCCCTGATTGTGCAGGGTGAAGGATTTCGACAGGTTTTCGATGCAGATCATGGCGTTACACCTGCAGAACGGACGAAACAAGAAGCTGGGTATAGGCGTGCTGCGGGTCGTCGAGCACTTGGTCGGTCAGGCCCTGTTCCACCACGCGACCCGATTTCATCACCATCAGCCGATGCGCCAGCATGCGCACGACGGCAAGGTCGTGGGTCACGATGATGACGCTCAGGCCAAGGTCGCGGACGAGGCCTCGCAAAAGGTCCAGAAGCCGCGCCTGCACGCTCACGTCGAGGCCCCCGGTCGGTTCGTCCATGAACACAAGGCGCGGGCCAGTCACCAGGTTACGCGCGATCTGTAACCGCTGTTGCATACCGCCCGAGAAGGCCGAGGGCCGGTCGTCCACCCGGTCCGCCGCGATCTCCACCCGGCCCAGCCAATCCACCGCCTTGTCGCGGATCTGGCCGTAGTGCCGCGCGCCGACGGCCATCAGGCGCTCGCCCACGTTCCCGCCTGCCGAAACGCCCATCCGCAACCCGTCGCGCGGGTTCTGGTGGACATAGGCCCAGTCGGTGCGGCCAAGGCGGCG
>JALOTD010000139.1 GCA_025458105.1 Tabrizicola sp. | reverse complement strand
ACGGCGGCGAAGTCGCCTTCGGAGGCGATGGGGAAGCCGGCCTCGATGATGTCGACGCCCATCTCGTCGAGGAGGGAGGCGATCTCCAGCTTCTCTTCATGGGTCATGGTCGCGCCGGGGCTTTGCTCGCCGTCGCGCAGTGTGGTGTCGAAGATGACGACCTTGTTCTGGGTCATGTCAGTGGTCCTTGTCTTAGCTTCTGTCCCGTGGGCGCTGGTCACCTCTGAGCGGTCGCGCCCGGGGGCACGCTCAGAGGCGGCTAAGAAGGAGAAGGCCAAGGGGCAACGCGGAACGGATCGTCCCGGCGGTGGCGCGGATGTGGGGTCCCTCGGTCATGGGGCGCGATTATACGGAGGAATGGACGGAAGGGAAGGGGGTTTCTTCGAAGGGGCTGCCGTCCTTGTGGGCATTGAGCCCCCTGCGGACGGCGCTGCCGGGGGATAGGTCTGCGGCGGCGGCGCGGGTTTTGGCGGCGGAGTCTCCGGCCGGGATATTTGTGGAAGAGAAAGCATGGGCATGGCCGGACCGGGCACTATCTGGTGCGGCCTTGGATCGGAGGGATGATGCGGGCATTGGTGGTGGGCGCGTCGGGCGGGATTGGCGGGGCCTTGGTTTCGGCCTTGCGCTTGCGGGGTGAGGTGGTCGGGCTGTCGCGGTCGGGCGACGGGCTGGACGTGACGGACGAGGCGTCGGTCGCGCGGGTGCTGGGGGCGCAGGAAGGCCGGTTCGACCTGGTGTTCGTGGCGACAGGGGCGCTGGCGCCGGAGGGGCGAGGGCCAGAGAAGTCGCTGAAAGCGCTGGAGGCCGGGCAGCTGGCGGCGCAGTTCGCGTTGAACGCCACGGGACCCGCGCTGGTGTTGAAGCATGCGTTGCGGCTGATGCCGCGCGAGGGGCGTTCGGTGTTCGCGGCGCTGTCAGCACGGGTGGGGTCGATCGGGGACAATGCCTTGGGCGGCTGGTATTCCTACCGCGCCTCCAAAGCGGCGCTGAACCAGCTGATCCATACTGCAGCAATCGAGGTCGGGCGGACGCACCCTCGGGTGATCTGCGTCTCGCTGCATCCTGGGACGGTGGAAACCGGATTCGGGGCTCAGTTCCACAAGGGACGCGACACGGTGACGCCGGACATGGCGGCGGGGAACCTGCTCCGGGTGCTGGACGGGCTGACTGTGGCGGATACCGGCGGGTTCTTCGACTGGTCTGGCGCAAGGGTGCCGTGGTGAGGCTGGTCCTTGTTCTGGGCGACCAGTTGACGCCCGATATCGCGGCCTTGAGGGCTGCGGACAAGGCACACGACATGGTGGTCATGGCTGAAGTGATGGGCGAGGGGACCAGCGTCCCGCACCACCCGCAGAAGATCGCGTTGATCCTATCCGCGATGCGCAAGTTTGCCGTCTGGCTGCGGGAAAAGGGCTGGCAGGTCGCCTATTCGCGGCTGGATGACCCAGAAAACTCGCAGTCGATTCAAGGGGAAATCTTGCGTCGCGCCTCAGAGACGGGGGCCGTTGAGGTGCTGGCGACGAAGCCCGGCGAATGGCGGCTGGTCGCCGCTCTGCAGGATATTCCACTGCCGGTTCGGGTGCTGGAGGACGACCGGTTCCTGTGCTCCGAGGCCGAGTTTGCGGCTTGGGCGGGGGGACGCAAGCAGCTGCGGATGGAGTGGTTCTACCGCGACATGCGCCGCAAGACCGGGCTTCTGATGGAGGGCGACCAGCCCGCCGGGGGGCAGTGGAACTTTGACCATGACAACCGCAAGCCCGCCAAGGCTGACCTGCTGCGGCCCCGGCCAAGTGACTTTGCGACCGATGCGATCGTCGAGGAAGTGCTTGATCTGGTTGAGAAACGCTTTGACCGTTTCGGCCGCCTTCGTCCCTTTCGCTGGGCCACAGATCGCGCAGGTGCGCTTGCCGCTTTGGCCGAGTTCGTAGCGGACCGGCTGCCCAGGTTCGGCGAGGAGCAGGATGCGATGCTGGAGGGCGAGCCGTTCCTGTCGCATGCGCTGCTTTCGCCCTATCTGAACCTTGGACTGCTGTCCCCGATGGAGGTCTGCCGGGCCGTGGAAGACGCCTGGAAGGCCGGACGCGTGCCCCTTGCGGCGGCGGAAGGGTTCATCCGGCAGATCATTGGATGGCGGGAATATGTGCGTGGAATCTGGGGGTTACGGGGGCCGGACTACCTGCAAGGGAACGCCTTGGGCCATGACCGCAAGCTGCCTCCGGTCTATTGGGGGGGCGAGACGCGGATGGCCTGCATGAAGGCCGCCGTGGGCCAGACGCGCGACCTCGCCTATGCCCACCATATCCAGCGGCTGATGGTCACCGGCAACTTTGCGCTGCTGGTGGGCGTGGACCCTGCGGAGGTGCATGAATGGTATCTTTCGGTCTACATCGACGCCTTCGAATGGGTCGAGGCGCCGAATACCCTGGGCATGAGCCAGTTTGCCGACGGCGGGCTTCTGGGGTCAAAACCCTATGTCTCGTCAGGGGCTTACATCGACCGGATGTCGGACCACTGCGGCGCGTGTCACTACCGGGTCAAGGAGAAAACCGGAGAGCGCGCCTGCCCGTTCAACCTGCTCTACTGGCACTTTCTGGACCGTCACCGCGACCGGTTCCGCCCGAACCCGCGCATGGCGCAGATGTACCGGGTCTGGGACAACATGGCCGCGGATCACCGGGCAAGAGTGCTGGCGGGGGCCGGGGCGGTGCTGGCGCGGCTGGAGACGGGGGAGGTCGTCTAACCCCTTGCGAACGCTGGGTTAACCGGGGGGATGAACCAAAGGTAATGAGTCTGGCCTGGGTATGGAAACGGTCTGGCAGGCGTCTGGTATCCGGTCTGGCCCGGGGGGCCGCTAACCATGTTGGGCGAATCGCGCGCTTGACAGAAGGTTTGGCACCCACACCAGCGCACGCTCTGTTGCCCAGTTGAGCCAAACGATTTTCTGGCCTCTCCTTCACATACCCATAGACACTCGCCCCATCGATCAGCCCGAGGGGATCGGCCTGGAGGTATCTCCCGGTCGTCGGGTCGTAGTCGCGCATCCAGTTTTGGTGGAGGCCGCTCTCGGACTGGAACCACTGGCCGGGGAAACGGGCGGTGGGGTGCCGGTCGACACATGCACTCCGCCGAACGCCCGAGCACGCCTGCGAGGGCCGGGGTGGCGGACCAGACCTTCACTCCGCTGGCGTTCGTCGCGAAGACCGGGCGGGCGATGTGACAGGCCACGGACGAAGCTGACCACCCCGCCTTCGATCACCGCGACAGGCTCCCACCCGTTCCAGACATATTCGCGGATCAGGGCGCCGGAGGTTTCGTTGTACTCGGCGATTCTCCAGCCCTCGCTGTCGAAGACGGAGTGAATCGTGACCGGGCTGGGCGAGGTCAGAGTGCGGAGCGCCTGCCCTCGCAAGCCTGCTCGGGCGTTCGGCGCTGACGTCCTTCCACTGGAAGGCCGTCCGGGTGCGCCTCACCCCATCGCGTCGTAATGGTAGCTGGCCTGGAGGACGTTGTTGATCCGGAACTTGGTCTTCTTCTGGGGGCGGGCCTCGCATGGCGCGGGAACCGGCATGGGGCGGCTTGAAACCTGAGGCCAAAGCCCGTATCTGACGCTCGACCCTGTTTCCGGATGATCCGACCATGATGAACCCACTCCAGTTCCTGCAGCAGACCCGGGCCGAGGTGGCCAAGGTCGTCTGGCCGACCCGGCGTGAGGTGCTTTTGACCACGCTTATGGTCTTCATCCTGTCGGCGCTGGCGGCGGCCTTTTTCAGTCTGGTCGACCTGGGGATCCGCACCGGGCTGACCGCCATCATCGGGTCGTGACCGGTTTCCTCTTGAAATGACGGCGGGTGCGGGGTAACCCCCGGCCCAACCAAAGGGACACCGGCGCGCATCGATTCGGGGTGCGCGCTGTTTTTTGTTCCGGGACAGAAGAGTGGCCGCAAGGCCCGAAGCTCAAGGATCGTGGCAGATGGCGAAGCGTTGGTATTCGGTTTCCGTTCTCTCGAACTTCGAGAAGAAGGTCGCCGAGCAGATCAAGACCGCTGTTGCCGAGGCCAACCTTGGCGAGGAAATCGATGAGGTCCTGGTTCCGACCGAGGAAGTGATCGAGGTCCGGCGCGGCAAGAAGGTGACGTCCGAACGCCGCTTTATGCCGGGCTATGTGCTGGTGCACATGGAGATGTCGAACCGCGGTTACCATCTGATCTCGTCGATCAACCGGGTGACGGGGTTCCTGGGGCCGCAAGGCAAGCCGATGCCGATGCGGGATGCGGAAGTGAACGCGATCCTGAACCGGGTCGAGGAGGGCGAGGCCCAGCCGCGCAACCTGATCCGCTTTGACATCGGTGAAACCGTGCAGGTCACCGACGGCCCGTTCGAGGGCTTTTCGGGCATGGTCGAGGATGTGGACGAGGCGCACAGCCGCCTGAAGGTCACCGTTTCGATCTTCGGCCGGGCGACGCCCGTGGAACTGGAATTCACCCAGGTCTCGAAAGGGGCCTGAGTGCATCGCGTGGGAGGCGAGCGTGCCGGACTTGATCCGGCATGACGGACCGAACCACTAAACCGCATCTTCGGATGCAGTGACAAAGGAGAAGGCCAGATGGCCAAGAAGATTATCGGCAGCCTCAAGCTGCAAGTGAAGGCCCAGCAGGCCAACCCGTCGCCCCCGGTCGGTCCGGCCCTGGGCCAGCGCGGCCTGAACATCATGGCCTTCGTGAAGGAATTCAACGCGAAGACCGCCGACATCGCGCCGGGTACGCCCACGCCTGTCATCATCACCTATTACCAGGACAAGTCCTTCAGCCTGGAGCTGAAGACGGCCCCGGCCTCGTTCCTGATCAAGCAGGCTGCCGGTCTGCCGCCCGTGGGCAAGCGCTCGCGCTCCAAGGGCTCGACGAAGCCCGGCCGTGAAGTTGCCGGCACGATCACTGCGGCGCAGCTCCGCAAGATCGCCGAGACCAAGATGAAGGACCTGAACGCCAACTCCGTGGAAGCTGCGATGCAGATCATCCTCGGCTCGGCCAAGTCCTGCGGCATCGAAGTGAAGGGCTGAGCACCA
>JALOTD010000138.1 GCA_025458105.1 Tabrizicola sp. | reverse complement strand
TTGGTGCGGTAGAGGCCATCCTGCGGAAAGGCCACCAGCTGCAGGTCAAGGTAAGGTGCCACCTGGCGCTTCACCTCCAGCATCGCCTCCACCCCGCGCAGGTGGTCGGGGGTGGTGTCGACATGCGTGCGGATCGCCAAGAGGCCCATGCTGACAGCCCAATCGCAGTAGGTGAGAGCGCGGTTGACCATGTCATCGACCGTGGCGATCTCGCGGAGTTCCCCCCAGAGGCTGATACCCTCCAGGAGCGTCCCGCTCGCGTTCACCCGGGGCAGGCCGTAGGATAGCGTTGCGTCCATGTGGAAATGCGGGTCGACAAAGGGCGGGGACACAAGGTCTCCGTTCGCGTCAATGACCTGGGCGGCTTCGGAGTCCAGCCGACCCACAGCCGCGATCCGGTCACCAATGATCCCGATATCGGCCTGGGTGCCGTCGGGCAGGCTGCCGCCCTTGACCAGAAGATCGAACATTCAGCGTTCCCCCTTGTTGTAGGGCACCATCAAGGCGGCCGGGACTTCGGCGCGCCGCGACATCAGGATAAGGGCCAGGATGGACAGGATGAAGGGCAGGGCGAGGAACAGCTGATAGGGCAGCACCGCCCCGAGGTCGGTCTGCTGCAGCCGGATCTGCAGCGCGTCAAAGGCCGCGAACAAGATTGCCCCCAACACGGCCTTGCCCGGCCTCCAGGCCCCGAAGACCACCAGTGCCACACAGATCCAGCCGCGCCCGTTGACCATCTCGAAGAAGAAGCTGGAAAACGCCGACAGCGTCAGGAACGCGCCGCCCACCGCCATCAACCCCGAGCCCACGATAACCGCCCCCATCCGCAGGCCGGTGACCGACAGACCCTGCGCCTCGACCGCCGCCGGGTTCTCGCCCACCGCCCGGACCGCCAGGCCCAGGGGCGTGCGGTACAGCGTGAAGGCCACGAGCCCCGCAACGGCGAAGGCTGCCCAGGTCAGCGCGGTCTGCGACAAGGCCTCACCCAGCCAAGGCAGGTCGCTGAGGCCCGGGATATGCAAGGGCTGGAACGGCTCGATCTTCGGCGGAGAGGTCACCTCGGGCAGCATCAGCCGATAGGTGAAATAGGCGGTAGAGGTCGCGAGCAGCGTCACCCCCAGGCCCACGACATGCTGCGACAGCCCAAAAGGCACCGTCAGCGTCGAATGCAGAAGGCCGAACAGCATCCCCGCCGCCATTGCCGTGGCCACCCCGCCCCACAAGGGTAGGCCAAGGTAGACCGCCATCCAGCCGGTAAAGGCGCCGATGACCATGATCCCCTCGATGCCGAGGTTCAGCACGCCTGCGCGTTCGCAGATAAGTTCGCCCATGGTCGCCAGGATCAGGGGCGACGCGATGCGGAGGACAGCCGCCCAGAAGCTGGCCGAGATCAGGATGTCGAAAACCTCGCTCATCCCCTTACCACCCGGACTTTCGTCAGAAGAATGGCCAGAACCATAAAGAGAAGCGCAGTCGCCAACAGCATGTCGGCAATATAGGTCGGAACGTCGGCCGCGCGGCTCATCGCGTCGGACCCGACGAAGATGCCTGCCACGAACACGGCCGTCACCACCACGGCGAGCGGATGCAGGAGAGCCAGCATGGCGACGATGATCCCCGTGTAGCCAAAGCCGGGCGAGAGGTCCTGGCTGAGGTGTCCTTTCAGCCCTGCGACCTCGGACCAGCCAGCCAGGGCGGCCAGGCCCCCCGACAGCAGTGCGGTCTTGAGCAGGACGGCGTTCACCGGCATTCCGGCAAACCGCGCGGCTTCCGGGTTTTGGCCGACGGCGCGGATCTCGAACCCGAGCGCCGTGCGGGTCTGCATGACCCAGACGATGACGGCGGCAATGATCGCCAGCGCAAAGCCCCAGTGCAACCGCAGCCCCTCGACAATCCGGGGCAGACGCGCCTCCGGGGTCAGCGCAGGGGACTTTGGCCAGCCCATGCCCATGGGGTCCTTCATCGGGCCTTCCAGAAGGTAGCTCACGAAGAGGAGCATGATGAAGTTGAGAAGGAGGGTGGTGACGACCTCGTCGACCCCGAGCCGCGTCTTCAGAAGCACGGGCCCCAGAAGCAGCATCGCCCCGGCAAGCATTGCTGCGAGCGCCGACACCGGCAGCACCATCGGGCTTCCCAGCGCCCCTGTCCCCAGCAAGACCGCAACAATCGCGCCCGCGTAGAGCTGCGCCTCGGCGCCGATGTTCCAGAGCTTCGCCCGGAAAGCGACGGCCACGGCCAGCCCGGTGAAGATCAAGGGCGTCGCGCGGTTCAGCGTTTCCAGAATGGCAAGCCTCGACCCCAGGGCGCCCGTCGCGATCTGGCCAAGGACTGCAAGGGGGTTCGCTCCCGCAATCGTGGCGAGGGCCATGGCGACCCCAAGCGTTGCCAGAAGCGCCAAAACGGGCAGGCCCAGGCGACGGACTGCCGATGGATTTGCAATCGGCTCAAGCCGCATCTGCGTCCCCGAACTTTTGCCCGGCCATCCACAGCCCCAATTCCGCCGCCGTCATCGTCCCACGCGCAAACGCAGGCGACAGTCGTCCTTGAGACATTACATGAAGGACGTCCGACAAGCCCATGATTTCGTCCAGGTCTTCCGAAATTAGAAGTACCGCCGCACCCCGGTCCCTGGCGGCGATCAATTGCGACTGCACATAGGCGATTGCGCCGACATCAAGTCCGCGGACCGGCTGATTTGCCAGAATGATATGCGGGTCGGACGCCATCGCGCGGCCGAGGATCAGCTTCTGCATGTTCCCGCCGGACAGAAGGCGAATGCGCGTCTCGGGTCCTGGGCACCGGACGTCGTAGCCCTTGATAATCCTTTCCGCGAAGGCCCGCGCGGCGCGCCAGTTCAACTGCATTCTCGGTCAGGTCGAAATCGGCGATGGAGCCCTGGTGGTGGCGGTCCTCTGGAACGCGCGCCACGCCCCGCGCCAGCGCTTCGCCCGGAGACCACCGCGCGATTGGGGTATCTTGCAGCATGACCCGCCCTGCCGAGGGCAATGCCAGGCCCCCCACGATCTCGGCCAGTGCGGTCTGCCCGTTGCCGGAGACGCCCGCGAGGCCGGTGATCTGCCCCGCGCGCAGGTCAAGCGTCACCGCCTTCAGGCCCGGGGTGGCCCCCCGGTCGGGCGTAGAGACGGCGTCGAGTGTCATCAGCACCGGCCCAGCCGCCCGCGCCTCGGCCCTGGGCAGAGAAAGTTCGCCCCCGACCATCAGCGCGGCGAGCGCGGCGGTGTTGGTGGCATGCGTGTCGACCTCGCCCACCACGCGCCCATGCCGCAGCACGACGCAGCGGTCGGCGATGGCCATGACCTCGTGCAGCTTGTGGCTGATGAAGAGGATCGACAATCCCAACGCCGTAGCCTTGCGCAGCGTGGCGAATAGGGCTTCGGCCTCTTGCGGGGTAAGAACGGCGGTAGGTTCGTCGAGGATCAGGATGCGGGCGTCGCGGTAAAGTGCCTTGAGAATCTCGACGCGTTGGCGTTCGCCGACCGAAAGGCGTGCGACCTTGGCATCAGGATGCACCGCAAGGCCGAAGTCGCGCGACAGCCGTTCCACCTTCTCCCGTGCGCCCGCAGTCCCTCGCGACCAAAGGCTTTCAGTTCCAAGTGTGATGTTTTCCAGCACGGTCAGGTTGCCCGCCAACGTGAAATGCTGGTGAACCATCCCCACCCCCGCAGCCAGAGCGGCCTTCGGATTTCCCGCAGGGAGCGCTGCGCCGAAGACCTCCACCCCCCCCGCATCGGCCACATAGTGACCGAAGAGGATGTTCATGAGGGTGGTTTTGCCGGCCCCGTTTTCCCCAAGGAGCGCAATAACCTCCCCGCGTCGCAGGGTCAGGCTGACCGCATCGTTTGCCGTAAGCGCTCCGAAACGTTTGGTAATGCGGTCGAGGCGGAGGACGACCTCCGCCTCCGTCTCTCTGGTCACGACGATTTCGGCTCGTTGTCGTCAATCGTGACGATAAAGCTGCCCGCCCTGATCGCGGCTTCCTTTTCGGCCACCAAGGCCTTGATTTCGGACGGAACCTTGTCCTCGAACGTGCCCAAGGGGGCCAACGAGCAGCCGCCCGCGATCATGTAGGAATAGGTGCCATAGTTCGCCGCGCCGAAGCTGCCCGCCAGGACCATTTCCACGGCCTTGTTCAGCGTCGGTTCAAAGTGCCACAGCGCCGAGGTGATGACGGTGTCGGGGTAGTCGGGCTGAGTGTCGATCACGTTGCCGATGGCCAGAACGCCACGCTCTTTCGCCGCATCGGACACGCCGAAGCGTTCGGCATACATGAGGTCCGCGCCGCCATCGATCATGGCGAAGGCAGTTTCCTTGGCTTTCGGCGGGTCGAACCAGGACCCGATGAAGCTGACCTGGAACTTGGTGTCGGGCTTCACTTCGCGCACGCCCGCCATGAAGGCGTTCATCAGGCGGTTAACCTCGGGGATCGGAAAGCCTCCGACCATGCCGATATTGCCCTGGGTCATGCCGCCCGCGACGATGCCCGACAGGTAAGCCGCGTCCTGGATGTAGTTGTCGAAGACCGCAAGGTTCGGATGGGCGTCCGGATCGGGCATGAAGGACGATCCCAAGAGGAAAGCCACATCCGGGTATTCCGCGCAGACCTCGCGCGCCTCGGCCTCGGCGCCGAAGATTTCGCCCACGATCAGCTTGACGCCCGCCTCGCAGTACTCGCGCATGACGCGGGGGTAGTCGGTGTTCGCGACGTTTTCGGTATAGGTATAGTCAACCGTGCCGGCGGCCTTGAGCGCTTCGGCCGCTATGTGGATGCGGCTGACCCACTGCTGTTCAACGGGCACAGTGTAGATGCCCGCCATCTTGATCGGGTCCTGGGCGAAGGCCTGCAAGGGCAGGTTCGCGGCGATGCCCGCCGCGGTGCCCCCGATCAAGAGCCCGCGACGAGATACGGTGAAATGTCCCTGGGTCATGTGACGCCCCTCTCTGTTGCTGTGGTCTGCCGTCTTTTTTACCAAGAAGTAAAAGTCTTTCCCGATTCGACACAAGCCATCCCGCCACGGGGGCCGCAAAAACCGAAGTCTGCCGCAATTTCAGGCAGGTCCCCAGAGCTAAGCGGCAATTAGGGTGTCACGGGAAGCGGCTGAACCCGGGTCCCGTCAGCCACCCGGTCACTGGGATGCAGGATAACCTGGTCGCCCGCCACAAGACCGTCCAGCACCTGTGCGTGATCGGCATCCCTTTCGCCCAACCGGATCAGCTGCAGATGTGCCCGGTCGTCGCGCAGGACATAGGCGGCCCAATTCGACCCGTCACGGAAGAGGGCACCCACGGGGATCGACAGGACCGCGTCGCCTTGCCAAAGCGTGATTTCGGCGACAGCCCGGAAACCGTGACCCAACGATTGCCATTGGCTGGGATCGCCGCTCAAGGTCAGGGCAACCTCGACACGCTGCTCCTCGATCCCCAGTGCAGAAACCCGAGTGACCGCCGAGGGTTCAACCCTTGCGACCCGGGCGGTCAGGGCGGGACCACCCCAGCCACTGATCGTTGCATTGGCGCCGGGACGCACACGGACGGCATCGCGCGAGAGGAGTTCGACGACAATCTCCAGATCACCTGGGTTGCCGACTTCAAGGATCGGAGTGCCGGGGGCAACCACTTGCGCGTTTTCCGTCAGGACCCGCAGCACGCGACCGGACACAGGAGAAACCAACCGCTCACAACAGGCTGGATCGACTGTGCCGTTTGCGGCTTCCAGCACCGCTCGGGCGCTTTCCAGTTCACGGTTACGGACCGACAGGTTCGCCTTGGCACTGTCCACGGCAGCCAGGGCGCTGCGTTCTTCCAGAATGGCCGCGTCCCGCGCACTTTGCGAAATGGCCAGCCGCTCGAACAGGGCCTTGGCCCGGCTCGCCTCGGTGCTGCGGAACTCTGAAGCGGCCTCGGCCTGCATCAGTTGCGCACGTGCAAGGTCGACCGCCGCCTGGGCGGCTGCGACTGTAGCCTCTGCCACGGCGCGCGCGCGGGCATCCAGAAGGGCTGGGGGGGCAGGGCCGATCAGGGCGACGACGGTCTTGTCGGCAACGACCGTATCGCCCGCATGCAGGTTCAACCGCTGCAACTGCCCGGCGATGGTGGCGGACACGACAAAGACCTCGCGGATTTCAGCCACGCCTTCCTCTTCCACGGTGACGGTGATTGTGCGGGGCGCAACTTCGGCCAGTTCGACTGGCACCGGGCTTGGCATAAACGCCCAGACAAGGGCCGCGACAAGCGCTATGGCAGAAAGGGCAAGGATCAGGCGGCGCATGGCTCACTCCCGCGTCTTGAGGACTTCGATCATGTCCAGCCTGTTGATCCGACCGCGGATCAACAGGGCCGAGGCAAGGGCGGCTGCCAGCACGACCAGACTGGCGCTGGCATAGACGTCGCGGCCGATGATGAAAGGCACGCGGTAAAGGTCAGAGTCAAAGGCTGCGACCATCGCAAGGCTTATGCCATGGCCGATCAGCCAGCCGAGCGGCTGTGCCAGAAGGACGATGGCGGCAATTTCGGCGAAGAGGATGGCTGCGACCTCGGCGTTGGTAAAGCCAAGGACGCGCAGGCTTGCCAGTTCGCGTCCCTGTTCGGAGAGCGCGATGCGGGCGTAATTGTAGACGACCCCGACCGCGATGATCGCGGCGAGGGTGACGAAGACGGTGACCATCCGAATGATGTTTTCCGCAAGGGTTTCGCGGAACCTGTCGACGGTCAGGCCGGTGATCATCAGGAAGCCGGTCCTCGGGGTGTTGCGGGTAGAGGCGTAGAAAGCCGCTTCCTGGCTGCGATCCAGGGTAAGGGCAACGCCCGAGATCAGCGCGCCTTCGCCAAGCACGCGGTTCAGCGCGCCGATGTCCATCGCGGCACCCAGGCCGACATAGCCGACCGAAACCCCGCTGACCGGCAGGGTCAGGACGGGACGCCGACCCTCGAGCACCTCGACCGTGACGCTTTCGCCGGGTCGGACCTGGAGCGCATCGGCCAGGGCTTCGGACAGGATCAGCCCCGCCTCGGGCATCGCCATAGGGTAGAGGTCGGGCGACAGAACGCGCGACAGCTCCGGCACTTTGGGTTTGCCAGTGATCATCACCCGCCGGTTGAGGGCGCGGTGGCTGATCCGGACCGCGACCGCGCGGAACGGTTCGACTCCGGTGACGCCTGGCATGCTGCGAACGGCATATGCCGCTTTGTGCGATGTCGGCTGGCCAAAGACCAGCATGGCATCGTGCCGCTCTGCCCGGAAGAAGGTGACGTCGATCATGTGGTCGACCGAACCGAACGACCAGAGCGAGGCCACCAGAATGGCCACCGCCATGGCCACGCCAAGCACGCTTGAAGCTGTGCGGAGAGGCCAGCGCAAGAGGTGCCTGACGACCATCACGTCGGTCTGACGAAGAGAGATCCAGCGTGCGATGCCGTTGCCGGCCGTGCCATAATCGGCCGGGGCCGGTGGCGACATAGCTACAGCCGGGGGAAGGCGCAGGACCGCGCGCACGGCATGGATCGCGCCCGCGACTGCGCTGACCAGCGTCACGAGGCCAGCGATGGCATAGATTTGCGGGTCGCGGCTGAAGACCAGATAGGGAAAGGAAAAAAATCGCGCGTAAAGTTCGGCGAGGCCCGCGCCCAGCCAGGCACCGGCGGAAAAGCCCAAAGCAATGCCAACAAGGGCGATCCAAAGAACGAACTCGACATAGTGCCAGGCGACCGCCCGTCCGGAATAGCCGATGGCTTTTAGAAGACCAATCTGTTCCCGTTCCAGCGCGATAAGGCGCGAGAGCGTCATGTTCACCAGCATGGCGGCGACCAGAAGGAAGATTGGTGGCAGCACGCGGACCATGGCCCCCATCTGCTGCAGTTCGGCGTCAAGAAACGCATGGCTCAGCTGATCCTTGCGCCCGGTTGCGCCAGAGCCGCCG
>JALOTD010000137.1 GCA_025458105.1 Tabrizicola sp. | reverse complement strand
ATAGGATTTCGGCCGGGTCACCGAATGGAACCCGAGGTAGGAAAGCGACGTGCCGCGCCCGGTGTCCTTGACCCCGGTCCAGGTCAGCGCCGGGTCCAGATAGTCCGCGCGGTTCATGAAGACGGTCCCGGTTTCCACCTGCGCTCCAAGCGCAGCGGCGGTGTCGTAATCCTGGGTCCAGATGCTGGCCGTCAGGCCATAGGGGGAATCGTTCATCAGGGCGATGGCCTCGGCATCGTTCTTGACCGGCATGATGCCGACGACGGGGCCGAAACTTTCTTCCTTCATGACGCGCATGGAATGATCGACGTTGATCAGGATCTGCGGCGCAAGGTAGGCCCCGCCGTCATCGGCAAATTTCTTCGGGTCGAGAAGCGGCTTCGCCCCCTTGGCGATGGCCTCCGCCGTCTGGTCCCGCACGGTCTGGGCAAAGCGCTTGTGTGCCATGGGGCCGAGGGTGGTGGAGGCGTCAAAGGGGTTGCCCAGCTTCAGCTGCCCGACCCAGGCCACGGACTTCTCGACGAAGCTGTCGAAAAGTTTCTCATGCACGTAGATGCGTTCAATGCCGCAGCAGCACTGGCCCGCGTTGTACATCGCGCCGTCCATCAGGACGTCGACGGCCAGGTCCAGGTTCGCATCCTCGCGCACATAGCCGGGGTCCTTGCCGCCCAGCTCCAGCCCCAGCGGAGTAAACGTACCCGCCGCCGCACGTTCGATGGCCTGCCCGCCACCGACCGACCCGGTGAAGTTCACGAAGCCGAAGGACCGCTGGCCGATCAGGCGCTCGGTAGTGGCGTGATCAAGGACGACGTTCTGGAACACATCCTCGGGCACACCCGCGGCGTGGAAGGCCTCGGCCAGCCGTTCGCCGACGAGGAGGGTCTGCGAGGCGTGCTTCAGGACCACCGTGTTCCCGGCGATCAGGGCGGGGACGAGGGTGTTGATCGTGGTGAGGTAGGGATAGTTCCACGGCGCGATGATGAAGACGACGCCCACAGGTTCCCGGGCGAGGTAGCGGCGGAACTTGTCCGAGTCCTCGACCATGTGCGGGGCGAGCGTCTCAGCGGCGATCGAGGCCATGTAGTCGGTGCGGGCGTTCACCCCGCCGAACTCGCCGCCGTAGCGGGTCGGGCGACCCATCTGCCAGGCGATCTCCTCGACCACGACTTCGGTCATGGTGTTCAGCTTGGCGACGCCCGCTTTCACGAGCGCAATGCGCTCTTCCAGCGGACGCGCGGCCCAGGGCTTCTGCGCGGCCTTTGCGCGGGCGACGACGGCATCGGCGGCCTCGGCCGACAGCGGCATGCGTTCCGCGTAGACCCGGCCATCGACGGGAGAGATGAGTTGGATGGGTTTCATTTTGGCCTCGTAGGGTGCGCATTCATGGCGCACCATTTCGGTGGGGTGGGTGCGCCATGAATGCGCACCCTACAATCAGGCGCGTTCCAAGAGCCGTTCGCGTTCGAAATCCGTGACGACGCGGTCGGTCTCGGAAATCTCCCACTGGGCGGCGTGGTGGTAGTGGTCGATCACTTCATCCCCGAAAGCCTCGCGCAGCATTTTCGAGCCGTTCAGCAGCTCCGCCGCCTCACGCAGGGTATGCGGGATTTCGCGGATGCCCTTGGCGGAATACATGTCGCCCGTCAGCTCCGGCTCCAGCGTCATCTTCTTCTCGATCCCGTCCAGACCCGCCGCCAGAAGCGCCGCGCAGGCAAGGTAGGGGTTCACGTCCGATCCCGGAATGCGGCATTCCACCCGCACGGCCTTGGTGTGCACGCCGCAGACACGGAAGCCTGCGGTGCGGTTGTCGGCGCTCCAGACCGCCTTGGTGGGCGCGAACATGCCGACGCAGAAGCGCTTGTAGCTGTTCACGTAAGGCGCAAGGAAGGCTGTCAGGTCGCGGGCATGGTGCAGCTGGCCGGCCAGGTAGTGCTTCATCAGGTCCGACATGCCGTGGCTGTCGGCCTTGTCGGCGAAGGCGGCCTTGCCGTCCAGCGACCACAGGCTCTGGTGAATATGCGAAGACGACCCCGCGCGGCGGTGGTCGTACTTGGCCATGAAGGTCACCGACTTGCCCTTGGACCAGGCAATCTCCTTGATCGCGTTCTTGATGATGACGTGGTTGTCGGCGGTATCGAGGGCATCGGAGTACCGATAGTTGATCTCCTCCTGCCCCGCCTCGGCCTCGCCTTTGGAATTCTCAACCGGGATCCCCGCGCCATAAAGCCCATTGCGGACGGCGCGCATCACGTCCTCTTCCTTGGTGGTCTGGAAGATGTGGTAATCCTCGTTGTAGCCGCCCACGGTGCGGAGCGCGTTCAGGCCCCCATCACGCAGGTTCTCGTAGGAGTTCTCGAAGAGGTAGAATTCCAGCTCGGTCGCCATCATCGGCTCGAAGCCCATCGCCCGGGCGCGTTCAACCTGGCGCTTAAGGATCGAGCGCGGCGCGTGGGGCACGTCGGCATGGGTCGCATGATCCTGCGTGTCGCCCAGGACCAGGGCGGTGCCGGGAAGCCAGGGGATACGGCGCAGCGTCTTCAGGTCAGGCTTCAGCGTGTAGTCGCCATAGCCCGTCTCCCAGCTGGAGGACTTGTAGCCCTGTACCGTGTTCATCTCCATGTCCACGGTGAGGAGGTAGTTGCAGCAATGGGTTTCCTCCCAGCCGCCGTCCACGAAGAACTGCGCGTGGAACCGCTTGCCCATCAGGCGGCCCTGCATGTCGATGCCGGCCGCAATCACGGTGTCGATTTCGCCGGATTTCACGGCTTTCTTGAGTTCGTCTAAGGTCAGATTACCGGGCATAGCGTGCCTCTTTCCTGAAAATGTCGGTGGGGGAGGGCCCTCGGCCCCGGAGTGATGCGAGGACAAGCCCCACCGCTCCGCCGAATTCAGGCTTGCGGGGCCAGCAGGGGCCCTGCGCGGTATCTTGCGGCTCGAACCGCATGTGATCAGTCTCCCCGGATCGCACGACATGGCAGTCTGCGAATTTGATCAATCATTCACAGGTCGGGCGGGTTCCGCAACCCCCTGCACACGCGGCCCCCGCGCGCCCATGGCTGCGTTGAAGAGGACCCCCGCCAACAGCACGCCGCCCCCGATCAGCGTGTTGCGGCTGGCGGTTTCCCCCAGTGCCAGCCAGACCCAGAGTGGGCCCAAAAGCACTTCGACCAGCGACAGAAGCGTCAGTTCCGCCGCAGGCACCACGCGGCTGCCCAGAGTGAATAGAACCATCCCCAGCGCCACGACGCAGAAGCCGATGGCGAAGGCCACGGTCATGTCCTGCGGACTGGCGAGGATCGGCTCGCCCCGGAAGATCAGGACGCCGCCTGCAAAGAGGGTCGAGAAGATGCTGCCGAGAAAAGCCACCGGCATCATGTCGCCCACCCGGCCCCAGCGCAGCGCGACCGAAAACGCACCGAAGCCCACGGCAGAGGCAAGGGCGGCGAGGTTCCCGGCGATGGCTCCGGTTTCCAGCCCGTCGCTGACCATCAGGTACATCCCGAAGACGGCGACGGCGATGGCGATCCAGGTTGTGGGGCGCACCGCCTCGCGCAGGATCAGCCAGCCAAGGACGGCCGCGACAAAGGGCGAGGCCGCGAAAAGGAGGACGGCATTGGCGACGGTGGTGGTCTGGAAGGCATAGATCGCGCCGGAAAAGGCCAGGACAAGGCCGAGGCCACCTGCGATGCCCGCCCCACCCACGGCACGCAGCGCGGCCATGGGGCGGCCCCTTGACGTCCACCACATGAAGCCGAGAAGTAGGGGGACCATCCCGACCGACCGCCAGAACAGGATCTGCCAGACCGAGGCTTCCTCGATCTGCCGCAAGCCAAGGCCCATCAGCGACCAGATGGTCCCCGCCGCCAGGCATAGCGCCACGCCCGTTCCGTATTTCATATCCTGCCCTCGTTTGCGCCACAGGCTGGCATGGCGGGCCGGGGGCGGCTGTTCCATTCCCGACCTGTTGTGCACGGGACGGCTCCCCGCGTCCCTTCGGTCGTACCTCGCGGAGACATAGCGAAGAGCGACCGAAGGAAGCAATGAGCGGCGGTCAGTAGCCCAGCGCGCGGTCCACGAGGTGGAGGAACGGCTCCCCGGCCTCGCCGCGACGGACATTCTCGGCGATGACACGGGATGAGGTCACGGCCCGGGAATCGGCGGCGATGTGCGGGGTGACAGTGACCCTCGGGTGGGACCAGAACGGGTGATCCTGGGGCAGGGGCTCCACCCGGAACACGTCCAGCGTGGCGTGGCAGATATGGCCCGCATCCAGCGCGTTGAGCAGGGCGTCGTCGTCGATCAGCGCACCGCGGCCGGGGTTGAGGATGACCGCGCCATTCGGCAGGAGGGACAGGCGATCGGCGTTCAGAAGGTTCTCTGTCTCTGGCGTTTTCGGAAGGAGGGTGACGAGGATCTGCGCGGAGGACAGGGCCTTGCGCAGGCCGTGCTCGCCATGCAGCTGGCCGGGTTTCTCGGTCCGGCTCCAGCCGGTGACGGGAAAGTTCAGCGACCGCAGGGCGTCGGCGCAGGCCGACCCAAGCGCCCCCATGCCGAGGATCGTCACGGGGCGTTCGCGGGCCAGAGGAGGACAGGTCGGGTCCCAGACGCGGGCAGGGTTCACGATGTGGCGGTCCATACCGAGGTGGTGGCGCAGGGTGTGGCCCACGACCCACTCCACCATCCCCTCGGTCAGGCCGGGGTCGACCATCCGGCAGAGGGGCTGGGTGAGGGTTGGGTTGCCAACGATCCGCTCGACCCCGGCCCAGAGGTTCAGGACGGCCTTCGTGCGGGTGTAGGGAGTGAAGTCCTGCAGAGGGGAGGCGGGGGCATAGACGATGTAGTCGACCTGGGCCGGGTCGGCCTCAAGGGTGATGCGGGCGTCAATTCCGGCGTCAGATAGGGCGTCGGGCAGGGCGTCCCGGTATTCCGGCCAGAGGGTGGGCGCGGCGAATAGGATCAGGGGCATCAGGGCTTCCGGGATGTCCACGCGTGGACAGGATTTCAAGGTAATGGGTTTCAACACGTTGGGCGTGGGCGTTAGGGATTTGTCAAGGGTTGCCCGCGCAGGGGTGGTTGGCCGGGGGCCGGAGTTTTCGAAAACTCCGGATCGGAGCCTTCAAAGGCTCCGGAC
>JALOTD010000003.1 GCA_025458105.1 Tabrizicola sp. | reverse complement strand
CTGCCGATCCAGCCGGCGACGGAGTCGATGTCGGTGCCGAAGGCGCACATGATCTTTTTCATCTCAGACTCCGATGGGCATCAGGGTTTCGTCGCGGGTGACGGGGCGCGGCGCGATCAGGTCGCGCCACTGCGAATAGGCGCGGCTGATCGGCGGATTCGCGATGCGGCGAATATGCTGGCCCCGGCCGGGCTGCGGCTGGCCGCCCTTTGGCCCCCAGACGACAGTCCCGCGCGACAGGGTGTAGCGGGGCAGGCCCGTCACCGTGAAACCCTCGAAGACGTTGTAATCGATGGCGGATTTCTGGGTCGTGGCGCTGATGGTCTTCGTGGCCTTGGGGTCGAAGACGACGATGTCCGCATCCGCTCCCACCAGGATCGCGCCCTTCTGCGGGAAGATGTTCAGGATCTGCGCGATGTTGGTCGAGGTCACCGCCACGAACTCGTTCATCGTGATCCGGCCCGTAGCAACCCCGTGGGTCCAGAGGAGCGAGAGCCGGTCCTCCAAGCCCCCCGTCCCGTTCGGGATCTTGGTGAAATCGCCCCGGCCCAACTGCTTCTGCTTCGTCGTGAAGGCGCAATGGTCGGTCGCCACCACCGACAACGTCCCCGCCGCAAGACCGGCCCAAAGGCTGTCCTGATGCCGCTTGTCGCGGAAGGGCGGCGACATCACCCTTTGGGCGGCATGGTTCCAGTCGGGGTGCTGGTATTCGGTCTCGTCCAAGAGAAGATGCTGGATCAACGGCTCGCCCCAGACCCGCGTCCCCGCCTGTTTCCAGCGCCGGATCGCCTCATGCGCCTCTTCGCTGGAGGTATGGACGATATAGACCGGCACGCCCACCGCATCGGCAATCATGATGGCGCGGTTCGTCGCCTCCCCCTCCACCGTCGCGGGGCGGGAATAGGCGTGGGCTTCGGGGCCGCGGTTGCCTTCCGCCAGGAGCTTCTGCTGCAGCCCCGCGATGAGGTCGCCGTTTTCGGCATGGACCAAGGGGATCGCGCCCAGTTCCCGGCAGCGGGTGAAGGACGCGTACATCTCATCGTCGTTCACCATCAGCGCGCCCTTGTAGGCCATGAAGTGCTTGAAGGTGTTGACGCCCCGGTCAACGCAATCCGCCATCTGCGCCCAGATATCCTTGGACCAGCCGGTGATCGACATGTGGAAGCCGTAGTCGATGCTCGCCTGCCGCGCCGCGCGTTCCTCCCACAGGGCCAGCGGGCCAAGGAGGTCGGTGGGGTTGGAGATGACGTGGTCGACAATCATCGTCGTCCCGCCGGAGGCCGCAGCGAAGGTGCCGCTTTCCCAGGTCTCTGCCGTGCTCGTCCCCATGAACGGCATTTCCAGATGAGTGTGTGGGTCGATGCCACCCGGCAGGACATAGGCCCCCTCGGCGTCGATCACCGTGTCGCCCGTCAGGTCCGGGCCAATGGCGGTGATGGTGCCGCCCTCGATCAGGACATCGGCCGGGTAGGTCAGGTCATGGGTGACGATGGTGCCGCCCTTGATGACAGTGGTCATGTCTCCTCCTTTGGCGCGATGGCGCCGGTGCGTTCAGTGATCAGGGTGTAGGCTTCCGGCCTGCGGTGGGCGGCGAAGTTGAAGACGGTCTCCTTGTAGATCCGCCCCATATCGAGGTCGCATTTCGCGGCGATGACCTCGTCTTCCACGGTCACCGCCTGCGCCACGATCTCGCCCGAGGGGGCGACGATCACCGACTGGCCGCCCATCGAGGAACCCTCCTCGTTCCCGCATTTCGCGGTGCCGACGACCCAGGTCGCGTTCTGATAGGCCCCGGCCTGCATCGACAGGTGGTTGTGGAAGAGCGTAAGGCTATCCATCGGCTGCTGGTTCAGGTGGCCGAAGGGCGTGTTGTAGCCGAGCATGACCATCTCCACCCCCTGCAGGCCCATGACGCGGTAGGTCTCGGGCCAGCGGCGGTCATTGCAGATGCACATGCCCATCACCCCGCCCATCGTGCGCCAGACGGGAAAGCCCAGGTTGCCGGGTTCGAAATACCGCTTCTCAAGGTGCTGGAACTGCCGGTTCGGCAGCGGCTCGGCCCAGCCCGGCAGGTGGACCTTGCGGTATTTGCCGACAATCCGGCCCGTCTGGTCGACCAGGATCGAGGTGTTGAAGCGGTGCTTCACGCCGCCTTCGACCACCAGTTCGGCGTAGCCAAGATAGAAGCCGACGCCCAGCTTTGCGGCCTCATCGAACAGCGGCTGCGTTGCCGGGGAGGGCATCGCGGTTTCGTAGTAGCTGTCCAGCTCCGCCTCATCCTCGATCAACCAGCGCGGGAAGAACGTGGTCAGGGCGAGTTCAGTGAAGACCACCAGCTTGGCGCCCCGTCCGTGGGCTTCCCGCAGCATGGCGATCAGCCGGGCGACGGTGTCCTTCCGGGTCTCCGACTTGGCGATCGGCCCCATCTGGGCCGCAGCGGTTACAAGATGCCGGGTCATGCAGGCCTCCGCAGCGTCACAAGGGCCGAGGCGAAGGCCGCCGCCGCGCCCACCCCGTCAATCACCTTCAGCCCGTGTTCCGCCTCCAGCCGCGCGGCCAGATCAGCCATCCCGGCGCAGCCCAGGACCACGGCCCCCACCCCGTCTTCCACCTTCGCCCGGGCAATCTCGGCAGAGACCTTGGCGACGGCGCCGGAGTGTTCGTCTTCCAGCTCCAGCACTCGGACCCCCGCCGCCCGCACCTTGGCGCAGGCCCCGGCCATGCCGTAATGCGCCAGGTTCTCCTCCAGCGTTGGGATGGCGACCGGCAGCGTCGTCACCACCGAAAACCGCCCCCCGAGGAGCATCGCCGCGTGATACCCGGCCTCGCCGATCCCCAGTACGGGGATGGAAACGCTCGCCCGCGCCTTGTCCAACGCCGGGTCGTCAAAGCAGGCGATGACGATGGCATCCGCGCCGTCGGTTGCAGCCTTCGCGACCTCTTCCAGCACGAAGGGCTGGCAGATCGCGTCGTCCTCTGGCCCCTGAATGGCTGGCGGCGAGCCGTGGCAGGTCACGCCGATGACCTCCGCCGATGGCGCGGCGGCGCGGGCGGCGGCGGCGGCCTTTTCGGTCATCGAAACCGTCGAATTCGGGTTGATCACCACCAGCCGCATCACACCATTCCCTTTCCAGCATCCGACCCCGCCCGCGCCCGGCGGCGCTGGATCGTCGTGACGGTCAGGATCACCAGCGCGACGAGGGTCAGGGAGAAGAGCGTGGTCAGCGTGCCAAGCGCGTAAAGGACCGGCGAGGTGACGTTGGTCGTCATCCCCCAGATCTCCAGCGGAAGCGTGTTGCGGCTGCCCGAGACGAGGATCGTCCGCGCGATTTCGTCGTAGCTGAGCGTGAAGCCGAACAGAGCGACACCCACCAGCGCGGGCGCGATCAAGGGCAGGATGACATGGGCGAAGACCTGCCAGGTGGAGGCGCCCTGGTCGCGGGCGGCTTCCTCGTAGGCCGGGTTGAAGCGGTTGAAGACGGCGAACATGATCAGGATGCCGAAAGGCAAGGTCCAGGTCAGCTGCGCGCCGAAGGCCGTGCGCGCCCAGTGGTTGCCGATGCCGGTCCGGTCGAAGAGAAGGCCGATGCCCATCGACACAAGGATCGAGGGGATCACCAGCGAGCCCACGACCAGGTAGAACAGCACAGTCGACCCTGGGAAATGCCGCCGGAACGCCAGCCCCGCCATGACCGAGACGACGACCGTGGTGACCATCACCATCAGGCCCAGCGTCAGGCTGCGGGCGAAGCTGCCCCAGATGTCGCCGACGGCCTGCTCCATGAACAACTCGCGGAACCAGGTCAGCGAGACACCACGCAGGGGGAAGGTCAGCCCGCCCTCCGGCCCTTGGAACGACAGGATCGCGATGGTGATCGTCGGGCCATACAGGAACAGCATGAACAGGGCGAAGAAGCCGCCGAGGATGTAGAAGGACCGGGGGCGCGGCTCCATCCTAAAGCTCCTTCCGGATGTCGACGATCCGCAGCATCGCGCCGATGATCAGAAGGACGGTGATCAGAAGGACCACCGAGGTCGCCGCGGCCGAAGGGTACTGCAGCAGCCCCACGTCGTTCGAAATCAGCCGGCCCACATTTGCCAGCTGGCTGCCGGACATGAAGCGGGTGGTGACGAAATCGCTCATCACCAGGGCGACAACGAAGATGGACCCGATCATGATGCCGGACTTGGTCAGGGGCAGGATGACGTTGGTCAGGATCTGGAACCCGCTGGCGCCTGCATCCCGTGCGGCCTCGATCAGCGAGCGGTCGATCCGCATCATGGTGTTGAAGATCGGCACCACCATGAACAGCGTGTAGAGGTGCACGAAGGCCAGGCAGACCGAGAAGCTCGAATAAAGCAGCCATTCGATGGGCTGGTCGATCAGCCCCGCGCTGATCAGGGTCTGGTTGACGAGGCCGTTTTTCCCCAGAAGCGGAATCCAGGAAATCATCCGGATGATGTTCGAGGTCCAGAACGGGATGGTGGTCAGAAGGAACAGGACCATCTGCCATTTCAGCGTGCGGACGTGGAAAGCCAGGAAATAGGCCACCGTGAACCCGATCACCAAGGTCAGCGCCCAGACGATCCCGGTCATCAGCATGGTCAGTCCGAAGACCTTCCAGGCGACCGAGGAGCCGAAGAGATAGGCGTAGTTGCCGAACTGGAAGTCCGGGCGAAAGCTGAACTCGTCCGCCGTCCAGAAGCTGACCGCGACGATCAGAAGGATCGGCAGGATCAGGAAGATCGTCAGGATGACGGTCAGCGGCGTGGCCAGAAGCCAGCTGTTCAGATGATCGCGGCGCATGGGGACCTCGCGGAAAAGGCCCCTCCCGCACGGGGAGGGGCCGGACATGTCAGGCCGCGATGAACTCGTTCCACTTGCGGACCATATACTGGTTCTCGTCCATGACCGCGTTCCAGCAGGCGACCTTGCCCATGCGGTTTTCAAAGCTGCCGCCGTCGCGGACGGCCCCGGCTTTCTCGATCACCTGGCCCTGCGGGCTGACGATATCGCCCTGCGCCGCCTTGCCCTCGAACCAGTAGCCCCATTCGTCTTCGCTCATGAACAGCTTGGACGTCTCGGGCACGGCCGAGTAATAGCCCTGCCGCATCAGGAAGCCACCGACCCAGCCGGAGAGATACCAGTTGATGTATTCGTAGGCGGCATCCAGCGGCAGGCCGGTCAGTCCGGCCGACAACCCGATCCCGCCGCCCCAGCTGCGATAGCCTTCCTTCAGGGGCTGGTAGACGCAAGGCACGCCCTGCGCCCGGACGGCGGTGATCGCGGGCGACCACATCGACTGGATCACGACCTCGCCCGAGGCCATCAGGTTCACCGATTCATCGAACGACTTCCAGAAGGCGCGGAACTGGCCCGCCTTCTTCGCCTCGGTGAAGATCGCGATGGTCTTGTCGATCTCGTCCGTCGTCATGTTGCCCTTGTCGGCATACTTGATCTCGCCCATCGCCTCGCAGACCATGGCCATGTCCATGATGCCGATCGAGGAGATGTCGAGGATCGAGGCCTTGCCCTTGAACTCGGGGTTCAGAAGCTCGGCCCAGGTCTCGATCGGGCGGCCGATCAGGTCGGGGCGGATGCCCAGCGTGTCGGCGTTGTAGATCGTCGGGATCAGGGTCATCCAGCCCGACTCCTCCTGCACGAAAGTGCTCGATCCCGGGCCTTCCACGAAGCCCACGGTATGGGGCGCGGTGCCTTGGGCGATCACGCTGTCGGGGGTCAGCTTGCCGTTGCGGAAGATGCCGACGATCTTGTCGTAGTTGGCGATCTTCGAGGTATCCATCGCCTGCAGGTTGCCGGTGGGCCAGACCTTCTTGCAGATCCAGTATTCGATGTCGGCGATGTCATAGCTGTCAGGCTGGGTCGCCGCGCGCTGGGTCACGGCGTCGCTGTCGAGCGCCGTCATTTCCAGCGTGAAGCCAAGGTCTTCCTTCACTTTGGCGGCCACCTCGTTGAAGGCTGAAACGCCGGTGCCCGCCTGGCGCAGGACGACGTCCTTGATCTCTTGCGCCCAGATCATCGGCGCGGGCAGCGTGCTGGCGGCCACGGCAGCAGCGCCGCCCTTCAGGATCGACCGGCGGCTGTATCGCATCTTGCTCATTGTGGTAGTCCCTCTCTGTTGTGTTTGGTCAGGCTTCAAGCGGATGGGCGCGGTCCGCGCTCCATGTCAGGCGGACGGTGTCGCCCGGAGTTTTCGGGTCGGCGAAGAAATCGGCCTCGGGGATCAGCGCCAGGATCTCCTGGTCGCCCGCCATTCGGCCACTCAGGGCCACATGCGCGCCTTGGTATTCAACGGATGTCACCACGGCCTCGGTCCCGTCCGCGGCCAGCCGCACCTCGTCGGCCCGCACGGCAAAGCGGCGCGGTCTTCGGCGCGTTGAACACTTCGCGCGCGGGGCCGGCCTGTTCGATGACCGCATTGTTCATCACCACGATCTCGTCGGCCAAGGCCAGCGCCTCGTCCTGGCCGTGGGTGACGTGGATGAAGGTGATCCCCAGCTCGCGCTGCAGCTTCTTGAGTTCCGTCCGCATCCGGATGCGCAGGAACGGGTCCAGCGCCGACAGGGGCTCGTCCAGAAGCAGCACCTGCGGATCGGTAATCAGCGCCCGCGCCAGCGCGGCACGCTGCTGCTGGCCGCCCGACAGCTGCGCAGGCAGGCGGTCGGCAAAGCTGGTCATGCCGACAAGCTCCAGCATCCGCTCGGCCTTGCGGTGGCGGTCGGCCTTGTCCACCCCTTTCATCTTCAGACTGAAAGCCACGTTGTCGCGCACCGTCATGTGCGGGAACAGCGCGTAGGACTGGAACATCATCGCCGTCCCGCGCTTGGCGGGCGGCAGCTGCGCCACGTCCTTGCCACCCAGAATGATCGCGCCTTCGGTCACCGTCTCATGCCCCGCGATCATCCGCAGGGTCGAGGACTTCCCGCAGCCCGAGGGGCCAAGCAGACAGGCATATGTCCCGGCCCGGAAGAGATGACTGATCCCGGACACGGCCACCGCCGATCCGTACTTCTTGGTCACAGCCACCAATTCAAGATCGTATGCACTTCGCAAGCGTTCCACCCCTTTTTTAGGGATGGTAACCATCTGCTGTGATGGCACACGGCACAGCGGTCCGATCAGCAGATCCGAAGCGTCAGACAGCTATAATTCCAGCATTTGTCCTGTTGCTTGCTGCAGGTTTGGGCGCCGAGAAGAGTTTTTCAGCGCAGAACCGCACGAATCGGGGGCACGTAAGCCTTGAGAGGCCCCCGGCCTGCGATGTGCATACAAAAGGGTCGGTTACGCGATGACCTGAACATCCCGCAGGCTGGGATCAATCCGCCGCAACGCCGCCAGCAGCCGATCCTTCAAATGCGCGGTCACATAGGTGGCATGGAACCGCGTCGGCGCCGCAAGGGTCAACGCATTGGCCTCCAGCCCCGCGTTCGTCAAGGCGTGGAACCAGGCCCCATAGATCGCTGCGTCCTCCGCTTGCAGTGCGCCCTGCGCGGCCGACCACAGCGTCCCGTCTGACACGGGGGAGGGAACAGCCCGTAAAGGCACCACGTTCGATGCCCCCTGCCCTGCCGTTTCCGCACCCGGCTCTAGCCGCGCGATGAAATCCTCGCCGATCAGTGGCCAGGCGGGACGTGTGTCCTCCAGCATGCGGTTCAGATCGATCCCGTAGACGCTGACCCGCCCGCGCGCGCCCTGACGTTTCAACACCAGCCATCCCAGCGCCCGAAACCGGGCCATCTCGCGCTTGACGGTTCGGTCGTCCACCGACCAAAGCCGTGCGATCTCCCCCTGCCCCATCGTCAGCTCGTCCCGCTGCCAATTGTAGCGGGTGGTGATCAGCGCCATGAGGCGCAGGACCTGCCGCTGCACATGTTTGTCTTTCGACAGGGCGAAGGCCATCAGCGCCGACAGGATATCGTATTTGCGCGACGCCGCCTCGCGCCCGGCAGGCCGGGGAAGCTGCATGGTTCTCTCCTGTCCCGTCGCCCCAACCGGTCTGGTTGCGGCCTGCCTCACCCTCAGACCTTGCCTGGTCTTTCGTCGGCGGGCGTTTTGCCAACGCTCTTCGCCGTATCGTGGTCATTTGCGTCCGACAATTCGATTCTGTCAAGTGCGCCGTCCAAGTCGGCGTTTTGCGACCCTGAACCAGATCGAAGAAATGGGTATCAATGGTATTGGGGGTCGCCCTGACTGTCACCCATTCGTGACGAAATGTCACCCAATATGCAGTAGGTGAATGTACATCTGTCCCCCAAATGCGCTGTACCTCTCCTGCCTTGCTCCTCGGGGCGATTCGCGGTCAGGAGCCTTGACCGCCGTCAGAATCTTCCCCGCGGGGAAGGTTTTGCCGCAAGATAACTTCCTTTTTGCTTTCCATGCAAATTCCGCGTATTTCAGAGAAACCGAAGAATTTACGTTCCGACGAGGCGCCGATGTACACGCATGAAGATCTGGCCCGGCTGCAGGCCCAGTCGCTCAAGATGCAAAGCTGGATCCGCCAGCAGACCTTCAGTCCCGAAAACCAGAAGACGCTGCGCCGCTTTTCGTCCTGGGAGGTGGCCGAGCTGATCTTCAAGATCAACCAGTCCACCTTCCGCGGCCGTCTGGTGGCCGAACCTGATCTTCCCGGCGGGGAGGTCGAGCCCGATGGCCGTCAGCGCTGGTTCAGCCTTGATGAGATCAACGCGCTCCGCCGCAAGATGAAGATCAACCGCAAGACCCTGATGCCCCCCCGCCCCGCGGGGAAGCGCGCCTTCCGGGCGGCGGTTGCCAACTTTAAGGGCGGGGCCGGTAAGTCGACCGTTGCGCTGCACTTCGCCCATGCCGCCGCTTTGGACGGTTACCGTGTCCTCCTTGTCGACTTCGACCCCCAGGCCACCCTCTCCCACTCCATGGGGCTGACCGACGTGGCCGAGGACTACACCGTCTGGGGCATCATGGCGCGCGACCTGATCCGCGAGACGGACCGGATGAATGCCGCCACCACGGGCGCGGCCAGCGGGACTGCCCTGCCCCGCCGCACTATCCCCGCCTCGATCCGCGACCTGGGCCTCGGTGAGCTTCGCCACAGCGACTTCATTAAGCCGACCGCCTGGTCGACCATCGACATCGTCCCCTCCTGCGCCAACGCGGCCTTTGTCGAGTTCGCCTCCGCCCAGTACCGCCACCTCAACCCGGAATGGTCCTTCTTCGCCGCCGTCTCGCGCTACCTCGACGGGCTTGGCGACGACGACTATGACCTCATCCTCTTCGACTGCCCGCCCGCCATCGGCTACCAGTCGATGAACGCGGTCTTTGCGGCCGACATGCTCTACATCCCCTCCGGCCCCGGCTATTGGGAGTATGACTCGACCACCAGCTTCATCGGTCAGCTGTCCGAGGCGCTGGCCGACCTCTCCGGCTTTGGCCCGACCTTCCCCGCGGGGAAGGTTTCGCTGCCGAAGACCTTCGCTGAGATCCGGTTCCTGATGACCCGGTATGAGCCCGGCAACGACCTGCACCGCGCGATGTTCGAAGCCTTTCGCAAGGTTTTCGGCCCACATGTCGCCGAGCACCCGATCGAGATGACGCGCGCCGTCGAGCAGTCCGGTCGCTTTCTCGCCTCGGTCTACGAGATCGACTACCGCGAGATGACGCGCGAAACCTGGCGCCGTGCCCGGGCCAGTTTCGACCGGGCCTACGAGGAATTCAGGGGCAGCATGCTGGCCGCCTGGGATAGGATCTAGGGGGTAGACCATGACGAAGAAGCGCCGCATGTTCGACATCGACCTGCCTGAGGACGCGCCCGAAATCTTCCCCGCGGGGAAGGTTTCCGATCCCCCTGCCCGGCGTGGCCCGATGGCGACGGCCATTGCCGAGACTGCTGACGCCACCCGCGAACGGCAAGAGATCGAGGCGCAGATCCGCGCCGAGAACGATGCGCTGGCGCATGAACATGTCCGGCTAAAGCGTCTTGGCCTCGTGGTAGAGTTAGTCCCCCTTGACCGGATCGAGATGACAAAGCTGGTGCGCGACCGCAAGAAGGGCCCCGACTTCGAGCTGGCCGAACTCAAGGCCTCGATCAGCGAACTGGGTCTGTCGAACCCGATCCGGCTGGAGGCCCGGCCCGATGGCGGGTTCGAGTTGATCCAGGGCTACCGCCGCCTGTCCGCCTACCGCGAGCTTCTGGAAGAGACCGGCGACCAGGACCGTTACGGCGCGATCCCGGCTGCCGTCACCCAGCCCGGCGAGGATCTGGAGGCGCTTTACCGCAAGATGGTGGATGAGAACCTGGTCCGGAAGGACATCTCCTTTGCCGAGATGGCCACGCTGGCCTTGGACTACGCCCGCGACCCCGGCACTGCCACCAATGACCCGGACAAGGCGGTGGCGGTGCTGTTCCGCTCGGCCGGCTATCAGAAGCGCAGCTACATCCGCACCTTCATGGCCGTGGTCGACCGGCTGGGCGAGGACCTGCTTTACCCCCAGGACATACCGCGCGCTCTTGGGCTTGCCCTTGCGCGCCGGCTTGACGAGGTGGAGGGGCTGGCCGGGCTGATCCGGTCCGAGCTGAAAGGGTGGGACAACCGCACCGTTGCCGATGAGCTGGCCATCCTGCGCCGCTTTGCGGGCGAGCCCGACGAAGACGCGACGCCGCCGCCAGCGCCCATGCTGCCCAAGGCGGACAGGCCCGCCAAGGCCAAGACCAGCTTCCAGTTCGACCGCAGCGAGGGGCGGGGCAAATGCGTGGCTGCGGTCGGCAAGCTGGAGATCCAGCTCGACCGCGACTTCACCACCATCGACCGGCGGCGGCTGGAACAGGCGGTCCGGCTGATGCTGGACCAACTGGACGGCTAGGGCAGGGGCCGGGAATCTTCCCCGCGGGGAAGGTTTTCACAGCGCGCGCAGCAGGGCGATGGCTGCCGAGAGGGGCAGGGCGCGGGTACTCTCGCCGGCCGGAATGTCCCGGCTTCCGGCATAGACCAAGAGCTTCCGGGTCGCCCCGATGTCTTCGGCCGCGATGTGGAACCCGCGCGACAGTTTCGGTGCAGTGGTGCGCTTGATCTCGATGGACCAAACTTCCCCGCCGGGAAGACGAAGCACCAGGTCCAGTTCGGCCCCCGCTGACGTGCGGTAGAAGTAGGGCTCGGTTCCCACCGGGGCGGCGGCGATCAGCGCCTCCAGGCAGAAGCCTTCCCAACTGCCGCCCACGACCGGATGGCCGAGAAGCGCCTCCAGCGTGCCAAGTCCCAGCAACGCATGCACAAGGCCGCTGTCCCGGACATAGACCTTGGGCGACTTGACCAGCCGCTTGCCCGCGTTGTCATGCCAGGGCATCAGGCGGCGGACCAGCATGAGGTCTACCAGAAGGTCCAGATAGCGGCCTACCGTCTGACCTGACACGCCCAACCCCTCGGCCAGCGCGGCGGCGTTCAAGAGGCCGCCTTGCGCATGGGCCAGCATGGTCCAGAACCGGCGCAGCGTGGTGGCCGGGATTCGGGGACCAAGGGCCGGGATGTCCCGCTCCAGATAGGTGCGCAGAAAATCCTCACGCCAGGTCAGGCTGGCCCGGTCGCCTGCCGCCTGAAAGCTGTCTGGAAAGCCGCCACGCAGCCAGAGGCTGTTCAGGTGATCGTCTCCGACCTCGTCCAGCTGCAGGGGCGGCATCTCGACATAGCGGACCCGGCCCGCCAGCGACTCGGCCGACTGGTGCAAAAGGACGTTCGACGCCGAGCCGAGCAGCAGGAACTGCCCGGTCCGAAGGCCTTTGCGCCGTCTCGCGTCAATCTGTCCCCGCAGGGAAGCAAACAGGCCGGGCATCAGCTGGACCTCGTCCAGGATCACCAGTCTGCCCGACAGCTCGTCGAGATAAAGGTCGGGTTCGGCCAGAACCCCACGATCTGCCTCTCGCTCCAGGTCGAGGTAGACCGAGGGACGCGTCTCGGCGATGGCCAGCGCAAGCGTCGTCTTGCCAACCTGTCGAGGCCCCAGCAGCACGACGGCAGCCTGTTCTTCCAGGGCAGAGTGGACTGACTGGCTGGCGTTGCGTAGGTACATGCCTTGCAAATACTCCAACTGTTGGAAGAAATGCAAGGATATGGGCGGGGCAACAGCCAAAACCTTCCCCGCGGGGAAGATATGACGACCGGGTCCACAAGCGGGCGGGGCAGGGGGCTGGTCATCCGTTGCGGCGCGGGCATATCCGATCGGCGGCACGAAGACATGCCGTTTGCAGTTTGCGCATGCAGTCAGCCACCCAGCAGGTCTGCCGCCGGGTTCTCGCTGATCTCGACATCGGCGTAGTACTTCTGGGCTTGCACGGCCGACCGGTGCAGGCTCAGCTTCATGGCGGCCGCCAGTGGGGCACGTGGCATAGTCCTCGGGCAGCCCTGCCAACCGAAGGCGGTGGCGCAGGATCGTCCGCAGTGCGTCAGAGGCAAGGCGGCGGGGCAGGGGGCGGTCGGACTTGCTGATTGGCCGGAACAGGGCGCCGGACGTGAAGCCGGTAACCTCCAGCCAGTGCACGACAGCGCGCGCCGCACGGCCCTTCAAGGGCAGCTTTGGTGCCTGATCCTTCTTTGTCGTCTTGGTTTCCAGAAGCCTGATCCAGAGCAGACCTTTGGCCAGGAATTCATCGCGCCCGATGTCGTCGACATTCAGGGCCGACACTTCCGACCGGCGCCGCCCACCCGAGCCGAAGGCCAGCATCAGCATCGCCCGGTCACGGATGCCGCGGTTGCTGTCGTCGCAGGTGGCCAGCAAAGCCTCCAGGATCTCGCGGGTGACAGGCTTCGGCGATTTCGGAGTGCGAGGCTTGGCATTCGCCCTGCGCGCCTTCTGGCGGGCCTGGCTCACCAGCGGCGTCGAGAACGGCGAAGAAAGGTTCCGCATCCGGTGAAAAGCCTGCCAGCTGGCAATCCGCCGGTCGAGCGTTGCCGGGGCAGGGCAGGCAAGGGCGACGCGGAGGCCAATTGCAATCAGCTCTTGCGCCGCGTCCTGCGCCGGTCCGGGTCTTTCGATGAGGTCCTGCGCATGGTCCAGGATGAAGCGCAGCGCCACCTTCTCGTCTTCTGGCCAGGTCAGCGGCTGGCCGAAGGTGGCCATCTTCCAGGCGGCGATATAGGCCAGGTCTCGCTCCCAGGCGCGCAACGTGTTGGGCGGCGTACCCCGCCGGTACAGGTCGGTCAGTGCGGCCTCGTCGGCATCCGACAGTTGGGCATAGGTGGGCAGGATCAGGCTGGACATGCGCACTGTGGCCTTCGCGGGCGTTAACCCTTGCCAGATAGGCTTGGTTTTGCAGGGCAGATTGGTCCAGTTTCACGGCGTGGTCAACACTCATGATAAGGCAAACTTATCGTGTGTAAAAGACAGCTAGGGAAAGACACGATGTAATGTGCAAAACGCAAGTATTTTGCCTTTTGAAGACCTAGAGCATCAATAGATATTGCTCCAAAAAGCATCTTCGGAAGCCCTGCGACAAACCAGGCGGGCGACTTGCCTTGGGCGTACAATGATAGCTGCAGGCAGGTCTGGCTGACCCACATGCCTCGTCGTGAAGGCCCGTCCTTGGGATCACGCGACCTGCCCTTGATCCGACGAGCGCAATCTGACAGGCATCCTCCGCTACGGATATTCTGTTGCCCGGCACAGCAACTTTTCGCCATCGCGGATCGCTTCTTCCATCGCGCCTGGACACTTGAGGACAAAGGCGAAGGCCGAAATGCCGTGCTAGAAGTTCTGGACGATCGCGTCGACAAAAGCGATGGTCGGCACTCCCCCGGCCTCGGCGCGGCGGCCAACTTCGCAGCGAACCGTGTCGCATGGACGTTGCCCATCAAGGCTGTCTTCTGCGGTGATGACAAGATCAGCCCGGCCTCTGGTGGCCTACCCGACATCATGCCAAGTGCAGGCGCTGATAGTCCGGCATCAGATACATACCAGCGGAAGCGTCCATCTCGATCGCCACATGTTTGTGAAGCCGACGGCTTGGTTGGTGAAACGACTGGAAGGATTTACATCGTGAATTCAGTGTGTTAGGCACGATGTTTGAGCAGACTGAAGCCCCTGTCCGACTGCATAACGAACCGGCATGACTAACGAACCATTAAGGTGCTATTCGCGATGGCGCTGCGACATACCGCAGCGGTTTTTGAATGCCTGTTGCGGCTGGTCGGCCTGAACTCGGCGGTGCCAGACATCAGCACGCTGTAGCGGCGGCAGAAGCCCTTGGAAGTCAAATTTCCCTGCCGCGGTTCGCACAGCCCCCAGCACAGGGGCTGCCGTTACCGACGGGCGGATGACTGTCGCGATCGGCCTTCGCGACGCATGACCCTCAAGCTTTGTCCACCACTTATGGTTAATACAAAATCCCAGGTTCTTAGTTCGTCCCCCTTGCCAGCAAATTCCTTAATGGCATAAAGCGGCAAGTGGGGTCACGGCAACGTGAGTATGAGTGGGGTGTTTACCAGTGGAACTGCGGTTTAGTGCGTCCGACAAGGAAATCGATTTCTTTCCCGCCACCGCGACCAGACATCCATCCTGGAAGGCCATTTTCGTCCGGACCCTTCTCGCGCTGTTTCTGGTATTAACAGGGCTTCTAGGGGCAAACACCGCTCAAGCGCAAAGCATCGACTGGGTGCTGAACCTGTCGGATGCCGGGTCGGACCCGACAGCAGCCGGCGGCACGATCGACTATGGTATCACCATTACCAATGACGGGTTCGATCCGGCCCCGGCCACGACGATCACCCTGACGATCCCCGCGACCACAACATTCACCGGCGGGACCGGCACCATAACCGGTTGCGCGCCGACGCCGGCGGTCGGACCGATCTCGGTGACGTGTACCGTACCTGCGCTGGCGTCTGATGGTGTTGCGACACTGACGGCCCAGCTTTTGACCACGACGGCTGGTTCTGTGACACTGGGTGCGTCGGTTCCGACGGCTGGGGACATCAACCTGGACAACAATGCGCTGTCCGAGACGACGACAGTTACGGCCGGTGCCGATATCTCGCTGGAGCTGACCGGTCCGGCAACCGCTGCCTCGGGGTCGGTCATCACCTACAGCTTCATTGCAACCAACAATGGCCCCGATCCGGCCAGCAACGTCGTGCTGCAGTTCCCCGTTCCCAGCGGGATCGCCAATCCGGTGCCCCCGGCCGGCTGCGTGCTTTCGGCTTCGGTGTTCGATTGCACCATCGCCGGGCCGATTCCGGTGGGCGGGCAAGTGGCGCTGGACTTCCAGGGCCAGATTGCCAGCAGCGCGGGGTCGACCATCACGGCAACCGGATCGGTCGGCGGCGGTACGCCCGCCGATCCGGTGACGGCGAACAATTCCGCGACGCTGAGCACCAGCGTCACTGCGGGCAGCGACCTGACCATCACCAAGGATCGGAGCCCGGGCGGCACGCTGCTGACTGGCGAGACCGTCACATTCACGCTTGTGCCAAGCTATACTGGTGACTCGCCGTCCGACATTGTTGTCACTGACCCGATCCCGGCGAACTACGATATCGAAAGCGTCACGGCACCGGGCTGGAGCTGCACCGTATCCGGCCAGTCGATTTCCTGTACGCGGCCTGCTGGCAGCGGGCCAGGGGCCAATGTGCCCTTGGGCCCCATCACGATTGTCACGACGGCGATTTCGGCAGGAACAGCCACCAACACCGCCACCATCGCCGCCGGAGGCCCGGTCGATCCGGTGCCGGACAACAACAGCGATACGGACGGCGGCGCCACCATCGCTGATCCGGTCGCCGACCTGGAAGCGCGCAAGTCCGGCCCGGTGCCACCGCTGGTTGTCGTTGGAAACCCGTACTCGTTCGCGATCAGCACGGCAAACCTTGGCAATGCCGATTTCTTCGGCACGGTGGTGATGACTGACAGCATTCCTGCTGGCCTGAGCGTCACTGGCTATGCGGAAAACGGCTGGTCCTGCCTGCCGGCGGCCACGCCTGCCGCCCCGCTGGTCGGCCCGGTCGATGTGGTCTGTACGCGGGTCTACACATCTGCCGCCCCGCTTGCAGTAGGTTCCGTGACACCGCCGGTCGTCATCCAGACCACGGTCACCGGTGCGGGCGCAATCGTGAACAGCATGACGGTCACCTCGCCGGATGCAAATCTGCCTGATCCGAACCTGCCGAACAACACTGTGACCTACGCTGTCGGTAGCAGCCTTGGCGCGGATTCGGCCGACATTGGCATCATCAAGAACGCGGCGCTGGCTTCGCTGCCTGTTGGCGAGATCCAGACCTATACGCTTGAAGTGACCAACAGCGGGCCACAGCCTTCAACCTCGGTGACCTTGACCGACAGCCTGACCAATCTGATCAACAGTCTGGAAGGGCCAACCGGGGCGGGCTTCGTCTCGGCCAGCATTGTGGCGAATTCGGCAACGGGGGTCAGCTGCACCACGGCCCCCGCCGGTGGCAACGGCCGCAGCCTGAGCTGTTCGATCGCCACACTTCCGGTCTGTACGGTCGGCGCGACCTGCCCGGTGATCACCCTGCAAGTCCGTCCCGGCGGTGAAGCGGGCGGGCGCACGAACAGCGCCTCGGTCGTGTCGACTGTCACGGCAGACCCCGATTTCGGCAACAACACTGACGCTGTCAACTTCTCGGTCGACGCCCGTGCCGACGTGACGGTGACCAAATCCGCAAGCGCCAATCCGATCCCGGCTGGCCAGGACCTGATCTACGTCATTGCGGCGCAGAACCTGGGCAACGGCCTGTCCTCGGCATCCGCTGTCACCATCACAGACACGCTGCCCGCCAACCTGACTTTCGTTTCGGCAGTCCCGTCTGCGGGCAGCTGCAGCACGGCTCCCGCAAGCGGCTCGACCACGGGGCCAGGCAACAACACGCTGATCTGCGACCTTGGGACCATCGGCAATGGTGGCCAGCAGACCGTGACGGTCACAGTCCGGCCAAACCTGGCGACGCGCAGCACGACGCTGACCAACAGCGTCAGCGTCACGACAGCCACCACCGAGACTGACCTGACCAACAACAGCGCGTCGATCGACACTGATGTGTCCGCGCCAAGCGTGGATCTTCTGATCAACAAGGATGACACGGTCGACCCGCTGACGCTGGGCGACAATACCGTCTATCTGGTGACCGTCACCAACCTTGGGCCATCGGCGGCGGAAGATGTCGTCGTCACCGACACGCTGCCGGCGAGCCGGCTGACCTATCAGTCCCACACTCTGCCGGCCGATGGCAGCTGTTCGTCGGTTCCTGCGGTCGGTTCCTTCGGCGGGACGCTGACCTGCAGCTTCCCCTACATAGCCGCAGGCGAGACCCGCACGATCGCGATCACGGCCCTGGGCGTGGCGAAGGGTGTGGGGATCAACAACGCCTCTGTCGCGTCGGACGAAACCCAGTTGGGCTTCGAAAGCAACCTCCTCAACAACGACGCCGAAGAGCGCACGACCCTGCGGACGCGTGCCGATGTCGAAGTGGTCAGCAAGGTCGCGACGCCTGGCACCGTCAATCTGCGCGAACCTTTCACCTATCTGATCGTTGTGCGCAACAATACCGGACCCGGTCGGGCAGAGGCCGATGACGTGGTTGTCAACGACACTTTGCCTGCAGGGATGGAGCTTACCGGAACGCCGACGGTCAACGTCACTGCGGGCACCGCCAGCAGCACCAGCTGTACCGGAGCCGCGGGGGGCACCTCGTTCAGCTGTTCGCTGGGCACGCTCAGCGGTGGCATCAGCGGCGTGGGCGGCACAGTCGAGATCACGGTTCCGGTCCGGGTGGTGGCACTTTCCAGCAACCCGCAAAGCCTGATCAACACGGCCATCGTCGCTACCAGCTCGCTGGACGAAGTACCGTCGAACAACTCGAACTCTGGCCCGGTCAACGTCAACGGCTCGTCCATCGCAGGCAGCGTGTTCCGCGACTTTGCGGATGACGGCGCGCTGGATGGCAGTGATACGGGGATCGGCGGTGTGACCATGACCCTGACCGGGACGACGGTGGACGGCGCGACGATCACGCTGACCACGACAACTGCCCCGGACGGCAGCTACAGCTTCGATTTCCTTCCCGAGGGCACCTACAGCATTTCTCAGGGCGCGATCGGCGAGGCCCATCTGTCGGATGGTCAGACCGCCGCAGGTTCGACCGGCGGGACGGTTTCGTCTCCGGTGCTGATCTCTGGCATCACGCTTGGCGCGGACGAGGATGCGACCGACTATCTCTTCCCGAAGATCCCGCAGGCGCGGGTCGCAATCGCCAAATCGGTGGTCACGGGTCCGACGCTGAACCCCGATGGCAGTTTCTCGGTCACGTTCCGGCTGGTTGTGGCCAACCCCAGCCTGGAAGCGCTGACCAACATGGTTGTTTCCGACACGCTAGAGGGTGCGGCGCCAGCTTTCGGCACCTATGTCGCGCTTGGTGCGCCTGCGACCGATCCGCTGGCGTCCGGCAGCTACACCCTGCTTGCCGCCCCGACCGGAAGCTGTGGCGGGCTGGTGGCCGGCTATGATGGCGCCAGTTCGGCTGATCTGGCCACCGGTTTTGGCCTTGCTGCGGGTGCAAGCTGCACAATCGACCTGTCGCTGCGCGTGCAGTCGCCGAACCCGCTGCCGCCCGCCCTGACGGGTGGCGGGACCTACCTTAACCAGGCGACGGTGACGGGCGAGGGCGTCCTGAGCGGCCAGACCTCGGCCACCAATCCGCAGCTGATCGACCTGTCGGACAACGGCGCTTCGCCTGATCCGGACGGTGACGGCATCGGCAACGAAGCGGGTGAGAATGACCCGACCCCGGTTCTGCCCTTTGAGGCTACGGCGGGGATCAGCCTGATCAAGTCGCTGGTCGATGTGTCCGACAATGATGGCGACGGCCAGATCGAGGCAGGCGACACGGCAACCTACAGCTTTACCGTGCGCAACACCGGCAATGTGGTCCTGGCGGACGTGACCGTCTCTGATCCGCTGCTTGCAGTGGCGGGCGGGCCTGCCACCCTGCTGGTGGGCGGCACCGATGCGACGACGTTCTCGGGCAGCTATGTGCTGACCCAGGCCGACATCGACCGCGGCTATGTCGAGAACACCGCCACGACGACGGGCAATGCCGTCACCTCGACCGGTGATCCGGTACTGGATGCAGGCGGCCAACCGGTGGTTGTCACCGATGTGTCGGACACCGGCACCAACCCCGATGTTGGCGGGTCACCTGTTGCCAGCCCCGAGACCACCGAAACCCCGGACGGCACGGGCGCCACCGACGCAGATCCCACCAACGACCCAACGGTCGCCGTCCTGACGCCTGCTGCCCGGATCGTGCTGGTGAAGTCGCTGGTGTCGGTCACGGATACCAACGGCGACGGTCTGATCGGGGCCGGGGATACGGCGGCCTACGCCTTCTCGGTTACGAACACCGGCAATCTTGCGCTGGCGGGCGTCACCGTGACTGACCCGCTGGTCGCAGTCTCTGGCGGTCCGGTCAGCCTGGCCATCGGCGAAACAAACGCGACCACCTTCACAGCCAACTACACCCTGACCCAGGCCGATGTAGATCGCGGCTATGTGGAGAACTCGGCCACAACAACAGGCGGGGCGGTCACGGCGGGAGGAGCGCCGATCCTTGACGGAACGGGCGCGCAAATCACCGCAACTGACGTGTCGGATACCGGCACGAACCCGGATGCCGCAGGGTCGCCCGTGGCCGATCCAGCCGGAACCGAAACGCCGGACGGGACAGGGGCAACCGATGCCGATCCGGGTAACGACCCGACCGTGGCGCTGTTGTCCCAGAACGCCGACATCAGTCTGATCAAGCGGCTGACGGGCACGACGGACGTGAACGGCAACGGGTTTGTGGATGTCGGAGACGTTGCGAACTATGCCTTCGACGTGACCAATACCGGTAACGTGACGCTGGCAGGGGTGACGATCACCGACACCATCGCCACGGTGACGGGCGGTCCGGTGACGCTGGCTGTGGGGGAAACCAACAGCGGCAGCTTCACGGCCAGCTACACGATTACCGCCGCCGACCTGACGCGGGGCTATGTCGAGAACACGGCCACGGCGACCGGCAATGCGGTAACCGAGGGCGGGGCACCGATCCTTGACGCGGGCGGGGCGCCCATTGTGGTGACGGACGTATCCGACACCGGGACCAATCCGGACGGGTCTGCGATCACCGACCCCGAGGCCACTGAAACGCCGAATGGCGACGGGACGACCGATGGAGATCCGGCGAACGACCCGACACTTCTGCCAGTCGGCAACCCGGCAATCTCGCTGGATATCGAGATTGCCGAAATCCAGGACATCAATGGAAACGGCATCATCGATGCGGGAGACGTCATCGTCTATACGTTCACGGTGACGAACACCGGAGGCGTGCCGCTGACCGATGTCAACATGGACCCGGCTTCGCTAAGCCTGCCGCTGGGACTGACCTGCACCCCGATCAGTCTGGCGGTGGGCGAGACACAGACCCTGGTCTGCACTGGCAACACCTATACGATCACTCCGGCAGACGCTGAGGCCGGGACGGTCACGCTGTCCGGCACCGTGAACGGCACGTCACCCTCGGGTCTTGTGGTCTCTGACGCGGATTCGGTGATCTCGCCGGCTTTCCTGGTGGGTGGCCTTAACCTGACCAAAACCGCGGACCGCTCGCTGGTCAATCTGGGCGACGTTGTCACCTATACGATCACGATCACCAACGACTCGACCACGCTGACCACGACGACGAACATTGTCGACGTGCTGCCGCGCGGGTTCATCTACCAGGCCGGAACTGCAGTCCTGAATGGGGTACCGACCGAGCCCGTGGTTTCGGGCCGCACACTGACCTGGCCGAATGTCACGTTGGCTCCGGGCGCCAGTGCCGAGGTGGTGTTCGATGTGCTGATCGGCGGCAGCGTTCGTCCTGGGACACATGACAATATCGCACGTGCGGTCAGTCCAGTTACAGGCAGTGCCGTCAGCCCGGACGCGGTTGCAACGGTCCGCGTCGGAGCCGAGCCGGTCTTCTCGTGTTCGACCGTCATCGGCCGGGTCTTCGATGATCCGAACCAGGACGGCTATTTCAACGATGAACCGCCGGTGGACCGGGCGGCGATCACCGACCAGACCTACGATGGCGGCAAATACGCTGGTGCACCGGACGTGAGCGGAGAGCAAGGCCTGCCGGGCGTGCGACTGATCACGCCGGACGGGCTGGCGATCACCACTGACCAATATGGCCGCTTCAGTGTGCCCTGTGCTGCGTTGCCTGCGGACATCGGGTCGAACTTCATGCTGAAGCTTGATACCCGGACCCTGCCGTCGGGTTACCGACTGACGACGGAAAATCCGCGTGTTGTCCGGCTGACGCAGGGGATGCTGACCAAGCTGAATTTCGGTGCGACGGCGGCCCGCGTGGTGCAGATTGACCTGTCGGCGCGCGCTTTCGATGCGGCTGCCCCCCGCCAGGAACTGGTCGAAGCGCTGCAGAAGATGGTGGGTGACATCGCCGACACTCCGGCCATGCTGCGTATCGTCTATCAGCTTTCCGTCGACGAAAGTGATCGAGAGGCCCGCAAGCGGGTACGCGAAGTGGAACGCCTGCTTCGCAAGCTTTGGCCGTCGAATGGTCGGTATCAGTTGAATGTGGAGACGGTGCTGCAGCCACGGTCAGGCATCGGGGGTAATGAGTGATGGGTGCCGCAATGACGAAGATGGCCGCAAAACGCGCCTTGGTCCGACTGGCAGGAAGCACGGCGCTTGTCCTTCTGGGAGCAGGCGCCGCGATGGCCGAGGTGCAGGGCTGCGCACTTGAGAACGGGGTCTTGCCCGCCAACTGCGCACAGGCAAACGCTGGCCAGGTGGTCCTTCGCGAAGGGGGGGCCAACACGGCAACCGACGCATCAGCCGATCTGGGCGATCTGGGGTTTTCCATCTCGATCGACCCAGTGCAGCCAGGCGGACCGCGCAGGGCCATTGCAGGCGATGCAACGGTTCAGGGCGACACCCACGACGTTGACCGCATGTTTGAACGGCTTGGCATCCAGCTCAGCTATGACGGGCTGGGGGCAAAGCAGAAGCTGAATGTCTCGACAGCCGATCTGCGCCGCAGCTATGTCGCGGGCGAAACCGTGACCTTTCGGTCAAGCACGAACTACCCGGCCTGGATCGATCGGGCCGAAGTCCGGATGCGCGACAGCGATGGCAACGTCACGGTGCTGCCGATTGCCGCGAACGGTGTGGCCGACTGGGTCATGCCTGCGAACGGAGATGGCGATCTGACCTATACGTTGCGCGTCTACGACGCTCAGGGTCGCTATGACGAGACTGCCGCCCTGCCGCTGGCCCGCAGCGCGACCCGGGCAGCGGATGCCAAGCTGGACGGCGAGATCGTCGCGGCGGGCGAAGCAGAGGACCGCACCGCGCGCCGCTCGATTCCAGTGCGGGGCGGGGCGGTAACCGTGACGGGCCTTGACGTGCCCGCTGGCACCCGGATCGACGTGATGGGCGAGCCGGTTATCCTGGATGTGGAACGCGGCTTCTTCGTGCAGCGGATACTGCCACCCGGTAACCATGGCGTCGCAATTGGCGTCAACGGACGGTCAGAGACCCGCGACGTGACCATCCCCGCGCGCGAAGTCTTTGCGACCGGCATCGTCGATCTGACCCTTGGTCGGGACTTTGCGAACGACGAAGACTGGACCCGCGGCCGGATCGCCGGCTTCGCGCAGGGTGTCACCGCCAACGGCACCCGGTTCACTGCGTCGGTCGACACAACCGAGGACGACTTGTCCGACCTGTTCCGCGATTTTGGGCGCAAGAATGCCGAGAATGTCCTGTACGGCATCGAGGCCGAGGATGTCTGGGTCACGACAGGCGACGATTCCACCACCGAAGACCTGGCCCCAAGTTCGGGCAAGCTGTACTTCAAGGTTGAACGCAATGGCAGCCACCTGATGTGGGGTGACTTCAAGGCGACAGAGGATCTTGACGCGCTTATCCGGTCGGACCGGACGCTTTACGGTTTGCAGGGCACCTACCGGTCCACTGAAACAATGCCGAACGGCGAAGCGCGCTTCCGCTTCTCGGGCTATGCCTCGCAACCCGACAGCCTAATGCAGCGCGACGTGTTCCGCGGTACCGGGGGCAGCACCTATTTCCTGTCGCGCCGCGATATCGAGGTCGGCACGGAATCGCTGGTGATCGAAGTGCGCGACCCCGTTTCGGGGCGGCTGATCAGTGCTCGGCGTCTGGTCGAGGGGCAAGACTACCGGATCAATCCGGTGCAGGGCGTGGTGATCCTGAACGAGCCGCTTTCGCCGTCGACCGGAGCGGGCGGGCTGGTGACGGACCGGCCCATGGGCGACTATGACGTGAACCTTGTCGCACAATACGAATATGTGCCGACCACGGGCGATGTCGACGGGATCACAGCAGGTGTCCGGGCCGAAGTCTGGGTGACGGATGCGCTGCGCCTTGGCGTGTCGACTGCGCGCGAGGGCAGCGGCCTGGCCGACAACACAATGACCGGCGTTGATCTTCTGTTTCAGCGCAGCGAAGAGACCTGGCTGCGTTTTGACGTCGCACGTAGCGAGGGACCCGGTTTCGGCTCGGCCTTGTCACTGAATGGCGGGCTTGAGATTGACCCGGCAACCCCCTCGGCGGGAGTGGCGGGGCAGGAGGCCCTGGGCTACCGGCTGGAAGGTCGGCTGGACCTTGCCGAGATCGGGGCCGAGGGCTTTGTCTCCGGCTATTACGACGACCGCGAGGCGGGCTTCACCTCGCCCGATCTTGACGTCGGGATCGGGCAGACGGCCGCCGGGATCGACGGCGAAGTGGCAGTCAGCCCGCGCGTCCGGCTGACCTTCGGGGCGGATCGGTTCAAGGATGACGCCGGGAAGGTCAAGAACGACGCCCGGATCGGTGCAGGGATCGACCTGTCGGACCGCCTGGTCCTGGACGTCGAGGTGAACCAGACCGACCGCACCAACCCGGCCAGCACACTGGTGGAGGACAACGGCGAACGCACCGATCTGGGTGCAAAGCTGACCTTCAATCGCGATGAGGACCTGTCAACATGGGTCTTCGGTCAGGCAACGCTGGACCGCAGCGGAGGGTTGGGCAAGAACAACCGGTTGGGGGCCGGGGCCAAAGCGCGCCTGAGCGATGCCTTCTCGGTTCTGGGCGAGGCGTCGACCGGATCGCTGGGCTTTGCCGGACGGGCCGAACTGGCCTGGACTCCCAACGCCAGCACATCCTACACGCTGGGCTATCGGCTGGATCCGACCCGGGCGCTGGACAGCGACAGCATGACCGGGTCTGACCGCGGCACTCTGGTCCTGGGCGCGCAGTCGCAGGTGAACGACCGGCTGAGCTATAGCACGGAACACAGCTACAGTGCCTTTGGTAGCGAACCCTCGGTGCAGAATACCTATGGCGTGAGCTATACGCCGTCGGACGTCTGGCGCTATGATTTCGGGGTGCTTGCTGGAGAGAACACGGAAAGCGACGGCACGACGATCACCCGCCGCGGCCTGTCCTTCGGGATGCGCTATTCCGGCGGCGACGACGTGACGGGCGGGTTGCGGGCAGAGTACCGCACCGAGGACAGCGACAACCTGGCCCGTGTACAGGACCGCAAGACCCTGCTGCTGTCGGGCGACTATTCGCGTCAGACCAGCGAGGACTGGCGGCTGGTGCTGGGCATCGACGCGGTGCTTTCCGAGGCGGACCAGGACAACCTGCGCGACGGACGCTATGTCGAGGGCAAGATCGGCTATGCCTACCGCCCGGTGGACAACGACCGTCTGAACGCCCTGTTCAGCTATACCTTCCTGTACGACATGCCTGGTGCGGAACAGGTGAACGTCGACGGTGACGCGGACGGGCCGAAGCAGCGCAGCCATATCATCAACCTCGCGCTGAATTACGACCTGAACCAGCAATTCACGCTGGGCGCGAAATATGGCTTCCGCTACCGCGAGGAAGCCGCGCGGGGGTCGGAGGTCTTTACGTCCTCGGTCGCGCATTTGGGTGTGATCCGTCTGGACTACCACGTCGTGCACAACTGGGACATCATGGGCGAAGTGCGCACGATGGCCTTCCCCGAGGCCGATACTTCCGAGTACGGTGCGCTTGTCGGGGTCTACCGCGACTTCGGCGATAACGCGAGGATCGGCGTCGGCTATTCCTGGGGCGGTGTCAACGACGACCTGCGCAGTTTCGAAACCAACCGTAACGGCGTCTTTTTGAACCTGATCGGGAAGTTCTGACGCACGGGTCCGTTGCACTCTCGACGTGGCGCAGATGACCTTGGGCGCGCATGGTTCTGGTCGGCCAGAGCCAAACAAGGGCGCTGATCGGATGCTTCGGTCTGCTGATGTTCGACCAGGGCAGGCGTGACGTGCTGACCGTTCCGCGCGGTCTTGGCAGCTATCTGGAGATTGCGCTGGAAGCCGCAGAACGGTTGGCCTAAGCCGTCTGGTCTGGTGACGCCAGCACGGTGCCGGCGATCCAGTCCTCCAATGCCGTGGCGGCTGTCAGCCAGCCCTCGTCCACCGGGACCATGTGTGATGCCTCGGGCAGGATGACAGGGGAAACGCCGTGGAACCGGGCCGTTCCGGCGATTGCTGCGGCGGGGATGATGCGGTCTTGTCCGGCACCCATGACCAGCACCGGAAGCTCTGGCGGGGGCCTGTGGCGCACCGGCAGGAACAGCATGTCCAGAAAGGCGCGGAAGCTTTCGGATTTCAGCTGTGCAAGCAGGTGATCCTTTTCGGTTTGTCCCGGCCCGAGCGAGTACAAGAGGGATCTGGCCTTTGCCGGATCCGCCACCACAGGATAAAGGTCCAGGGTGGCAAAACAGCGAAGTAAGGCAAGCGGCATGTCCCGCGCGATCCTGTAGAGCGATTGCCAGGCGCCAAAGGGCGGAACCGAGGCGATCAGGGCGAGCCCCCGCACCTTGCGATGCGCGGCGAACTGCTGGGCGATGAAGCCGCCCATCGAATGGCCGATCAGCACCGGGTTCGTCAGATCGGCGGTGGCGCGGGCAACGTCATCGACATAGCCCGCGACCGAGGCCCAGCGAACCCGCCCCTCTGATACCCCATGTCCGCGCAACGTTACGGCGCGCGCCCGGTAGCCTTGCGCGGCGAACCAGGGCAAGAAGTGCTCCTCCCAGTACCAACTGGACGACCACGCGCCGTGGATGAACAACAGATCGGCGCGGGGTTGGCCCTGGGACGGGGCGCAGGTGGTGATCGACAGACGTCCTGCCTTGCCCTGGACAAAGCCTTGATGCTGCGAAGCCGGGCCCATCGATCAGGCCGCCTCGATGCTGGGCAAGGGGTCCGCGCGCCGGTGATCGGGCGCAGGGCGCGACCGCGCAAGTTCGGCCCGCAGGCGCTTGCGGAAGGCCATGTCGTTCACGGTGATCGTGTGGCGGGGCGAGTCTACCTGATGCACATCAGGATGGGCGATCTGCCGGTCGATCAGTGCCGACAGCTCGCCTTTGGGGTGCCACAGCCCCGCCAGATGCCGTGCGGCGAGCTTTGCCTGCAACTCGGACCCCGGCCAGATACAGCCAAGCGGCTGGAAAAGGCCGATGAAATACAGGTTCTGCAGCTTTTCGGGCAGCATGCGGTGGTAAAGACGCACCGGGGCCTGCGACAGGTCGATCACGCTCTTGTCCAGAAACGGATGGGTGATGTGATAGCCGGTGCAGGCGACGACAACGTCGAAGTCGCGCGCGGTGCCGTCCTTGAAATGGACGGTATGCCCATCAAAGCGGGCGATGTCGCCCTTTGGCAGCACCTTGCCGTGGCGGATGGCAAGGTAGAGGTCCGAGTTCAGCGTCGGATGCGTCGACAGGATGCGATGGTCAGGATCCGGCAGGCCGATAGCGCTGTTGCGGCCTTGCAGGAGCGTGAGCAGGAACCCCATGCCCGGTGCCGACAACCTGACCGGTAAGTTACGAAAATGATAGAAGAACTTGTCGATGGGCATGCCGAACAGGAACTTTGGGATCAGGTAGTAGCCCCGCCGCCAGCTGATGTAGGTCTTGCGCGAGATGCGCGAGGTTTCCACCGCGATGTCGCAGGCCGAGTTGCCGCCGCCGATGACCAGGACCCGCTTGTCGGCAAAGGGGGCGGCGCGCTTGTAGTCGTGCGAATGCAGGTATTCGCCCGCGAAAGTGCCGGGATAGCTGGGCCAGCGCGGCGTGTGGTGGTGGCCGCTGGCGACGCAGAGCGCATCGAAGACCCGGCTTTCCTCGGCCTGGCCCTCGGTCGTCCAGGTCAGCCGCCAGCGCCCGTCCGCCAGCGGTTGGGCCCGCGTGATCGTCGTGCGGAAGCGGATGTGATCCTTCAGGCCAAAGGCCGTGGCATAGGCGCTGAAGTACCGCAGCAGCTGACGGTGCGATGGAAAGTCGGGCGTATCCTTCGGCAGCGGAAAGTCTACGTACTCGGACGTGTACTTCGAACTGATGAGATGGGTCGTTTCAAAGACCGAGGAATGCCCGGTTGCATCGTCGAACCGCCAGTTTCCGCCCACATCGTGACAGCGGTCAAAGGCTGTGACCTGAAACCCTAGATCCAGAAAATTCTTGATCGTCGGCAGCCCGGCGGGGCCTGCACCGATGACGGCCACGGTTTTGTTGATCATGACAGGATCCTCCCCTTTGGGCAGGATCAACTTTCATGACGCATGCGTCAACATATATCGTGACATATGCGTCACGATATGACGTAGCGTCGCATCCGGTGGCGCGGATGGACCGCCCGTGCGATAGATCGGGCATGAAGCCGCTTCGAAAGACACATGCCGAATCCCGCCGGGCCAGTCGCGCCCGGCTGATTGCCGCAGCGCGCAAGGTCTTTGCCACCATCGGATATGACGCCTGCACGGTCCGCGATATCGTCCGCGAAAGCGGTCTGGCGCCAGGCTCGTACTACAATATCTTTACGGACAAGGAGAAAGCCTTCGAAGAGATCCTGTCGCAGATTGCCGATCCGTTCGTGCCGGTCCTGAAAGGGGTGCGCGCGCAAGCAAAGACGCCCCATGACTTCGTGTTCTTCCCCTTTGAGGCCTGTCGCCGCCTGCCCGAGGCAGATGCCGAGACCGCCGCGATCATCACGCGAAATCAGGCGATCTTCCGAAAGGCGTTCTATTTTGCCGGCAGTCAGGCCCAGATCCGGTCGGACCTGGTGGCGGACTTGAAAGCCTGGCAGGCGGATGGGCGGTTCAAGCCGGTTGACGCCGAAATGATGGCCGATGTCCTGATTGCGCTTGGTTTCGATCTGGTGATCTTTGCTGCGCTTTCACCTGAGGAAGGCGCTGCCCGCGCCCGATTTCTGACCGATCTGTTCGTGCCTATCCTGGCGGCGTGACCCCGACACTCAGACCCCTGGCCCAAAGCAGCTGCGTCATGCCGATGGGCGATGTGCGGAAGGCAAAGAGCCTGCTTCGACAGACAGGGAAAGGGCCTCGACCAAGAGTGGCTTCTTGCCACTAACCCATTGCGGCCAAGGCGGTGTCGACCTGCCACTTGAGGTATGCGCGAAAATGGCATCATTCTGCGCGTATGAGGCCGCCCAGACCTTTGCAAGACGACGATGCCTTGACCTTGGCCGGACCTTTCGACCCGGTGGAGGACCAAGCCCCTTGGTTTCTGCCCGCGGAGGACGTCGCCGAGACGGGTGGGACAACCGCGCCTTTGCCACAGAGTGATCGGCTGTCACTGCTGAATTCGGCGGGCTGGCGAGAGGCAGAACGGCAGCTTGCCGCCGATCTGGCCGAACTGAATTTTGACCGTGGCCGGCTGTCCGAGCGGGTGGCGGCCGGCGCCGGCGGGGTGCAGCGGCTGGCACTGGCCGAGGCATCCTCTCTCAGCTGGTGGAGCGGTGACCGCGTGACGGCCGATCGGCTTGCTCTTTGGCTGTCTTATCGGATCGGCGCGCCAGAAGAGGGCGGCGCCGGTCTGATCCGCACCGCTTGGGCCGCGCGGCGCCTGGCATCGCCGGGTCAAGGCAGGGGGCTGGCCGAGGCTATTGCGACGTCGCTGAGTGACGATGGACGGGTGAATGCGGGCCTTCTGGCCGATGTCGCCAGCGAGATGGAGGCTGTGGCGGATATCAGCACCGTGACGCAGGGCTGCGCGCTTTGTCATCTGTGGCGGGCGTTGGATGAACGGCCAGAGCATCTGCGCGGCCTGGAAGCGGCGGTGCTGGGTGCGCGGCTGGCAGCGGGACAAGCGGCGCTGCCGTTCCTGCCGGTGACGCTGACTGGCTTTTCTGCGCTGACAGCCAGTGGCGGTCCCGAGACGCGGCTGGCCGGATGGATCAGCGGCGCGCACAGGGCAGTCCTTTCGGCTTTGATGACGCTGGACCGGCTGACCGCATGGCGGGCGCGAGCCAAGGCGGAAACCGCCGATCTGCAGGGCCGTACCCCCGCGCTGCTTATCGCAGCGATCGCCGCCCACCCCATGCTTGCCGTGCCGCAGGCAGAAGCGGAGACAGGCGCAAGCCGCGCCGCGGTGCAGCGGAATCTTGATGTGCTTCAGTCGCGTGGGCTGATCCGAGAGGTGACCGGTCACGGCAGGTTCCGGGTCTGGACGGCGGCTGTTTGAGATGCCAGGACCGAGACCTCCGGGACGCCAATCGGGGTTGAAAGGCAAGGCTCTACTTGAACTCCAGAATTCGGCCGTCCCCGTTCGGCTGGAGTTGAACTGTTCCAACGTGTATCGGCCGATCTGCTTCATCAATCAGCCAGACGGCGAAAACTGACGAAGTTGGCAGGTCAATGAACTGATCGGGCACGTCAGAGCCACGGTCGCGGGCGATATCAAGGACGCCCTGAGGCGACGTATCGGGATCAATGCCAAACCGACCAGAACTGACGGTCGCAAGGAATGGCAGTCTGGATGCCTGTTGCCATGGCAGACCAGTAAGACGCACAAAGTCGTTCAGATCAAGGAGACGCAGTCCCGTACGGCGCCATGAACGCAGCCGTTCCATGCCGCCCTTGGGGACCCGGATCGCCACGGCCAGGCGGTCAAGCAGGTCGGGATGGGCGGTATTCAGGTCGATCAGACCGCCTACGTCCTGCAGCAAAAGGGTCCGGCCGCTGTCGTCCGGAAAAGCGAATTCCCGCTGATCGGGAAACATCATGAGAAGGACCACGGCAAGATCGATCGCCTGGCGCTGGCTATCCATTCTGACCAGCGCCCGACGCTCGGCCTCGATCTGGCCAAGGTATCCCAGGGTTTGCTGTTGCGCGGTCGCGAACAGGGCGGTCACCAGCAGAAGGCCCGCCAAAACCACCGGCAAGGCGAAACCGCGCCTTCCATTCTGATGCAGCCGCTGTTTGATCTTTGTTCCGCAAGGTTGCATGTTTGCCGTAGGGCAATCCTTGTAGAAAGCATCGGATCTGACAACGAAAAACCTGCTTGCCCTGCATATGGCCGTTTACGGTGCATTCGCGGTTTTCTGGCCGCCCATCACGCCCGTATGGGGCTTGATTATGGCTGCTCTGCTGATCTGGATTTCGGTCGAGGACTTTCGCAGCTATGAGATCCCGGACCCCGGCTGGGTCTTGTTGCTTTGTGGCGGGCTTCTGTATCGGTCAGGGTCTGGTGATCCGCTTTGGCAGCTGGCGCTGGATGCGCTGGTCTGGCCGCTTATGATCTGGGGCATCGTTTTGGTACACGCGTGGCTTCGCGGACGGCAGGGATTTGGCTTTGGGGACGTCAAGCTTTTGTCAGGGATCGGAGTCTGGGTCGGCTTTCACGGTGTGACGACCACGCTTCTTGTAGCCTCGTTTTCTGGCATTCTTGCGATCCTTGCCCTTGCTAGCTTGCGCCGTCAGCCTCTGGCCGAAGCGGCGGCGAACGTTATTGCCTTTGGGCCCTTCCTTTGTCTTTCATGCTGGGCAGTCGTGTTGCAGGAGGGACGGGTTTGAAACGAGACAGTCAGGACGTCAGACGAACGGCCCGATCCGGTATCACAATACTTGAGATTCTGGTTGTCCTGGCAATCATTGCCCTGATTGCCGCCGTGGTCGGACCGCGACTTGTCGGGTATCTGGGGCGTGCCAAGACGGAGACCGCTACACTTCAGATAGGTCAGATCAAAAATGCGTTGCAGCTCTTCTACATCGATGTCGGGCGGTATCCCTCGACGGACGAGGGGCTTGGTGTCCTGATCGTGGCGCCCGCAGCATCGGCGGGGTGGAAAGGGCCTTACCTTGAGAGTGCCGAGGGCCTGAAAGACCCGTGGGGACGGGATTATCTTTACACCGAACCAGAGGCTGTTGGTCCGCTTTCCGTACGGTCCTTGGGTCAGGATGGCGTCAAGGGCGGGGAAGGCGAGGATGCCGACCTGGGCGACTGAGGTTCTGACAGTAGCCTCAGTCCCTTAGCGCAGGGCTTACGGTGAATTCGGGCCAATCCGGCTGACTGCCGGCTGGAATCTCGACACGCACAAGGTCCGGGAGGCGGGTGTCGTCCTCCCAGCTCGCTATCCAGCCTGGCGGATCAGAGCGGCGATCGAAGTACGAAATGTCGACGCTTTCTGCCCCGCTAGCCAGCAGTGTGGTCAAGACGATGCGACTTTCGCCTTCGTCCGGGATCATCTCGACCGTCATGACCAGATCAGCGCCTTGGACCGTGACCGCAACACGAATGGCAGCCGCGTCCGGTGCCAGTGACCGACCTGCCAAGGTCACAAAGGTGAAGCCAACCGCGTCACCCTGAAAAGTGGGATCAAAGGGCGTTATGCGGTCTGGGGGCAGGGCGGACTGAAGCAGGTCTCGCAGCAGTCGGCGAGCTGCGAGCGGATCCTGCCTTTCTGCCAGGGCACTTGTCCGATCGTTCAGACGGATCCCAAGGCCCACCGTACCGACCAACCCGCCTGCGATTACAGCAAGAAGGGCCAGAGCAAGTAACAACTCCAGAAGGCTGAGGCCGGACCTTGCGTTGAGGACTGGCTTTGTCATGGAGATGCGCCCGGGGCGGAGCCGATGAGATAACGACTGGCGAAACCCAGCTGCTCGCGCCGGGCTGCGTCGAACACCCGGACCGAGATGAAGATCGCGTCCGCGTCGCTTCGGGCGCCGCCGGATGGATCGATGTCGGCAGGTGCTATAGAGACGTCGACGACCCAGTCTCGATAGTCTTCAGAAAAGGTTGTGAGAGGTCGATTGTCTTCCCAACCGGCGACAACAAGACGCTCCAACCTGGACATTGCATAGTCTTGGGCCAGGACCTGCGCTTCGGCGCTGTTCGTGCGCAACAGCAATCTGCCGTTGCCCGGAAGGATCACGGAAAGCACGACGGTCAGAATGGCAAATGCCACCAACACCTCAAGAAGCGAGTATCCCGCCCGCGCACGGTTCATGGGACCTCCGACTGCTGGAGGCGCCCGGTCAGTATGGTGGGCCGCAGACGAAGAATGTCGTCCCCGATGCCAAGGCAAAGATCCGGGGCGATGACAAGGCCATCGCCCTGAAGGAGGATCGTGGCGGGCTTAGGTGCGCCGTCGCAGGTCAAATCTGGCACCTCAAGCAACCGGGTTTCGCCGGTCGACATTGCTGCTAGGCGCGCCGACGCAATTTCTTCTGCAAGATCAGCTGCCTTGGCGCGAAGCTGCAACTGGATGGGTGGTCCGCGCAGCGCTGGCAGGGCGATTGCCGCGATACTTGCCAGAATTGCCAGGACGACAAGCGTTTCAAGGAGGGTCATCCCGCTGCGTTTGCCCAGGTGTCCTGACTCAAAAGGCAAGGTCGTTCATGTCCATGATCGCGCTGATGGTCGCCAGAATGATCGACCCGACGCCAAACCCAATCGCCAAGGTCAAAACGGGTGTGATCAGCCTGATCAACTGCCCGATCCCTTGCGAGATTTGCCCCTCCAACAGGATGTTGAGTGCGGGTAATGTCGCGCCCAACTGGTCGGACTCTTCACCTGCGGCAATCAATGTCATCGCCATGGGGTCCAGAACCCGGGCGGCCGATAAGGCCGAAGACAATGAGCGTCCGGCAAGCAGTGCTTCTTCGGCAGACGTGAGCGCTGTGCGGAAGGTTGGGCTCGCCGTTGACTCGCGGGCTGCCCCGACCGCCTTAAGAAGAGGTGCGCCGCTTTCCAGCATCAGACTTAGGGTCTGTGTGATCCGCAGAGTTTCGCGCCGTCTTATCGTGGTGCCAAGCCCCGGTGTCTTCAGCGCGAGATATCGAAAGGCGGACTGAACGCCATCCCTTGCCACCCATAGGACAACCGCCAGTCCAACGCCGAGCAAAAGCATCGCTATCCAAGAGGTTCGAACGGTCTCGCCGAAAGCGGCGAGGGCACGGATGGTCATCGGGGCAGGGGCTCCGGCGGCTGTAAAGACCGGCAACAACGTGGGGGCGAGGTAAAGTGCCAGGACAAGCATCACCGCCGTCGCCAAGGCCAGAAGCAAAGCCGGGTAGATCAACGCCCCGGAAAGTTCGCGTCTGATCCTGGCCTCGGCCGCAAGGGCGATTGCCGTCTGGGCTAAAACCCGATCCAGACGGTTGGAGCTTTCGCCTGCCTCGACAAGCCGCAGTATGTCATCTGAAAAGCCGGGCGTCGCGTCAGACATGGCCGAAGCGAGCGGCGCGCCACTTTCGACGGCGTCTCGCACAAGCGACAATGCGCGGCGTGAACGGGCGTCCTGCGTTTGCTCGATGCAGAACGTGATGGCGCGCAGCAAGGGCAGGCGGGCGGACAGGAGCGATGCCATCGTCGAGATGAAGCGTTCCTGGTCGGAGCGCGACAGCTTGGCAGAAGCGCCGGTCAGACTTATGTCGCGCTGCCACCAGCGCAGATGTGCCTGGCTTTCCAAAGTCGCCAACGCCATCGGGACAAGTCCGCGCCGCGCGATCTGGTCTAGCGCTTGCAACTCTTCGGGTGCGCTGATTTCGCCCGAGACTTCAGACCCGTCGCTTGCCAAAGCCCTGAAGGAAAATCGTGGCATTCTTTACCCATCTGATCGTCGCCGCCACGAGAGGTCAGGCGTTCACAAGCGCCATGAGGTCAATTGATGATGCGGTGCCCCGCTGAATTGGCAGAGACCCCGCCGACAACCACATCGTTCGCACCCTTGATCCGTCGTCTCAGTTCTTCGGTGACGCTTTGTGCCTCATGACCGTCCCGGATTACGCGGGGCGTGATCAAGACGAGAAGCTCGGTTTTGGCAATCCTGTCCTTGCGATTCCGGAACAGCGTACCCAGAACTGGAACCTTTGCAGCTCCCGGAACCCCTGCGGTTGTGCGGTTGCGGCTTTCTTCGATAAGCCCGCCGAGCGCAATTGTACGACCATCGGTCACAACCACGGATGTCTTGATCTTGCGCTGCGAAATTGTTGGACTGTCGATACCCGAGGTCGTCGTGTTGGTAACCGAAGATACTTCTTGTTCGATGTCCAGAACGACCTGTCCTGACGAGGACACGCGCGGCTTGATCTTCAGAATGATCCCGGTATCCCGGAAGGAAATTGTGTTGATGATCGGGGCGTCCGGGTTCTCTGTGTCGCGTGACTGCTGCGTGGCAATCGGCACCTGATCGCCGATCTGCAGCGTGGCCTCCTTGTTGTCGACCACCAGAAGGCTGGGGGAAGAGACCACATTCACGTCCGTCACTGACTGAAGCGCATTCAGTGCTGCGCCGGCACTTTGATTTTCGAACAGCAACGACAAACCTGGGAAGGTCGAAGTCACGGCCCCATTGGGCGCGTCGGAAAGACGGGCGCTATCGCCGCCATTCTCGAAATACCAGCGCAGGCCAAAGTTCAGTTCGTCGTTCAGGGCAACCTCTGCGATCGTCGCCTCTAGCAGGACCTGGACCGGCGTCGTATCAAGCGACTGGATCAGACGGGCGAAGCTTTCCTGCTCGCTGTCATTGCCCCAGACGATCAGGGCGTTCTTGGCGTCGTCGGCGACAACCTTCGCGTTGCCTTCAATGGTCTCCGTCTCGCCTTCGGTGACTTCTCCAAGCATTTCTGACAGAATTGGCGCCAGTTCGGCGGCCGCGCGATTTTGCAACGTGTAGACGACGGGTCGGCGTTTGGTGCCACCCGCGGCGCTGTCCAGATCACGAATCCACTGTTCGGCTTCGGCAAGGTAGGATGACCGTGAGGTGACCACGATAATTGCGCCAAGCCGCTGGGACGGAAGGAAGGTCACGACATTTTGCAGGCTGCCGCCGTCACCGGTTTCAAAGATCGACTGAAGTTCGGCCACCACAGCCTCCGGCTCGGCCGCGCGCAGTTTGAACAGGCCAACCGACTTCCCTTCCATCACGTCGACGTCAAAGAGGTTGATCGCCTCGATGGCTGCGTTGATCTCGTCGCGCGTGCCTCCGATCAGCAATACGTTTCGATTTGGGATGGCCTGCAATTCCAGCGACCCCGACGAAATCGGATCCAGGAGACGGACCATTTCGGTCGTGGAGATGTAGGTCAGTGGGACGGCCACCAGGCGACCGCTTCCCGCCGCAAGATCCGAGGGGCCACCAATTCGACGGGTGGCGTTCTCGGCTGGCACGATCTTTACAAGATCACCGGACGATACAATGGCTGCGCCATTAAGTTCCAGAACGGTCTGAAACGTGTTCAGAAGGTCCTGCGCCGAAAGCGGGCGCGTGGTCTGCAAGGTGACGGTCCCCGTCAGTGAGGGGTCGACACTGTAATTCTTCTGGAGGGCGTTCCCGAACACGGCCCTAGCTGCCTGTTCGATCGGTACGTTCACAAGGTTCAGCGTGTAGCCGCCACTGTCGCCGCCTTCGATCAGCGGTCGGTCGCCTGCGCCTGTGTCGCCGAGAAAGTCATCGGTACCGACGCGCCTGCGAGTCGCATCGCGTTGCGTGTCGATACCCGCCCCATATACCCCGGTGCTGTCAGCCTCGCCACGGGTTGCCTGCCCGTCGCCATTCGCCAACAGGGGCGAACGTCGTCCCGAACCGGACCCGTCATCGCATGCGGTCAACAAGGCCAGGCTGATGGCCAAGATCGTCCGACCCGAGGGTTTTCTGATGGTCATTGTGGGTACAGATCCAACTTGAGGGTAAGGACGTCAGAAGAAAACTCGGCCCAATCGGGCCCGACGGCGATCAGTGTCAGTCCGGCCACACGGTCGCCGATGTCCAACCATTCGGCTGGAAGGTCGTCAGCAGAAACGAGTGCCGTCCAACCGCGGGCGGAGAATAGAGTGCCTTTCAGCGTAAGCCGAGGCACTTCGGGTGGCGCCGGTTCTGTGGTTTCAGCAAGGCTCGACTCCTGGGCCGCCTCGGCTGTGTCCGGATCTACAGCTTCCGGCCGTCGGGTCGAAAAGAACAGGGGGCGTTCGGTGATTGCCGCATAATAGACTGGCGGACGTGGTGTCGGCACGGGATCTGATGAAGTCCTGCTGCCGTCGGGCTGCGCCGGGTCCGAGATGGTCAGTTCCGCAACGAATGGTGCCTGAAACCGCTGCACGACATGCCAGCACCAGGTTACTGCGGCTGCGGTCGCTGACGCCAGCACCATCGTTCCAAGATAGGGCGTGGGACGCAGGATCATGTATCGTCCCCGTCCTTGGCGACATTCAGTTGCACGGGTGCAATGATGTCCAGCTGCACGAAAAGCTCGGGTTGAAGAGGCCCGGATCCACCAGAAGCATTCGTCTCGCCCGGTCGCGCCAAGCGGCGCAGGGTAGCGCGCTCGATGACAAGAAGCGGTTTCGAGTGCTCAACCGCGATCAGGAACGGGACTAAACGATCAAGAGCCGCCTCAAGTTCGATGCGGAACCCGACACCTTCTGCTACAGGAAGGTCCCGATTGGGCAGTGGCGCGATCGAGCGAAGCGACAGGCCCTGCGCGCGCGCCAGATCGGAAAGCCGTCCCTGGACCAGAGCCGAGGCCTGTCCGGACTGCTCGGCCGACCACATCAGATCGAGACTCTGCGTGCCTGACAGCGCACGCACTTCCGCCGTGAGCGCCTCGACTGTCAGATCAAGCTGTTGGATGTCCTCGAGCGTCGTGCTGGAACGTTGAAGAATACCGGACCGCCATTCCGACAGCGGGCCAATGCCGAATAGGCCGAGACAGAGCACAAAGGCGAACAACGTTGCAAGCGCCAACAGTCGTGAAGCGATGCTCTGCGGGCGGATCATTTGGTCCCCCTGAAGTCCAGAGCAATTTCAAAGCGTTCGCTGCCGGTGCCACTGCGCGAGACAGGGCCGGAAAGACGGGGGTTCTCAAAGCTGCGGCTATCAGCCAGTCCGATCAGCAAATCCGCAGCAGACGTCGCGGTCTCACCCGAGAAAGTGACCCCGGTCCGCGAGAAGGACAGGTCCGTCAGCCAGGCATCATCATCCAGCGCTACCGTCAACTCGCGCAGGGTTGCTGCAAGATGCTGCCGCACAAGAACTGTAGCCATAAAGTCAGCCTCTGCCCTTGCCACGGTCCGACGTTCTTCGACCTCTGTGCGCAGCCTGACCGCTTCGTCTTGGGCGCGTTGCAAGCGTGCTTCAAGCGCCGGAAGGCTCTGGGCGGTTTGGACCGCCGGGTAAAGCCAGCCGATGGCCGCCGCGACCAGACCTGCAGAGACGAGCGACGCATTGATGCGCCGCCAAACCGCTGTCTGACGGTCGTTGTGCGCTGACAGATCGGCGATCAGCGGCGGAGTGGTTGACGTCCCTGCAATTCGGACCCCACGAAGAGCCATGCCGTGACCCTTCAGATTGCGCTCCAGCCGGGCGACGTCAGCTCGACGAATGACCCACTGGATGACTAGGAACCCATTCCCGTCAGGCTCCAGAGGGGACAGGGCCGTATAGACCTCGTCTGCGCGGAAGGGTGTCTTGCGGGCAAGGTCAAGCGCCGCAATTGAGGCGACTTGCGCGGCTCCGCGGGCAGGGACTTCTATCCGTCTTGACAAGCAGAGATTCTTTGGAATTTCGGCAATGATGCCTTGCATTCGGCGCTGGCCCGCTTCTTGCAACGCAGCGTTTGACGTCCAAAGCGTAAGTGGGCAAAGGTCAGGTCACAGAGATCATCGTCAATGAATTCGGCTCGATCCTTCAGGTCACGGACCCCATCGGCCGTGTAACGAAGATCGAGAGGGATATCGGCAATCTTGCCATCCGTATTGAACGCCCCTCTGCTGACGGTGGTACTCGGACAGATTTGATCGACTACGATCCTCTGGCCAACGTCACCCGCTTGCTGGAGGCGTCCGACACAGCGCTTGAGCGTGTGACGCGTTACGAATACGATCCTGCCTACAGCAAGGTCACCCGGAAGACGGATCCCGGCGGGTTCGTCACTCTATATGAGTACGATAGCACCGGCCTTGTGACGAAGATCACCGATCCCGAATTTGGAGAACGGACCTTCACCTATCGGGCTGACGGCCTGCTTGAAAGCCGGACCGACGAAAATGGCAATCTGACGTCGTTCAGCTACAAGCCCGACAGCAAGAACCTGGACCTTGTCACCTATGCCGACGGGTCTGTTTCGCGCTACACCTATGACAGCCGCGGCAATGCAACGGTCATCGCCGAGGCGTTTGGTCTGCCTGAAGAGCGTCGAGTGCTCCGCACTTATGACCGGCGCAATCGGGTTCTGACCCAGGAAACCACGGGTCCGGATGGTCTGCAGATTGATGGGCTGACCACGTACACCTACGACACTGCAGGGAATCTCAAGACCGTCACCGATGAGACGGGTCTGGTCACCACCATGACCTACGACAGTCTGGAGCGGCTGGTGGCCCTGGATGACCCCGCCTAGGGCTTGATCCGCCGCACCTACAACGCGGCGGGTGAAGTGACCGGACACGTCAACGGTGATGGTGAGGTTCACAGCTTTATCTACGATGAAGTCTCTCGCCTGACGGGGACCACCGACCCCGAGGGCTATGCCAAATCCTTCGCGTACGATGTCCGCGACAATGTCACCAGCGTCATCGACGGGCGTGGGGGTCAGACTATCTTCACCTACGACGTGCTGAACCGGATGACGGGACGCACGAACCCGCTCGGCCTTTCCATGGGGCGCGAGTACGACTCCCGCAACAACCTGATTGTCCTTATTCGCGAGGATGGTCTGAGCGAAACCGCCAGCTATGACGGCCTTGGTCGCCGCATCGCAGTGGAAACGCCTGACAACAGCCTGTCCTACACCTTCGACCCGGTCGGCAATCTGATCTCTGCCCAAGACAACGACAGCCGGGTCACCTTTGCCTGGGACAACCGCAATCGACTTCTGTCCACGACCACCGATGGCACATTCGGGCTCCAGCCCGAGGTCACGCTGACCTACACCTACGACGCGCTGGACCGCCGCACGTCCATGTCCGACAGCCTTGGCGGCACCACCGCCTATGACTGGGATGTCGAAAGCCGCCTTGCCACCCTCACAGCGCCCTGGGGTACGGACTGGACCTTCGGCTACGATGGCGATGGTCGGCGCACCTCGCTCACCTCCTCAACTGGACGGGTCACGACCTACGGATACACGAACAGCCTTCTGACCGCGCTTTCCCATGCGCAGGCGGGCGTCACGCTGACCGATCTCTCCTATGCATATGGAGAGGACGGCCAGCTCACTGCGATCATCGACAACCTCGACCCGGCCAGGTCGGAGGTCTACGCCTACGACGCGCTGAACCGCCTTCTCCAGGTCGCCCAAGGCTTGCCTGTTTCGCAAGGCGGCGCGCCGATCCCGGTCGAGGACTACGCCTATGACCAGGAGGGCAACCGCACCGCCTCGCATCTGTCGGTCACGCATGTCTCCAGCGACCACAACCAGATTCTGGAGGACGACAGCTATACCTACGGCTATGACGACCGCGGCAACCGCATTGAGCGCATCTCCAAAGCCACCGGCGACATCGAGAGCTACGTCTACGACAGCCAGAACCGGCTGATCGGCTATTCGTCCCCTACGACCGAGGCTTCTTACGCCTACGACGCCCTCGACCGCCGGATCGCGAAGGTGGTGGACGGGGTGACGGAGGCCTTTGTCTACGACGCCTGGGGCATGGCCTCGACCTCGAACGAGGTGGTGCTGGACTTCACCGACGGCGCGCTGACCCGGCGTTGGCTGCATGGGCCGGAGGTGGACGAGCCGCTCGCGTTCCTGGATATCGCGGGGGCGGGCGGGACCGCCTATGACCTGCATGCCGACCGCCAGGGCTCGATCCTGCGGGTGGTCGACCCGGCGACGGGCACTGTTGCGGCGGAGTACGCCTACGACAGTTTCGGCAACCGCGTGGCGACGGGCACGCTGGACCAGCGCTATGCCTTCACGGGCCGCGAGGCGGACGGGGAGAGCGGCCTGCTCTACTTCCGCGCCCGCCACTACGACCCGCTGACGGGGATGTTCCTGCAGCGCGACCCGATCGGCTTCGCGGCAGGGGACCTGAACCTCTACGCCTACACCTGGAACAACCCGACGAAGTGGTCGGATCCGAGTGGGTTGAACGCGACGATCGACTATGGGGCAAATGGCCTGTGCTCGGGCGCCGCTGCAGGTGCAGCCTACGGCGGGCTGTTCGGCGCGATCCGGAACCTTGCAATGCGGATCGCGCGAGAGCTAACTGTCTCAGCGATGAGCGGGGCTCCGGATGATGCCGGGGCTGGAGCAGGCGCGGGAGCTGGGTCTGGGGCTGGCCCGAATGAGCCGGGATGCGAGCCGAATGATCCGAAGTGCGATGACGATGGAGAGATAAAAGACAGGCTTGAGAACTCAGACTATAATGAAGCCGAAAACTATCTTGATGAGCAACTTCGAGACAAAAGAGGCTGGGAAAAGAAGCCCCTAAACTCAAAATATCCTGATCAAGGCGTGCGCTACTTCGACGGCCGTGGAAATTCAGTGCAGATAAACAAGGGGTATGGGACAAACTTTACCGGCTCGTCAGTAAAGTCGGGCCCATATGCAAAGATATCATCAAATGGAACAGTCAGCAGATTCGCGTTGAAATAAGATGTACGACGAAATTGATCTAGACTTGGCACTTGATGCCCATGACGCAAGCGAACTGCTCGCTCTGATAACTATGGACGTTGCAGTTCGAGAGAATCTCACAATAGAGGAGGCGGTTTTTTCTGTTGAACACCGCATAAGAAGATTGGCAGAAGTGCTGCCTATTGCTGTTTTTGAATCTAAAGAAAAGCTTGGTCACCTAATGTTAAGAGAGGGCCTACACTTTTCCGAAGCAGAGCTCTTCACTAGTAATCGAGATATCGCAGGCCCACCCTTTCTCCACCTCTTTAGAAGCGACGATTACACTAGGGAGCAGGAATTTGATGAATTCTTCCACAAAAATGGCCTTCCTGGCTGGTTGAAAGGCAAGCTGTAGGGCTGGGAAAGCCTGCGGCTCACCGATTCGTTTTGCGTGCTTAATGCCCTCATTGCCGTACGCATGAATGGACGGCTATCATGCAAATGGCATATACTTGCCGAGCCGGTAGGGTCTGTGATTTCACACACCAATTTGGGGGCCGGGATGGCGATGGTAATCCCTTCTCCTCGCCATGCATGGTTAATGAAGCCTGAACGGAAATCCCTAACACAATGAAAGCAAAGCGTTTTTGCTTTCCGTCCACCGTGGGCACACGCCTCCTGGCCGTCCTCCCTTAGGCTTTTCTCCTGGTCCTGCCTTTCCGCTCGATGGGCACTTCCAGAAAGAGACCCACGCCACCCACGACCGAGGCCTACTACGCACACGACGCCTGGGGCATGGCCTCGACCTCGAACGAGATTGTGCTGGACTTCACCGACGGCGCGCTGACCCGGCGTTGGCTGCATGGGCCGGAGGTGGACGAGCCGCTCGCGTTCCTGGATGTCGCGGGGGCGGGCGGGACCGCCTATGACCTGCATGCCGACCGCCAGGGCTCGATCCTGCGGGTGGTCGACCCGGCGACGGGCACTGTTGCGGCAGAGTACACCTACGACAGTTTCGGCAACCGGGTGGCGACGGGCACGCTGGACCAGCGCTATGCCTTCACGGGCCGCGAGGCGGACGGGGAGAGCGGCCTGCTCTACTTCCGTGCCCGCCACTACGACCCGCTGACAGGTATGTTCCTGCAACGCGACCCGATCGGCTTCGCGAGCGGGGATCTGAACCTCTACGCCTACACCTGGAACAACCCGACGAAGTGGTCGGATCCGAGCGGGTTGAGTGTTTCGCTCGACTACCGAAACTTGATTCGAAACAATGCTCTAATGGCGGCTGGAGTAGCAGGTGTACTTTGCGCAAATAATCAACCTTGTCAGCAAACCGCGGGCGGACTCTTTGGGGCCATTGGAAACCTTGCAAGTTCCATTTGGGCTGTGCTTACTAGGCCAACCGACAACGCCGACAGTACACCTGCACCGCCGCCACAGTGTGGACCAGGCGGACCAGGCGGACCAGGTGGCCCCGAACCGGAACCACCAAAGAATGATTGGTGGAAGAAAGTTAGGAATCTCGTTATCCCGTTTTTGGAGACTCTCGGTCTTGCTGAACAGATCGCTGAAATGAGACCTAAGCCGCCTGAGGAGTTCTTCCAGGCACCTACGTCGCGCGAAGTAGCCAAGGAATTTGAAGACCTAGCGCGCAAGCCCGAGGATGATCTCGAAAAGATGGAAGACTGGAATGAAGATGAAGAGAACTCCGGCCAGAACACAACAGACGACGATAACTGTCGGGGCGGCTAGCGGACTGCAATGTTGATCTCTGATTTCCTTCTGAAACCGAATGTATCGGATGGTGTTGAAGAAATTGACGCAGCTCTCCTGGCGGATGCAAAGTTCTGGGTCGACACTCACGGCGTCGATCACGAGAAAATATGTGAAGTTTTACGAAGGCTTCTAGACGCACATATGGGGTCCCGCGACGTTCTGCATCTGGCCGGGATACTTGCAGTGATTGCCGATGACGTAAGTGCCTGGAATGCCGTGCAATCAGCTCTCGGAGAAGAAGGCGATCCTTGCCTTGGAGTCCTCGCGTATATTCGTCTGAAGCTGGGAACAAAGGATCCCGTCAGGCTGAAGAGTTGGTTTCATATCGTTGAAGATGCAGCAAGTCGTGGAAGCTTTGATGCAATTATTGCAGTGGCAAAGCTGAAAGAACCAAAGAACATGTTCCTGCGGCGGTGGTACTGGCGACTGAAGTTATTCGGATTGGGACTTAAGGCGACTATCATATCTGCTCGCAACCCTGTCGATCCTCGATTGCTACTTGAAAAACGAGTTAATAGGCCTGTGCACATTTTCGAGTACATATGAATGCATTTAGCGAGCCGGTGAGGTGCGTGATTTCATGCACCATTCTGGGAACGAGGATGGGGACTGCAGACCCTTGTTCTCGCCGTAAGTGGCTAACGAGGCCTAAACGAGGAAATTTAACGCACTGAAAGTAAAGCGTTTCCGCTTATTGTCCCCCGTGGAAATACGGCCACTAGCGATCTTCCCGTGGGCCTTTCTCTTGGCCATACGCACGACCATCAGAACCAGCTGATCGGCTACATGGACCGGCGCTATGCCTTCACCGGGCGCGAGGCGGACGGGGAGAGCAGCCTGCTCTACTTCCGCGCCCGCCACTACGACCCGCTGACGGGGATGTTCCTGCAGCGCGACCCGATCGGCTTCGCGGCAGGGGATCTGAACCTTTACGCCTACACTTGGAACAACCCCACGAAGTGGTCGGACCCGAGTGGGTTGAACGCGACGATCGACTATGGGGCAAATGGCCTGCGCTCGGGCGCCGCTGCAGGTGCAGCCTACGGCGGGCTGTTCGGCGCGATCCGGAATCTGGCGATGGCTATCTCGCGAGAGCTGCTGAAATCTGCTATCGCTGGCGCAGGACCAGGGGAGGAGGCGGGACCGGAAGAACCGGGATGCGAGCCGAATGATCCGAATTGTGAAGAGAAGCCTGAAGAATGCGTTGATCCGTCTCAAACTGCCGGCGAGCCAACAGATCACTTCAATGAACGCCTGGCAGAACGCGGCGGCACTGGACCCGACTGGAATGAAATCATTGCAAAGGGCACCCGACATTACGATACAAAATACGGTACAACTTTCTATGGCTATCAAGGCTGGCAAGTATCTGTATTGCCTGATGGACGCCCAAACAGCATTCAACCCCAGCGGAGCAACAGCACTAACAATCGAGTCAAAAGCGGAAGGTATAGGCCATGCTGAAAAAGCCTCGGGATCAGTTCAATCTGGTTTTGCGAGCTCGTCTTTTCGATGACGGTGAAGTCGAGTTGTGGTCACTGCGCGAGAATGACAATGGAACGTTTGGAGCGCTTGGAATGACATTCACAAGTGAGAGTGAGTTATCGAGCGGTCCCAAGGAAGCACTGACCCGTATTGCTTGTAGTATTGCAGAGGTCTTTATTGGCGAGATCTCGAACGTGCACCATGATGGGATATCTATGCCAGAGCATCCGACCGAGGCGGACGCGATAGCGAATTTCTGGGCTGATGGGAGTAGTATGAAGAGTGGTGCGTGATTTCTCAAATCATTTTGGGGCGCGGATCGAGGCCGCAGTCCCGACCTCCTCGCTGTTTGCGGCAAACGAAACCTGAACGCAAGATTGTAACATAAGGAACTTAAAGCATTTCCTCTTTCTGTCCACCGTGGACACACGCCCCCTGGCCGCCGTTCTCTGAGCCTTCCTCCTGGTCCTGCCCGCATTCTCGACGGGCGACGTCCAGAATAAGACTCTCGCCCCCCAGAACCGGCTGATCGCCTACATCTCTCCCACGACCGAGGCTTCTTACGCCTACGACGCCCTCGACCGCCGGATCGCGAAGGTGGTGTACGGGGTGACGGAGGCCTATGTCTACGACGCCTGGGGCATGGCCTCGACCTCGAACGAGGTGGTGCTGGACTTCACCGACGGCGCGCTGATCCTTGAAAACTAGCCAGGAATGACTGAGGGCGGCCCCAGCTCTGTGATTGAACCGTTGGCAAACCGGCTGGGTAGCAGACCTGCACTCTCTACCGGATGATGAGCAATCCTCACTGGCTGACGGTCACGCAGATGGCGCGGCTGGAGCCGTTATGTCCAAGCGCCCTGGCAAGACTGGTGCCATGACGCCGACAGGTGCCGCGAAGCGTTGCGCACCAAGGGGACAGGTCCCGGCATCCCAGGACGACAGTCACGCGGGATACCCGCCCAGGACGACAAGCGCCGCAGCCGGATCAAGACTGTTTCGGCTGGCTGAAAGACTGCGGTAGCCTTGCGATCCCTCTGCCAGATGCACCAGGACCTTCCCCTTTGTTGGTGCACTGGCCCTGACGATCATTGCGACTGGAGCCGACGTGATCAACGGAGCGGCAAAGAACAGCGACAGGTCCGCACGTGCCGGGGCCTGGCGACACTCAGGGCCCCACCGGCAGGCCTTGCAGTCCCTCTGTTTCAGAGAGGCCAAACATCAGGTTTGCGTTCTGAATGGCTTGTCCTGCCGCCCCCTTGCCCAGGTTGTCGACCACTCCCAGCGCAATCACAAGATTGCGTTCGGGGTCAGCAGCATAGCTGACAAATGCCAGGTTTGAACCGGTTGCCCATTTGGTCTGCGGCGGCTTATCGGTGACCCGGACGAAGCTTCGATTCTCGTAATAGCGATGGGCTGTGTCCAGGCATTGGTCCGTACTCGCCGTACCATGACAATAGATTGTCACGAGGATGCCCCGGGTCATCGGAACCAGATGGGGCGTAAAGACCAGCCGGGTGGATCTTGAGCCGCTCAGCCGTTCGATGGTCCTTTCCATCTCGGGGATGTGGACATGTTTCAGCAATCCATACGGCACAAGGTTCTCGTTGCTTGCAGCGAAAGAAAATCCGCCGCCGCCGCCCCGTCCGGCACCGGAGATTCCGGTCTTGGCATCGATCACGATGTTGTCCGGCTCGATCAGCTTGTTCGCAAGCAACGGGGCCAGAGCAATCTGGGTTGCAGCGGGAAAACAGCCGGGATTGGCCACACGGCTTTTCCCCATGATGTCCTCAGGCCAGACATCTGCAAGGCCATAGGTCCAGCCGTCGACATAGCGGTGATCGCCACCGATGTCGACGATCTTCACATCGCGAGATACTCGCGCCAGTGCCTCGGCTGAAGCGCCGGTTGGCAAGGAGGTAAACAGCAAGTCCACGTCCGGGACGGTGTCAGGGTCCCACTTGTCGATCACCAACCCGGCCAAATTGTCGGACACACCGGGAAAGTGCTCGATCAATTGTCCGCCTGCGCTGCCCTGCCCGGCGGCATAGACCAGTTCAAAGGATGGATGGCTGGCGATCAATCGCAACGCCTCTCCGCCGCCAAACCCACTGATCCCGACAATTCCGACGCGAATGCTCATTGGGGTTATCTCACTTCCAGGATCTGTTTGGGGTCGCTCAATTACGCCGTCTGGCCAGTTTGGCGCAAGCCGCAGGGATAGTCGGAGATCATTATGCCGCCTCTCGCAGCACGACGGAACCCCGTGGGACAGATATGGCAAGCACGGCAGCAAGAGCAGAGAGAGCTGCGGCCACGAACCAAACCGTTGCGTAGTTCCCCAGCCCGTCAAACAGATAGCCACCTGCGAATGCTCCGGCCGCTGCGCCGAGCGCATGACCCCCCGACAGAAGGCCCATCGCAAGGCCCATGACCTTCACACCCAGATTGGATGCGACAAGACCTGCCGTAACCGGCACCGTGGAGTAATCGACCAGACCGAAGGCAATGGCAAAGATGAACAGCCATTCGATGCTCAGGTCGGGAAGCATGATCAGAATGACGAAGGTTGCAGCGCGCAAGGCGTAGATCGCGGCCAGCAGGAAGACCTTGTTCACTCGGTCTGAAAGATACCCCGCGAGGATCATGCCGCCAAGGTTCACGGCAGAAAGAACCCCGTAAGCCGTGGCGCTTGGCAATGGCGGGAAGCCGCAGAAGGACGAGAATGGCAGCAAGTGCGTTTCAATCACGCCCCCGGTGGTAAAGCCGCAAAGCATGAAGGACCAGAACAAGAGGTGATAGACCGGGCTTTGCAGCAGCATTTTCAGGTTGCTCGCCGACGACCCCCGTCGGCCCGCACCGGACATTGCTGGTCTTGGCAGCATGACAAGAACGAAGACCATGCCAAGTGCTGCCATCACTGCAAGACCACCAAAGCTCCACCGCCAGCTGAGTGTCGTCAGCAGAAAAGCGACCAGCGGAACGACCAGCAGCTGTCCGGCGGTTGATCCAGACGTTGCAATTCCAGTGGCAAGGCCGCGATTGCGTTCGTAGACCATGGCAATGGCGGTCGACACCGTATGCAGGGCCACGATCCCGAACCCTATCGCGGCAAATCCGCCAAAGCCGATCGCGAAGACGATCGGACTGCTTGTGGACGCCACCATCGCCGCGCCTGTCGCCACCAGACCAAGGCCAGCCGCGAGCGCTGCGCGAGCACCGACACGGTCGACCAGCAATCCGGCAAGCGGGGCGGTCAAGGCCATGACAACAAGCGCGCTTGCTGCGACTCCAGAGATGAAGGACGCCGACCACCCCAGTTCGGCCTGCCAGAAAGGCATGACAAGCCCCAGGGTAGCGCGGGTCGAGAACGCAACGGCAAGCGACAGAAATCCGACGATGACGACGGCCGTCGCCGACCGATTGGTTGTTGCGGCCATGACAGAACCTGACTATAAGGATCGTTATAGCAACAAGCAGTAGTGCCTCTGCCTCAGGGTTGTCAATGCGATTTGCTTGGCAACCTTAGGGATAGAGCGACGATCCGACCCCAGTGTGCCGAACAGGGCGCCCGTACCTTTCTTGAACCAGAGCCTAGGTTTGACGTATGGCTGAAGGCGCATGACTGACATGGCCCATACCCCATCCAGCAAAGAGCGTCTGTTGAAAGCGACAGCACGCCTGCTGTCCGAACGTGGCTATGACGGTGTGGGCCTTGCGCAGATTGTGGAGGCTGCTAACACAACCACGGGTTCGCTTTACTTCCATTTTCCAGAGGGCAAGGAAGCGCTGGCCGTCGCATCGATCGATGCCGCCGCCGAAGGCCGCCGCAAGCGCATCGCCGAAGCGCTGGCCATTGGCGGTCCGGCAGAAATAGCGAAACTGTGGGCTGACTATCTTGAATCGTCGAACTGGGCTGTCGGCTGTCCGGTTACGGCAACGACACTTCAGATGTCCACCCGATCCGAAGCTTTGCGGCAGGCCGGACAGCGGGCCTTTGACCTTTGGCAAGGCGAGATCGCGAAATACCTCGCCACGGCAAAGAATGGTACGCGGGACGTGAATCTTGCAGCGCGCCAAATCCTGTGCCTCCTTCAGGGCGCAGAAGTGATTGCACGAACATCGCGCAGTCGTCGTCCCTTGGACGAAGCGGCGCAGGCCGTCGGCCTGCTGTAAGTTCGGTTACCCTGCGGATCGGCTGGCATTTGGCATTGCCGTTGACTGGTCGGGAAAGCCACCGGCAAAGGCCGTTTGGTCCAAGGGCCGCCTTTGAGAGGGCATCTCACGGCCGCGCAGGTTTTCCGGCAGATCGTCCGTTCGGCCAATGTGCCCTATAGCGACGACCATTTCGGCCTTGTAACGCGGTGGAACTTTCAGGGTCTGGCGCATCTTGTCCGCATCGAACCCGACCATTCCGCGGCAGAACAACCCCATTGAATGGGCCTGTAGCGCCAGATGCGACCAGGCCGCTCCTACATCCAGGCTTGCTGTGCCCCCTGCTTCGTCCGATCTGCCGTCGCCGTTATCGGACAGGATGAAAACAAGGGCGCTGGCACGCTGTGCCCAGACCCTGTTGAAGGCATTCAGCGTGTCCAGATAGCGTTGCCACCATGCATCTCCGTTGCGTGCATAGAGAAACCGCCACGGCTGGCTGTTGAAGGAAGAAGGGGCCCATCGGGCGGCTTCCAGAGCGGTGAGCAAGTCTCTTTCAGAAACCGGCTGGTCAGAGAAAGCCCGCGGGGACCAGCGCTGGTAAAAGATCTGCTCAATCGGATAGTCAGGCCGCCGTGCCTGTCTGGTGTGTTGCACGGGCAGTTCCTCCTTCGGGCATATCGTCATATGTAGGGTCCACCGGTACGGCAGATTGTCTTGAAGGCGCCTGACGCAGCGAGAAAGTCAGCCTGCCTTTTCCAGCAAAGGATTTGCTGCGAAGCGACTTTGCCGGAAACCAAGGCCTAGCCGGTCCCTAAGCGTCACGCGATCCGGTGCCGGGTCGAAATAGCCGCGCTCGGTCAGGATCGGGACGACGTGGCGAATGAAATCGTCAAGCCCGAAGCCAAGCACGGGAAACACCAGCATGAACCCGTCTGCGGCGCCCCCTTCCACCCATTCGACCATCTCGTTCGCCACCTTCTCTGCGGTACCGATGAAGTTCAGCGCTTCCGAAGTGCCCGCGTTCGAACGACGCATCGACACCTCGTAGGCAACGTCACGAAGGGTCAGACCTCGTTCGCGGGCAAACTTCTTGATGTTGTCGGTCGTCGCCCGGAATCCGTCGCTGCCGAAGTCTCCGGTATCCGGAAACGGCCCGTCCAGCGGATGGGCGGCAAAGTCGAAGTCCGGGAAGAAATGACGAAGGTTGGCCAAGGCCTCTTGCGGCGAAAGCAGGTCGCGCAGGCTATGGTATTTTTCCATGGCCTCGGTCGCTGTCGCGCCGATGATCGGCCCAATTCCCGGGAAGATCCTGATGTGGTCCGGCCGGCGCCCGGCGGACTTGGCCTGCGCTTTCACACGGCGGTAGAACGTCTGTCCGTCCTCGAACGTACCTCCGTCTGTGAAGACCGCGTCAGCATGGCGGGCGGCGAACCCGACTCCGTCCTCCGACGACCCGGCCTGGAAGATCACCGGTTGGCCTTGCGGCGAGCGGCAGATATTCAACGGCCCTTCTACGGAAAAGAACCGTCCCTGGTGATCGAGCCGATGAAGTTTTCGCGGATCGAAGAATTGACCGGTCTCTCGATTGCGGATCAGGGCGTCGTCATCCCAGCTGTCCCACAACCCTTTGACAACCTCGAGATGTTCCTCGGCGATTACGTAGCGCAGGGAATGGTCGGGATGCTCTCGACCAAAGTTGCCACCGGAACCCTTGAGAGGTGAGGTCACAACGTTCCAGCCTGCCCGACCATCACTGATCAGGTCGAGCGAAGCAAACTGACGCGCGACATTGAAAGGTTCGCTGTAGGTTGAGGACAAGGTTCCCACCAGGCCGATCCGGGTCGTGACTGCCGCCAGGGCGGACAGCAAGGCGATCGGCTCGAACCGGTTTAGAAAGTGAGGCGCGGACTCGGCGTTGATGTGCAGACCGTCGGCAACGAAGGCAAAGTCGAGCCCCGCCTCTTCTGCCTTTCGCGCGCAGTCGGCGTAGAAGCCGAAGTTCACACTCGCGTCTGCCGGCACGCTCGGATGCCGCCAGGCGTTCCTGTTTGCACCAGGTCCCTGAAGCGCGATTCCAAAATTCATTGTTTTCTTGCGCATTGCGGTCTCCGTTCTTGTTCAGCGCCGATCAAAGCGGCCGTTCCATGAAGGTCAGCCAGTCTCGCATCCGGTCATCCACGGCGTAGTAGGGCTGGATTTCCAGGAAGCCGAGCTTGCGATAGATGTCCTGCGCCTCGGTAGAGTTGGGTCCGGTGTCCAGCCGCATCATGTGAAAGCCAAGGCCCTTGGCCTCGTCGAGAATGGCTTTCGCAAGCACCTTTCCGACACCACATCCTTGATACTGCGGAAGAACGAACAGGCGCTTCATTTCGCAGACACCCTCGCCGATGTCGCGAAGCCCGACGCAACCAGCGTAGTCGGCGCCCACAGAAGCGACGAGCAGACATCCCCTTGGCGGACCGAATTTGCCGGGCAGACCCCTCAGTTCGTTTTCGAACGTCGTCCCGTCGAAATACTGGTCAATCAGATCCCGATAGGCAGCGTGCCGGACATAATGCCAGTCCGAAAAGGCCCTCATCAGGTTGCGGACAGCATCCAGTTGCTCGGGTGTTGTCGCTTGAACTATCTTGACCATGGTCTGTCTCCGATCTGCACGTGAAGGGTCCGGGGCTGTACTGCCAATCCTTGCCAATGACCCTGTCTGTGGGCCCCGGGGTCCAAACAGGTACGCATGGTGCTAGATCCGCCCGTCAAGGGGCGCAAAGCCGCCGCGGACGCGTCCGGTAAACTCGAAGGCAAAGTTGCTTGTCGACAGATGCTGGGTCAGGCAGTTTGCTTCACGGAACAGGCGTTCCAGCACACCATTGCGGCGGATGGCTGTCGTGCCGGCGACATCGAACACGGCGCGTGCAAGGTCTGTGCCAAGATGAACGCCCGCCGCCGTCGCGTTGCGGGCCATGATGCGCTCGGCATCGGTCAGAGGCACTGCCGTCTTCCCACGGGTCCACATGTCAGACAGCATTGCGCGCATGCCGGCCGTTGCGAGATGCAAGGTGCCCTCTGCCTTCTCTAGGACGCGCAGAATGCCGGGATGCGACAGCAAGGGCTGTTGTGTGCTGCGGTCTTTCTTTCCGGCCAGTTCATACCGGACCTCGTCGATCATGCGTCGCGCCAACCCCAGGTGAACTGCTGTGGCCGAGGTGGAAATGAACCATATTCCGGGCGAACAGATCGCCCAAGGAAAGATGCCGACCGGAGTGCCGTCTGGCCAGCTGAAGGTGTTTTGATAGGGGATCACAACATCTTCAAGGATGACATCGTGACTGCCCGTTCCCGAAAGACCCATGGCATCCCAGGTCGGATCGATCCGCGCGCAAGCGGCTGGCACAAGCGCTGCAACGGGCCGAATGGTGCCGGTTTCATCCGGCAAAGGCACAAGACCGCCAAGGTAGGTCGCAGCGGTACAGCCGGTGACATAAGCCCATCGCGCACTGATGCGCAGGCCGTCAGCGGTCTTTTCTACCTTCATCGCCGTTGGCGCATTGCTCCAGGCGCAGCAAACACCGGGATCCGAAAGCACATCCTGGGCGAACCCTCGCTCTGCCAGCGCATGCACGATGGCATTCGCGCCCGCACCGTGCATGACCGCCCAGCCGGTCGACGCATCGGCCTCGGCAAGTGCCAAACCCATGTCGAACCAGTCGACAAGCGTGCCGCCCAGACCACCAAACTCTTTCGGATACATGACCCGGTAGGCTCCAGCAGCCTTCAGCCGGTTTGTGAAGTCTTCCGCAAGCTGCCGGGCGTCTTCAAATTCACGGCCACGGCGACGTGCTTCTTCACACAGTGCGGGCAGATTGTCCCACAGCGACTTAAGCGTCGGGCCCTCCGCCAGCTTCCGCTCATCGGATTTTCCAGCCGACAATGGCGACGAAAGCGTCTGGGCTTGGGCAGCTTCAGAATACATGACAGACCCGCGCATCAGCTTGCCCGCCTGTAAAGTGGTGTGCTGAGATACTTGAAGCCCGAGTCCGGAAGCAGGGTCACAACCACCGCCTCTGGGGGCAGTCGACGCGCAATGCGCAAGGCTGCAACAAGGTTGGCCCCAGAGGAGGGTCCTGCGAAGATACCCTCCTCTCTTACGAGAGATCGAGCGGCTTCGAAGGCTTCTGTCGTCGAGACTGTGACGATTTCCGTGGCCAGATCATCATCCCAGTGATTGACAATGAAGCCGGCGCCCATTCCTTCGATCGCGTGGCTGCCAGGCGGCCCGCCAGACAAGACGGCGGACTCTGTCGGTTCGACGGCGACAATGGTGATTTCGGGGTCGCGACGGCGCAGCTCGGTCGCGACCCCGCGCAGGGATCCGCAGCTACCGACCGAGTGAACGAATGCCGTTATCCTGCCGCCTGTTTGCTGCCAGAGTTCTTCCCCCAGTTTCTTGTATCCGACCAGCATGTCGTGATTGTTCATCTGATCGGTGCCATAGGTTTTCGGCCGCTCGCCAAGTGCCTGGGCTGTAGAGATCATCTCCGTGAACAGAGCCTTGGTGCTACCGCCGCCATGGCTGGGAATGAGAAGAAGTTCAGCGCCAAGTGCGCGCATGTGGTTCAACTTTTCTTCGCTGAATGCGTCAGAGGTAACGACCAAAAGGGTGTACCCCTTTGCCCCGCAGACCAGCGCAAGAGACGATCCGGTGCTTCCCGAGCTGCATTCGACAATCGTGAAACCCGGCTGGATTCTTCCGCGTCTTTCAGCTTCCTCGATCATGGCAAGTGCCATGCGGTCCTTCATGCTTCCCGTTGGGTTCGTCATTTCAAGCTTGACGAACACCCTCGCGCCGCCGTCAGGCCGCAGCCTCTCGCCAAGCTCTACAAGGGGGGTATTGCCGATACAGCTCAGAACGCCTGACTGTGTTCGCATGGGTGCGGAAATGTTCATGGGTGCATGCCCTTCTGGCAACGTGACAGCGTATCGGCGCAGTGGCGCCGACCGCAGAACCCGGTCAGACTTCGGTCAAGTCTGCGATTACGACTGGGGAACCGGCGCGGGGCGGACGGACTGGCACAGGAGCCGAGACCGGATCGGCCATCATCATGCTGAAGGCCTTGACGGTATCGACGCCGTGACGGTCGGACATCTCCTTGGACCGGCGCACGTTCGTTTCGATGTTCGTGCGGATCGCGTTCCACAAACCGTGAACCTCGCAGGTATTTGCAGATGCCATCTGGTAAGCAACCATTGCGGCGCTGGAACTGCTTGCGACCACATCGGGAACGACCCATACCCCATGCTCGTGAAGCCACTGCCGGGCATCGGGCAAGAGCGGGAAATTCGCGCCTTCCACGACGACCGGGCAGCGGAATGTCGACGCCGTCTTTGCATCGATCAGCAAGGACCCGGCCGCTAGGATCAGCACGTCAGCGTCCTGCTGCAACAGGGCATCGCGGTTCATGACCTGCGCGCCTGTGGGCCGAAGATGTGTCGGCAGCAAGCCATCGTTTCCCTTCGCCGCCTCAAGATACGCAAGCGGCAGGCCGCTTTGGTCATGAACGGCGTTTAGCCGGTCACTGATGCCAATCACGCGTGCGCCAGCCTCGACCAGTCGTGTGGCAACACCGATGCCGACAGCTCCAGCGCCCTGGATGAGGATGCGCTTGCCAGCAAGAGATTGGTCCAGCGCTTCCTGCGCGGCCCAAAGAACGCCCTGGCCGGTCATTCGGTCGATATAGCCCGCCAGATTGCCGATTTTTTCCGGACAGGTTGCGTCAGGATTGCGACGCCGTACGAGTCCAAGTTGCGGCACACCCAGTGCGGCATAGATGGTTTCAAGCATCCAGTCTTTCGCACCCATGTCCTTGCCCAGGATCGTGCGGCTGGTCAGCTCGTCACGACAGTGCTGTGCAAAGGCCCGCAGCATGCCCGGAAGCTTCGGGTCGTTCGGATCGGCGCAAATGCCTGCCTTGGCACCACCTACAGGCGAGCCATGACCACTCAGCTTCATTGCCATGCGCACGGCCAGTCCCTGCACCATGTCGGCGGTTACATTCGGATCGACCCGCAAGCCGCCAAATGCCAGGCCACCTTCAACGGAATGAACGGCCAGATAGGCCCTAAGTCCCGACTTTGGATCCTGTATGTCGTGAAGTACCGGGGGGTTCTGGGGCATGTCTTTCGTTTCCTTCCAAAGTTCAGACGATCGCACTGCGGGTGACCTATCCAGTCGTCACGGATGCAGGAGCTTCGCGCGCCTGCACGCTGTCAAAGGCGCCCCCTTTGCCCGGCGCGTAGACCAATGGGATTTCCGCGCAAAACCCAACCAGCTCGCGGATCGGGGCCGCTGGACGGGCATCTCTGGCCGCAGGGTTTGCTGCCAGTGCCTCGACAAACCACGAGTAGGGATCGACCGGCCCTGACCAGGTGCCGGCAAGCAGGGTCTGCATGGCCTGATATGCCGAAAGTCCGTCCAAGGGTACGGTAAGCGCGGTCGCTCCGCGCAGCAGGGCGTACGCAAATCGGGGGGCAAACATAAGGTACCCGCCGACACGAACCGTCTTGGAACCAAGCGACAGGTCTTCTGACCCGATGGGGACAAAACCGTTCCAGGGCAAGGACCGGTCCGTGATGGTTTGGAACACCCGCTCGTCTGCCGTGCCCATGTGAACGGCTTTCAGTCGTCCACCATCTTGCTGAATCAGCGCCGAAAGCCGGTGGTGCAGGATCTTCCTGTACAGCCCGTTTCCGCGAAATGCGGGGCGGACATAGCAGCGGGCCAAGATTGAAAACCCGGTGCTTGGGCTATCGTGGCGCATGGCATCGGCAATGCTCGCAGCCGCCACCAGGACCGGACGACTGAGATCGTTCGTGGACTGATAGTAGTAGTGTATCGTCGTCGGGCGTCTGAGGTTCTCCCAGGCCAGCAAATCTTGCGGCGCAATGTCGACCGGGACCTTCTTCCAGCTGTGCGCACAGAATTCCTGCTGCATCTCCGTCAGCAGAACGCGCAGCGCTGCAGGATATACCAAGTGCGATGCAGTTAGGCGCGTACCCCCGATTTGAGACGCAATAGCCATCAAGCCAGTATCCTGACCCTCGTCGTTCAGCGGGGAGAAAGCATTCTCTCGCACTTGGTAAGCCTCCTGTTATGTCCGGGGATCGCCAGGGCCGTCGCCAGAACCTTTTCAGATCCCCGGAATGCCCGTCACTCTGCCGCGACAACCTCGAGGCTCTCTTCCGCCCTCAGTTCGAAAAGATAGGCGCGGTACCCCAGGTAATCGCAGGGCGCGTCTGACACGACCCGGCACCCCGCACTCTCGGCAAGCCGACGCCAGTCTTGCGTGGTGAGGATCCGGCCATTTCCGATCAGGTGGTGGATCAGCACGTTGGATTTCGCATAAAGCCATTCCACATCCCCAACTTGCGAGCGGCTGGAGTCCGGCAGGATCGGCTGTTCCAGTGCGACAACATGCCAACCGGGGAACACGGCGCGTAGCTTGCGCAGAAGGGCGACTACGGCCTCTTGCCCTTCCGCCATAAACTCATGGAAATGCAGCGAATAGATCAAGCCGCGCCCCGAGCGGATCGTTGGGTCAATCCGGTTGACCCACGTTTCTGGCTTAAAGAAGTCGCCAACGATCCAGTCGGCATTCTGCATCTTCTCTGTCGTGCTTGACCGGAACCTGTCAGATGCCATCCGAAGCGTAGTGTCGTTCCTGTCTAGGCCGATCAGGCGCATGGACGGCCATCTGGAATGCAGCCGCGAAAGTAGATCGGTCGTCAGGCCTACCTCCAGAGCGCAGTCGACCTTGAGGGTCTCGACAACACGCTCTAGAGCAGGCCAGAACTTGCCCGACAGCTTCAGCACGCCATCCTCGGCGAACCGCCCTTCCCGCACGAAATCCTGCCCGTAGACGCTGTCTCCTCGCAACATGTCCGTAAGCCTGGACCAGACCGGACCATAGCAACCGACGCGGACGTCAAACATGTTGATCTGGCGCGTTCCGTCTGCTTTCGATCCGGCAAAACGATCAATGACCGCCTGACCGAAATTCGACAGAAAGTACCGCCCGTCACCATCCCGTGCCAGGACGTCACTGACGCCTTGCAGGTAGTCCAGAACCGGATCCAGAACCCTTGCCGACAAATTCAGCTTGTCGGCGATGTCCTGAACCGAGCTCGCCCCTTTGCTGTGCAGGTAGTTCAACACACCAACCTGGTTGACGTGGAACAGCATCTGCGTCTCGACGTAGCGTGTAGCGTGATCGTGAAACCACAAGGCCGGTGTAACGTCTGCAGACCCGGTCTCTGCTGACTTTGGCGTCGTCGGGACGGCACCTGCCATCGCGGCAAGCAGATCACCAAGTGTTTGACCAGCATTCCAGTCAGGGTTGAAGGCCCGGTCAAACGTCTCCAGGCTGAAGTTTACTCCGTCAATCTCTGCCATGCGAACAATGTATTCGCGGAACACCTTTCGATAGACGTCCAATGCGATTTCCCGCTCACGCTGCAGGTTGCGCGGTTCATAGACCTTGTCTTCGATGTCCGGGCGTTCCTCCCACTCACTCATCGATGAGAATTGCCCCGTGTTGTTGGCGTAGTAGGCCCCCTTGGCGTCCAGATACTCTGTGAACTCATCGGACAAAGCAGCGATCTTCCGACGCAGGTTGACGTTCTCGTTGGACGAAGCGTTTTCTGGATCATAGGTCGCCGCTGCGGCGATTTCGGACCGCAGGTCGTTTGTCGCGGCCGGGAGAATGGAGTTGAAGTACAGCGACAGCGAGCCGCCGATCAGCGGTCGCCAAGCGTCGTAGGACCCGTTGCGATTCATATTCTCAAGGAAGCGCACCCCGGTTTCATACCCGCTACGGACAATGTTGCTGAAATGCCCAGCCTGCTTTTCTAGAAGCGCGTGGTCGCCGGCACGATCCGTCCGGATCATTTCCTCAATCAGGGTATTGCTGGTTGCATAAAGGCGCGACGTGGAAGAACCAAGAACATTTGCAAAGACAGATGCCATACCCGTCAACGCCCAACGGTCTGCAGAAAAGGACTGCCGCGCACAATGCGAGATCCGCTTCAGACCATAGAAGTCAATCTGCTCCGCATCGTCACCCAATATCTCGTTGAGACAGGCATGTTCACGCAACCAAGTATCGAACAACACTCCATCGCGGAATTTCAGATTTGCCTGCGTTTCGTCAAACTCGACGCCAATGCTGACAACCGTGTCAGAAATCGAGATGTGCCAGATCCAGTAGCCCCGGTACATGAAATGACAAGTCGAGTAGTAGCGCTGTGTATGATTGACCCGGGCGCGCCACTCCGAAGATCCAAGCTGATCGATGTTCCGGACATTGCGATACCGCGCCCAGTATGATCCCTTAAGTGCAGACTTTTCCGTCTCGATCAGATTCAATTGACGGCCAAGCGGCGTCTTCTTGCCGCCTGCATCGATCAGCCATCGGCAGCGGATCGCTCCGGCTGATGTCTGCACCACATGGCCATTGGTGCGATCCAGCTTGATTGCATCGCCGCCCTCTGCTGCGCGTGACAAGACCTCAACGCCCAATTGGACATTGATTCCCATCTCGCGGTTCATTGTACAAAGGTCGGTGTCAAATCGTGCCCGGTCAATCTGACGCGCGGCCAGTCTGTGGTAACGGCTACGCCCGAACTCTGACATGCGTGCAACTGGAAGGTCTTTATCTGGCGAGTCGAAGAAGAAGCGTAGCCCGTGTTTCTGCACATGACTGTTTTCAAGATAGGGGCCAAGCCCCAGCTTGCGCGTCATATAATCTTCCCAGACTTCAACAGTTGACTCACCAACCCAATAGTCAAACTCGGACTTCCGATCGACAACGGTAATCTCAAGTTCCGGGAAACTCAACTTCAGTTGCCGGGCCAGACAGCCACCGGCCATGCCGGCCCCAATAATCAGGACATCACACTGTTGCGTAACTGTGCTTTCGGACTTTACATGTGCATTCATGATTTCTTTGACCTCCTTCTTCAGGCAAGTGATGCCGCACCACTGCGCGATGCGTCCCAGATTCACCAAATGTGGCGAGTGATGGGGGGGATCCTCGCCCCTCAGACTGCCGCGCGCTTCAAGTCCAACACGCCGTCCCTTGCCGGCGCCATGAAACCCTGATCGATATATTTCTTGAATTTTGACAGATATTTCAGACCACTGTCTGGAAGAACCGTCACGATCGTTGCTGGCTCGGTCAAGGTCTCGGCAAGCTTCATGCAGCCCCAGAGATTTGCCCCTGCACTTGTCCCGACGAAAAGGCCCTCATGCCGGGACGCACGAAGTGCTGCGTCAAAGGCATTGTCATCGTTGAACTGGTACATCTCGTCCACGATCGAGAAATCCATGCACTTGGCCAGATGATCCTCGCCAATACCCTCGACCTGATAGGTTCCGATATCCTCTTCATGCACTTTTCCGGTCTTGAAATAGGAGTAGTAGATCGATCCATACGGATCTGGCATCACTACCTTGATTGCAGGTTTTTGCATCTTGAGGTAGCGGCCAACTCCCGAAATGGTTCCTCCAGTGCTTCCGCTCGCCACAAAGTAGTCGATCGATGCGCCAAGCTGGTCCCAGATCTCTGGCCCTGTCGTCTTGAAGTGCGCTTCCGCGTTCTTCTTATTGTCGTACTGATTTATCATGAACGAGCCAGGAATAGAGGCCGCAATCGCCCGAGCTCTGGAAACGTAGTGATCTGGGCTATCTGGTGCTGCCGATGTCGGGCAAATGACCACTTGTGCCCCAAGCGCCCTAAGCACAGAGCGCTTCTCTTCCGCTACCTTATCGGGCATGGTCAGAATGGCTTTATAGCCACGCGCAGCTGCAATCATTGCAATTGCTGCACCTGTATTTCCGGAAGTATTCTCGACAATCGTGGATCCTGGCTTCAACTCACCGCTTGCCTCTGCATTGTCTAATATATAGCGGACGATCCGATCCTTTATGCTTAGACTTGGATTCATATATTCCAGTTTTGCATATACGCTAATATGTTTTTGCGGGAATATGCGATCAAGCCGGACAAGCGGCGTATTGCCGATTGCATCAGTTATCAGATGAGTCGTCATGCCGATTATCCCTGTGGTTGATTCTTGATCTTGCCTTAAGCGTGGGCCGATGCTAATTCCGGGTCAAGCCCCACAAGTTGTGTGGCAACAACCTAAGGGGGAAAACCGCCGATGCTTAATTTTTGCGCAAGCCGCTTTAGGGGCTCACCCGTTGGCTCACTTTATTGGCAACTGGGGGGCCATTGGGAATGAAATATTCATCTATTACGGTTCGAACTGGGCGCAGCATTTTTCAGCGGAAATCCGCTGGAAGATCCACTTGCAAGCAGTCGTTTGCAATGCGCTTGGCTCATCAAATCTCAGGCAGTTGACTGGATCATGACACATATCGTCTTTGTACATACACCGATGGCCACTGTGTCTGTCCCTGAGCGGGAAGCTTTCTGGCGCAGTTTCGATCTTCGCTACCACGCCGCACATCCCGGCCTGCGGCATATGAAGAATGTTCTTTGGGAGTTGCCGCACTGGATGACCTGGCTTGCAGGGGTCCTTCATGAGGCAGGCTATACGTCCATGGAAGCGATGGACCTTTACGCCTCCGAATGCACGATGACCGGCATAGACACCGAACGTCTGGCGCGTGTCGTGCGGGCGACGCCGGGCGATGTCTATCTTCTATCCCCGATGACGCCCAATCTTCCGTTCGGGCTGCAGATTGCGGACCTGATCAAGGACATACATCCAAGGTCAACAGTCATAGTTGGGGGTGTCGTGGCAACGCCCCTGCACCGGGAAATCGCCGCGCACCGGAGCATCGATTATGTGGTCTTCGGACGGGGAGAGCAGGCTCTTCCGGAACTTCTTAAGGTGATCCGCAAGCAGGGCGACCTGGCGGACATGAACAATGTCTCTGCCCGGCTGCCCAACGGTCAGATCTACACCTCGAAATCCCAGTATCCCTGGGTGCCAGTGAATAAGATCCCGTTTCCGAAAATCGACCTCTTCTCTCCCGATATCGGCGAAGACATCCGCTATCTTCGGCAGGTCTATGCGCTTGGCTGCCCGTATCAATGTTCGTTCTGCACGATCCAGACAATCGGTCGGAAGGCCGATTATTTCAGCGTGGACCGGGTACTCGACGAGATCCGAGGCTATCGTCGCCAGTACGGAGAGCATCACAACATCTACTTTGGCGACGAGACATTCACTGTCCACAAGGAACGAACTCTGGCCATATGCGACGCCCTTCGAGACGACGGGACCATCCGATACGACATTCAGACCCGGCCGAACTGCCTTGGCGACGACAGTGTTCTGCGCGCCCTGAAGGACAGTGGCTGCTCCTGGGTGGAAATCGGAATCGAGACGATCAACCAGAACAGCCAGGACATGCACAAGCAGCGCATGAAGCTGAAAGAGTTGGAAGAGACACTGGCCCGGCTACAGGATTCCGGACTGACGGCGTGCTCATTCCTGGTGAACGGGTTTCCGGACCAGTCGCTCGACGATATGAAGCGGTCTATCGACTATGTGTGTGACTTGATCGACAGAGAACTCTTGCAGGCCTCCTATATCTTTGGGCTCGTCCCCTATCCTGGCAGCCAGCTTTTCGCCGAACCCGAACGCTTTGGGATGCGCTTGCTTCACCGGGATTTCCGCTACTACCACGAAGAGCTGCCGCCAGTTTATGAAACTGCCTTTGCCAAGCCTGATGACATATACCGGATGTTCCTTTACGGGGTAGAACAACTAGGGGCAGCAATGGGGCAAATCACTACACGTCTTGATACAGCCCGGTTGGCGGAACCGTCCAACTATGGTGGTTTCTGGGCGGGCTCCCACGTCTGACCGACAACCCATGATTTTCCGCTGCGGCAGCCGTTCCGCAGCCTTTATCCCGAGCGAGTGAAGGGCAAAATGAACCAGGATCTGGCGATCATCCTGACCGCTCTGATGATATACGCGGCTGGCACGATCAGCCCCGGCCCAAGCTTTACCTTGATCGTTCGCCTTGCGGCTTCCGGCGCGCGTTCTGCGGCTCTTGGGGCCACGGTTGGCTTTTCTGTGGGTGCTGCCACTTACGCCACCCTCACGATGACCGGCTTCGCATTGATCATCACGCAGGTGGGCTGGTTGATGACCAGCATTCAGGTCGCGGGGGGGTGCTATCTGATCTATCTTGGATTGTCGGCATGGATGTCCAAGCCTGCGGCGCTTGATGAGGCCCCCGAGCCGGTCTTGACTAGGGGGGCGAAGAAGGGCTTTCAAATGGGCCTGATAGTCGAGCTGTCCAATCCCAAAAGCATTGCATTCTTTGTCAGCATCTTTGCTGTCGCGGTACCGCCCGATGCTGCACTTTGGGTCAAGACAACGATCATTGTCGGCGGCTTCCTCGTGGACCTCGCATGGTATGGGTTGGCCGCAACCCTGCTTTCCACCCGACCGGTGCAAAACGTCTATCGGAAGTTCGCAGTGTTCATCGACCGCGCTCTGGGTACGGTTCTGGCCGTTTTCGGCCTTCGCTTGATTGCCGAACGCTTCTGAACACCGGCAGCATGGCGGCCGTTTTCTGCCTTGGCGTGTACCAGGCTTTTGCCCTCATGCCCTCGGCGTTGGGACTGGCTTTGGCGCAATGGCCTGAAGCCGCGCGGCCCGTGAATCCAAGACGCGGTGCGGATGTCGGGAGTCTAGCACTCCGATACCAGACGAAAAGGCGCACAGCCTGGTGCCTTGCCGTATCTGCAGCGCTGTCCGGTCGAGGGCAGTCCCGCCGCAGGCGTTCCTCCTCGTAGCCGTGAAGCACGGTGCTACACGCATGAGTGGACGTGCCCTGTTCCAATCTTGGAAGTTCATCTGATGCACTGGGCGGCTGTCAGGAATGGGCAATATTCTACCTAGGCGCGATTTTGAGTTTCGTATCGCCTTGACGAAAGACCAAATCGTATAGCTATTGGCGGAACCTCCCAACACAAATACGGACGCTTCAAGATTGCAAACCGCGACATATAGCAATTACATCAGAGGTTCCCCCGAAGCGGAATTCGGTTTGGTCATTTCGTCTTCGTATATTTGGTTTCATGCAACCAAGGCATTATGATTGACCATGCCAACCCGGATACAAGATTTTCTGCGTTTGTCGGTTCAAGTGGATACGGCCGTATCGTGTTGTTTCTTTTTTGTACCAAGACTTGCAATGCAGTTGTCATGTCTGTCCGACCGCGCGGGCGGGCTCTTCACTATGGAAACGACCCATGCAGATCACAACCACTGAACTCTTCCTTGCTGCGCTTTTGGTGATATTCTCCATACCCTATCTGGTTTGGCGGCTGCTGGGCCGACGAAACTGGGCGCCACTCGTTGTTGTGCAAATCATCGGTGGCGTCTTGCTGGGGCCTGGCGTCTTGGGTGCGGCGATCCCCGAGGTTCACGCCTTCGTCTTCTCGGAAAGTGTCATCACTGCGCTGAACGGAATTGCCTGGTGGGCCGTAATGCTGTTTGTGTGGGTTGCCGGAATCGAGCTTGACCTGACTGCGGCCTGGAAAAAGCGATCAGAGACAGCAACAGTCGCCTTGCTTGCCCTAATTGTTCCGATGGGATTTGGGGCTTTGGCCGCGGCCGGCCTGCTTACCACAGATGGCTGGATCGGCCCCAATGGTGCCTATTGGCAAGTGCTGCTTGGGATTGGGATGGCCTGCGCCGTTACCGCCCTGCCAATCCTTATTCTTTTCATGGACAACATCAACATTCTTCGATCCAACCTGGGCCAACGCATTTTACGATATGCCAGTCTTGACGATTTGGCAGTCTGGGCAATGTTGGCGCTGATCTTGCTTGACTGGGATCGGATGGCGCGGCAGGCAGGGTTCTTCCTGGTCTTTATTCCTTCAGCCCTGATCGTCCGCCGTGTCATTTCTGGCGCAGAAGAGCGGGATCGCTGGATTCTTGGTCTTATCTGGTTGATTGCGTCTTCGCTCTTTGCTGATTGGGCCGGGCTACACTACATGGTAGGCGCTTTCCTATCCGGTGCCGTTCTGGAAAGCCGTTGGTTCAAGCTTGAACGCCTCGATACTTTCCGCGACACGGTGCTGATGACGGTCATGCCGGTATTCTTTCTTTCGACCGGTTTGCGCACAAGTTGGGACATGGGGGGCCTCGACGTGCTGCTCGCTGCGGGTCTTCTTCTGGTAGCCTCGGTTGCGGGCAAACTCATCGGTGTGACAATTGCCGGTCGGATCCTGTGCTGGCCCAGGGGGGAAGCCGCCATCATCGGTTGGCTGCTGCAGACCAAAGCACTTATCATGATCATCTTCGCCAATATCCTGCTGGACAAGTTGATCATTACCTCGGCGACGTTCACCGCGCTGCTTTTGATGGCTGTGGGATCGACAATGCTTACCATGCCAGTGGTCACAGCCTTGCTGAAACGTCATCAAATACACCGTGATGCCGAAGGGTAGCTCCTGGCATGGGTTGCGAGTCATCCCGGACACCGGTCCTTTGATCCCTTCACCAGATCGGTGATGCCTTCGCTGGTTCGAAGAACGCTCCATTACGGGCGGCGCGTCCCTCGTTCACCAGGCCTGCCGTGACGCCTCGAAACCTGCATGACGTCGCTGTCCGGGATGGAGCAGCGCAAGGACCACTCGATCCGCTCTCTGGCGGTGTGTCGGATTCACGGCTGCCTGTTCCCACTGCAGTACGACCGAAAAACGCATGCCTTTTGCGCAGAACAAGACGGTTCGTCTGCCAAGCTGCATTCGCTCGTGCGTTTCAGAGTGAGCGCAGCCGATGGTCGGCCGGGCTCGGCAAAGGACAGGTCCGCCATACCGGATTGGCCCGTTGGCAGAGGGGAAGGCGTTGTCCGGCAACAAAGACATCGTGGATCCGTCGGTTCGCCCTGCGCATTCCAGCCGCACACGGGCAGAGGACCGCGTTCCAGAAACAGCTGCCGGGATCGCTGCCGAGGTTTCAGCGGGTCGCATTCGTGCCGCCGATGTCCTGGAACGCAGTTTAGCACGGTATCACCACGCGAACCCTGACCTGAATGCTATCATCAGGCTGAACCCGAGGGCCCTGGCCGAGGCCGAAGCCGTCCAGACTCGCCTGGCCACGGGTCAACATCTGCCCTTGGCGGGGGTTCCCGTGGTCATCAAGGACAATCTCTGGGTCGAAGGGTTGGAAATCACGCAGGGCTCACGCCGCTTTGCCGGGTTTGTGGCGCCTGAAGATGCCACGGCGGTCGCCCGTCTGCGCGCGGCGGGGGCGGTGGTGCTGGGCATAGGGGCGACGTCAGAGCTGGCCTGCATGGGCGTGACGAATACGCCGCTTTACGGAATGACGCGGAACCCGGTTGACCCGCGTCTGACCCCGGGAGGATCATCGGGCGGACCATCGGTGGCGGTGGCGGCGGGCTTTGCGCCCCTCGCGCTTGGGACGGATGCGGGCGGGTCCACGCGGCGGCCCCCGGCGCATGTGGGGGTGATCGGCTTCAAGCCGAGCCAGGATCTTGTCCCCTATGGCCCGGGCTTCGACGAGCCGGTCTGGGGAATCTCCGTCGTCTGCCCGATTGCGCGCAGCATGGGCGATATCGCCCTGGCGATGGCGGTCATGAGCGGGGTGTCCCCGGTGGGCTCGGGGCCGGTGACACTGGCGTATGCTTATGACTTCGGCCTGGGTCAGGTGCTGGATGACGAGGTGGCACATGTGACAGCCGCTGCCGTGGTGCGGCTGCGGGCAGCCGGGTTCCCGGTGGTCGACGCGGCTCCGGTATGGCCCCCGGCCTCGGGTCGGGCGGACGTTGCACCCCTGCAATGGGCGGGCCTCGCCGCGCTGCACGGCGAAAGCTACCGGAAGGACCCTTCACTTTTCGGCCCCGGCATTGCGGAGCAGATCGAGAAGGGTTTGGCCATGACCGGGGTCGAGGTGGCGGAGGCGCATCTTGCGAGCTACCGGATGGGCGCGACGCTGCGGGCATTCCTGGCGGAGCATCGGTTTCTGATGACGCCGACGACACCCTGCCCGGCCTGGCCGGTGGAGGACATCGCGCCCCGGCTGATTGGGGGCCGCCCCGCATCGCCCCGCGATCATGCGGCCTTCACTCCGCAGGCGAACCATGCGGGGTGCCCGGCGATCAGCCTGCCGTGCGGCAAGACGCGGGCGGGCCTGCCTTTGGGAATGCAGATCATGGCCGCACCGGGAAAGGACGCCGAGCTTCTGGGGCTGGCCGGGCGGCTGGCCCCAGTCCTTGCAGGGGCGGCTTGATGCGGCTGCTTCTCGTGAACCCCAACATGACGCAAGCGATGACCGACCGGATGGCCGCGCTGGCCCGGGCGGCTGCGCCGGGGGCCGAAGTCATGGCCCTGACCGCCCCGCGCGGGTTTCCCTACATCTCCTCGCTGGCCGAGGCGCAGATTGCTGGGGCCATCGCGCTGGAGATGATCGCCGAGGCCGGGCCGGTCGATGCCGCGATCATCGCAGCCTTCGGCGACCCAGGACTTCCGGCGGCGCGCGAGCTGTTCGGGTTCCCGGTCGTCGGCATGGCCGAGGCCTCGATCCTGTCGGCGCTGCAACTGGGGCAGCGCTTTGCCATTGTGACCTTCACTCCGGCGATGCGCGGCTGGTATCTTGCCAGCGTCGAGGCCTTGGGCGCGGGCCCGCGCTGTCTGGGGGTGCGGACGCCGCCCGACCATATCGCGCAGGTCGGCGATGTGGCCGAAACCCGGCGCGCGGTGTTGCGGGACCTTGCGACCGAAGCGGCCCGGGACGGGGCGGAGGTGGTGATCCTGGGCGGCGCGCCGCTGGCGGGACTGGCGCACGACATGGCGGGCGAGGTTCGGGCGACCCTTCTCGACCCGATCACGGCGGCTACCCGGCAGGCGGTGGCGCTGGCTGGCCTCGGTAGCGGGCGGGCAGCGCGGCCCGTTCCGAAACTCTCCACCGGCCTGTCCCCTGCCCTTGCCCGCCTGATTGCCCAAAAGGATGCCCCATGACCCAGCCGGTCCGCATCGGAATGCTGGTTCCATCGTCGAACACGGTGCTCGAGCCCTATACCTCGGCCATGCTGGCGCCGTTCGGCGATGCCGCCAGCGTGCATTACGCCCGGGCATCCACCAGTCAGTTCGCGCTGGAGCCGATCCTGGAGGCCGCCGACCGCCTGGCCGAGACGCTGCCCCGGTTGATCTGCTGGAATGGCACATCCGCCGCCTGGCTGGGGCTGGACCGGGACCGGGCGCTCTGTGCTGCGATCACTCAGCGGACGGGGGTAGAGGCGACATCGACCATGCTGGCCTATGAGGCGCTGTTCAGGCGCATGGGCGTTCAACGCCTTGGGTTGGTGACGCCCTACCTGCCCGAGATTCAGGCGAAGATCATCGCCAACTTCGCCGCGCAGGGGATCGAGGTGGTCTCCGAGGTGCACCTGTCGGACAAGGGCAACCATTCCTTCGCCGACTACAGCCCCGAGCGTGTCGCGGGTCTGGTGCGCGAGGTGGCCCAGGCCAAGCCTGACGCCATCGCCATCATCTGCACCAACTTCCGCGGCGCGCCGCTGGCCGGGGCACTGGAAGCCGAGCTGGGCATTCCGGTGCTGGATTCCGTGGCGGTCACGGCGGCCTTCTGCCTGCGCGAAGCGGGTCTTGACGCAGCGCGCGTCACCGGCTGGGGCGATGTCTTCAACCGCGTCTGACCCGGCCCCGGATTCGCCGGCCGCCCAAATCTTGGCCACCTGACCGGAAAATCGACCAGCTTTCTGCCGCAACGCAGCACGGCCCGCCCGCAACCCGCGAAACCGCTGTTAACGAATCGCGCCGCGCCGTTCCCTGAACCTCAGCGCAGGGAGGGTGGCGACACCCTTTTCAACACCCTCTTCTCAAGGTTGGCGTGCCGAACTCGTCACTCGCGACTTAGGTCGACGGTTCTGCTGCTTGTCTGGCGCACCTCGACCCGACCTGTGACGCAACAGAGAGAGGTCGAAATCATGTGCGAAAGATGCGGAAATACCCATGCCAAGATCATGGAAGCCTCGCGCCGCGGGTTCCTGAAGACCGGGTTCGGCGCGCTGGCGGCCGTCGGGCTGTCCTCGGGCGCGGTGCAGATCATCGGCGCGACGGGGGCCTTCGCGGCTGACCCGACGACGCTGAAGGCCACCCACGGCTCGGGCCTGTGCAACCTGGGCATCTTCCTGGCCAAGGAACGCAAGCTGGCCGAGGCTGACGGCGTGAACCTGGAATTCGTCGTCGCGCCCACGACGACCGACGTGGTCACGCTGTTCGGCGCAGGCATCGTCGATGTCTCGGTCATCCCCTATTCCAACTTCCTCACCCTCGTCGACCAGGGCGCACCGGTGAAGATCGTCGCGGGCGCGGGCGTACAGGGCTGCGTGCTGGTGGCCGCCGAGGGCATCACCAAGGCCGAGGACCTGAAGGGCAAGTCCATCGGCACCTTCCAGGCTGACACGCTGGAAGTGCTGCCCTATGACTACCTCGTGAAGGCCGGGCTGTCGTTCCAGGATGTCGAGGTCAAGTACTTCAACACCTCGCCCGAGCTTGCCGCCGCCTATATCAACGGCGCGATCGATGCGGTCTGCCATATCGAACCCTACGCGACCCAATGCCTGACCGAACGGGCCGGGTCCTCGATCCTGACCGACGGTATCGACCTTTACGGCGCGAACTATTCCGACTGCGTGCTTGCCGCCGGGACGCCGCTGATCGAGTCGAACCCCGACGCCGTCAAGGCGCTCATCAAGGCAATGATGACGGCGCAGTCCCAGGCCGAGGCGGACGTCGCCGCCGCGCTGAACCAGACCGTCGGTACCTACTACAAGACCGACATCGAGGCCCTGACCCTCGCGCAATCCCGCCAGCCGATCATGATCGACCAGCGGCTGAACACGGCCTTCTTCAAGGACCGCTCGGCGTCGATGCAGGCGATGGGTTACGTCAAGAACCTGATGCCGGACGAGGCGGTGGACTGGACGCTCTTGGAGGCCGTGATCGCCGAGAACGCCGACCTTTTCGCCGGGTTGAAGCTGAAGTCGGCGTAAGGGGGACCAGATGAGCGACAACAGCCTGCCTGCCAGCGCCAGCCTGCGCCGGAAATCGCCGGGGGTTGCCCGTTGGCTGCCCCTGGCCAAATCCATCGGCTGGGCCAGCCTGTCCATCGGGCTGTTCGTCGCCTTCTGGGAATTTGCCTGGTGGCGGGGCTGGGCGAACCCGCTTCTCCTGCCCCCGCCGCATATCTTCCTGGCCAACCTGACCGAACAGTTCCGCTTCTTCGACCCGAACGGCGAACGGATCGGCGCGCTGTCGACCGGGGGCTCGTTCCTGTCGGTCCTGGGCGTCATCGGCTGGTCGTCGCTGCGCGTCTTCCTGGGGCTGCTGATCGGCTTCGTGGCTTCGGTCATCGTCGGCGTGGCGATCCGCTACTTCGGCATCTTCGGCAAGCTGACCCTGCCGCTGATCACCATGCTGGCCCCGATCTCGCCCGTCGCCTGGCTGCCGGTCGCGATCTTCGTCTTCGGCATCGGCAACCCGCCTGCGATCTTCCTGGTCTTCATCTCGATCTTCTTCGTGATGGTGCTGGCGACCCTTGCCCAGATCGACGCCGTGCCGCGCCACTACATCCAGCTCGCGCGCGTCATGGGCGCGTCCAAGCGGCAGATCTTCCTGCGGGTGATCCTCCCCGCGATCCTGCCGGGGCTGTTCGTGACCCTGCGGATGAACCTCTTCGGCGCCTGGATGGTCGTGCTGATCGCCGAGGCGGTGGGCGTGGGCTCTGGCCTCGGTCAGGTCACCATGATGGCCCGCAACACCTTCAACGCGAGCCTCGTATTCTTCACCATGACGCTGATCGGCCTCACGGGCTTCCTCTTCGACCAGGCCCTGCGCCTGATCCAGCGGAAGGTCTTGTGGTGGATCCAGCCGTCCAACATCGGGGCGCTGTGATGCTGGGACTGTCGATCACCAATGTCTCGAAGGTCTGGAACCCCGATGGGCCGGACCCCGTGCCCGCCGTCACCAACCTGACGCTGGACGTCAAACCGGGTGAGTTCGTCGTCCTCCTCGGCCCCTCGGGTTGCGGGAAAAGCTCGCTTCTCTACATCGTCGCGGGGCTGGAGGAGGCAACTTCGGGCACCGTCACCTTCGATGGCCTGCCGGTCAAGGAACCCTCGCCCGAACGCAGCCTGATCTTTCAGGAGGCGGCGCTGTTCCCCTGGCTTTCGGTGCGCGACAATGTGGGCTTCGGCCTGTCGATCAAGGGCGGCCAGCCCGGGGCGCGGACGGAAAAGGTCGACAAGCTTTTGCGGATGGTGGGCCTTGGCGGCGCGGGCGACAAGCGGCCGGATGAGCTTTCGGGCGGCATGCGGCAGCGGGCGGCGCTGGCGCGGGCTTTGGCGATGGACCCGAAGGTCCTGCTGATGGACGAACCCTTCGCGGCCTTGGACATCCAGACCCGCGCGCGGATGCAGGACCATCTTCTGGCGATCTGGCAGGCCTCGGGCGCCTCGGTGCTGCTGGTCACCCATTCCATCGACGAGGCGCTGGCCCTGGCCGACCGCATCGTCGTCTTCACCGCGCGGCCCGGCCAGATCAAGGCCGAGATCACCATCGACACCCCCCGTCCGCGCGACTTGCGGGGGCCGGAAATGATCGACCTCGCCCGCCGCTGCGAGGCGCTCTTGGCGGAAGAGGTGACGAAGGCCTTTCAGGAACAGGAACTGCTATGACCGTCGAACTCGCCTCGGCCCGCTGGATCGTCACCGGCGCGAAGTCGGCCACCGAGCCGGACATCATCGAAGACGCCGCACTGGCGCATGAGGATGGCGTCGTGCTGGCCGTCGGCCCCGCCGCCACGATCCATGCCGCCTATCCGGGCGCGAAGGAGGTCCGCTACGGCAACCACCTGATGATGCCGGGCCTCGTGAACAGCCACCACCACCTGGGCATCACCCCCCTGCAGCACGGCGCGCCGGATTTCGCGCTGGAACTGTGGTTCGCCGCCCGCCTGACGATGCGCGACATCGACCCGCGGCTCGACACGCTCTACTCCGCTTTCGAGATGATCTCGACCGGGGTGACCACCGTCCAGCACATCCAGGGCTGGGCGCCGGGAACCTATGAGGAGGTGCTAGCCTCGGCCTCTGGCGTGCTGGAAGGCTACCGGGCCGTCGGCATGCGCGTGTCCTACTGCTACGCCGTGCGCGAACAGAACCGCTTTGTCTATGAGGCCGACGAGGATTTCGTGGCCCGCCTGCCGCCGCATCTGAAGGGGCCGATGGCCGAACACTTCGCCCGGCAGAAGATGGCCTTCCCGGACTACATGGCCCTTTTCGACGCGCTGACGGCGGCCAACACCAACCCCCGCGCGCGGATCCAGCTGGCCCCGGCCAACCTGCACTGGATGACGGACGACGGGCTTCTCGCCATGAAGGAACGGTCGGACGCAGGCGGCATCCCGATGCACATGCACCTGTTGGAGACCGCCTACCAGAAGGAATACGCCCGCCGCCGCACCGGGACCACGGCCGTCAAGCATCTGGAAAAGCTGGGGCTTCTGGGGCCGAAGCTGACCCTTGGCCACGGCGTCTGGATGACCGAGGAAGACATTGAAATCTGCGCGGGCACCGGCACTTGTGTCTGCCACAACTGCTCGTCCAACTTCCGGCTGCGCTCGGGCGTCCTGCCGCTGATGGAACTGCAAAAGCGCGGGATCACCGTGGGCATGGGGATGGACGAGGCGGGAATCAACGAGGACCGCGACATGCTGCAGGAAATGCGGATGGCGCTGACCGTGCACCGTATCCCCGGCATGGACCACTCGGATGTGCCAACGCCGACGCAGGTCCTGCGGATGGCCTCGGAGCACGGCGCGCTGACCACCGCTTTCGGGGCCGAGATCGGGCGGCTCGACCCAGGCCGCCGCTTCGACGCGGTGGTGCTGGACTACGGCAGCGCGACCTACCCCTACCAGGACCCCGACATCCCGCCCTTGGACACCATGATCGCCCGCGCCAAGGCCAAGGACGTCCACGCGGTCCTCGTCGACGGCGAAGTGATCTTCCGCGACGGCACCTTCACCCGGATCGATCATAAGGCCGTCTTGGCCGAGATTGCCGAGGTCTTCGCCAAGCCCCGCAGCGACAGCGAGGCGAAACGGCGCTGGCTGCGGCACGAGATCTTTCCCGAGGTCGAGAAGTTCTACGCGGGTTACCTGCGGGACGAGCCGAAGCGCGAGCCTTTTTATCAGGCGTCATCCCGCACGTAAGACGGGCCTCTGCTTGGGATAAGGGAGGAAGACTTGGACTGTCTTTTCACCAACGTCCGCCTGCTGGATCAGGCGGCGTCCGAGGGACTTGGCCCCGCCACCTGCCTGCGCGTGAAGGCCGGGCGGATTGCCGGGATCGGCGCGCTGACCCCGACGCCGGGCGAGCGGGTGATCGACGGCAAGGGCGACCTGCTGATGCCCGGCCTTGTAAACGGTCACTTCCATTCGTCGGTCAACCACATGAAGGGCCGCCTACCGGGGATGCCGCTGGAAATCTTCATGCTTTACGAATGCCCCGAACTGGAGGTCCTGCGCCCCACCCCGCGCGAGGCTTACCTGCGTACGATGCTCGGCTGCATCGAGATGCTGGAAACCGGCACGACGGCGGTGCAGGACGACTGCTTCTTCGTGCCCGAACCCGAACCGGACATCATCGACGCAGTGATGCAGGCCTATGTCGACAGCGGCATCCGCGCGCGGCTGGCGATCGACCAGCCCATCGTGCCGGAACTGGACAAGCTGCCCTACCTTGCTGACCTCGTCCCCCCTGCGCTCAAGGCCGAACTGTCGAAGCCCCCCAAGGTCGGCCAGCCCGAGATGCGCGCCCTGAACCGCCATCTCATTCAGCGCTGGCATGGCGCCGCCGGGGGGCGCGTGCAGGGCGCCGTCTCGATATCGGCCCCACAGCGGGTGACGCCGGAGTATTTCGCCGAACTCGACGAGATCAGCCGCACGCATGACCTGCCCTTCTACGCCCACATGCTGGAGACGCGCCTGCAGCGGGTCTTCGGGCAGGAACGGCTCGGCGACCGCTCGCTGGTCCGCTACACGGCGGACCTGGGGCTGTTGTCGGACCGGATGAACATCATCCACGCGATCTGGATCGATGAGGCCGACATGGACCTGATCGCCGCCTCGGGCGCTACGGTCGCGCACAACCCGATCAGCAACCTGCGGCTCGGGTCCGGGATCATGCCCTTCCGGGCGCTGAAGGACCGGGGGGTGAACCTCTGCCTGGGGGTGGACGAGGCGATTGCCGATGACGCCGTGAACATGTGGCAGGTGATGAAGACCGCCGGGATGATCCATTCGCTGACCGACCCGGACTGGCTGCGCTGGCCGCAGGCCCAGGAGGTGCTTCAGGCCGCGACGGAAGGCGGCGGCAGGGCGATGCGGGTGCCGGGTCTTGGGCACCTGACCCACGGGGCCCCGGCTGACCTGATCCTGATCGACCTCTCGGCCGTCGCCTATCTGCCGCTCAACCACGCCCCCCGGCAGCTGGTGCATTGCGAAACCGGCGCGTCTGTCCGGCTGACCATGGTCGCGGGCGAGATCGTGGCCGAAGCGGGCCGCGTCACCAGGCTGGACCGCGCGGGACTGCTGGCCGAAGCCGCCGAGACGCTGGGGGCGAAGCGACGGGCCGTCGAACAGGCGGCGCGGTTGATGGACGACCGCCTGCCGCATTACCGCGCGATGTACCTGCGCGCGATGCAAGTGCCGGTTCCGATGACCCGGAGGGTGGAGGGGTAGCGCGATGGACCGCTCCCCAGATCGCAGGTTCTTCGGTACAACGAGGGGGGTGGTGATCCCTGTCCTGCCCGCAGGCCAGACCGCTCCTCCTGCAAGCTTTTGAAGCGACAGACATTTACCTTCCAGATTGCATGCGATACCCTGAAAACATCACATCAGGATCGTATGCAATCGGAGATGGGAATTGCCGACAGGCCGCAAGTCACGCATCCCGCAGACGCGTACCGACAAGGTCCATGCCGGCTTGCGGCAAGCCATTCTGGAACAGCGGCTGGCCCCCGGCGCGCGGCTGCCCGAAGATGCCATCGGCGACAGTTTCGGCACGTCGCGCACCATCGCGCGTGAGGCCCTGGGTCGCCTGGCGATGGAGGGGCTGGTCGACCTTGTGCCCAACCGCGGCGCCTTTGTCGCCAATCCTTCGCTGGACGAAGGCCGCCACATCTTCGCCGTCCGCAAGGGACTGGAGCGGCTGGTGGTTCAGCAGCTGGCCGCGCAGATGACCCCTGACCTCGCCGGGGCGCTGCAAGCGATGACCGACGCGGAACGCAAGGTTCTGGCCAAAAGCGAGGCGGAAGCCATCCGTCTGGCCGGCGAATTTCACCTGAAGCTGGCCGAGCTGACCGGCAACCCGCTTCTCGCCCGCTATGTCCGGGAGCTGGTCTCGCGCTGCTCGCTCGTGCTCGCGATGTACGGCCGTCCGCATTCGGCCGAATGCGGCGCGGAAGAGCACCGCACCCTTGTCGCGGCGCTGGTGGCCGGCGACCGCGACCGCGCTGCAGCCTTGATGGACCAGCACCTTGACCTTGTCGCCGGTCGGGCGCTGATCGCGCCGGAACAGCTTGGGGACGTGCGGACCATCCTGTCGGACTTTCTGCGCGAAACGTCGGACTGACGCCGATTCTGATTGCATACAAAATGCCGTGCAGTCTGGTCGATGCTGTGCGCAAACCGGTCTCATCCGGCCGTCCGAATGGTCGCATTATTGTGCAGACGCAGAAAAACCCGACTGCGGGGCCCCGGCTGCGCTGAATCTTAACGAATGCCCTCCGCCCTGCGTCAGCCTGTTTTCAGAAACGCTGCTGCAGGAGAGGTTCCATGACACGACAGATCGATCTGAGCCGCCGAGGCTTCATTGGTGCGGGTGCGGCCCTTGCGGCCGGCACGTCGCTGCGCTGGTCCCCGGCCTATGCGCAAGAGCCGCAGGTGCTGAATTACCTGTCCTGGCCCGGCAACGCCGACCCCTATCTGGTCGCCGAGTTCGAGGCTGAAAACAACTGCAAGGTCGCGATCAAGGAATATGTCGGCGGTGACCAGATGCTCGCCGTCATCAACCAGTCGCCGCCCGGGTCCTTCGACGTGGTGCTGGCCGATGCCGAATACCTGCACCTTCTGAAAGAGGCCGACTTCATCGAGGAACTGAACCCGGCGGACTATCCGCTGCAGGATTTCTGGCCCGAGTTCCAGAAGTTCCCGCTGCACTGGTTCGACGACAAGCTTTACGCGGTGATGACCGATTTCGGCTACCTGGGCCTTTCTTACAACACCGAGGTCTACAAGCCCGAGGAGGTCTCCTCCTACGCCGCGATGTGGGAACCGAAAGCCACCGGCAAGGTCGGCTTCTTCGACTGGTACCTGCCCTCGATGGGCTGCATCAGCCTGTCGAACGGCAACAGGCCGCCCTTCGACATCGACGAGGCAGCGTTCGAGGCGCTGAAGGAAAAGCTGTTCTCGCTGAAGCCGCAGACTGCCGGGTTCTACACCATCGCGGACATCTTCTCATCCCTCCGGAACGGTCAGGCGCATCTGATTCCCGGCATCGGCGAGTGGGTCACGCTGGGCCTCAGGCTGGACGGCGCGCCGGTCGACACGATCCTTCCGGCCGAAGGCGGGATCCAGTGGACCGAGAGCATGTCGATCGTGAAGGGGACGCCCAAGGCCGACCTCGCGCGGAAGTTCATTCAGTATACGACGTCACCCCGCGGCCAGGTATTGATGGCAACCAAGGCCGACAACAAGAAGTCGATCCCCTCGATCCCCGGCTGGAAGCTTCTGGCCGAGACGATGCCGGATCAGGCCGAAGTGCTGCGCCTGCAACTCGACAAGCCGAACGTCATGGACGACTGGAAGGCGGGCCGCGTGGCGCTGCGCCAGTTGCCGCAACAGCAGGCGATCGAGGACTGGAACGACGTCTGGAGCGAAATGAAGAGCCTCTAGATGCCGGGCATGGCCCCAATCCGGCGCAAGGCGCTTCCGGCCCTTCTGGGGGTGCCGGTGGTGCTGTGGCAGCTGGCGTTCTTCGTCCTGCCGCTGGTCTTCCTGGTGGTCATCACCTTCTGGAAGGTGCGGAACTTCAAGCTGGAACCCGCCTTCGACCTGGGCAACTGGGAGAAAGTCCTGACCTCCACCCCCTTCCAGCGGGCGCTGGTCTACACGGGTGAGGTGGCGCTGATCGCCACCATCCTGTCGATGCTGCTGGCCTTCCCGGCCGCCCACGCCATCGCGCTGCGCCTGTCCGACAAGGCGCGGGCGCGGTGGATCGCCTTCCTCATCATCCCGGTCTTTTCCAGCTACATCCTGAAGGTCTACGCCTGGCAAGTCGTCCTGTCGCCGGGGGGCGTCCTGAACGTGGCCTTCGGCGCGCTTGGCCTTCCGCAGGCGGACCTTCTGGGCGGCATGCTGTCCCTGCACATCGGCCTGCTGACCCTGACCCTGCCGGTCGTGACCCTGATCCTGACCTTCGCGTTGATGGGCATGGACAAGACGCTTATCGAGGCCGCGCGGAACCTGGGCGCCAGCCGGGCGCAGGTGCTGCTTCAGGTAACCCTCCCCGCGATCAAGCCGGGTCTGGGCCTCGCCGCCGTGACCGCGTTCCTGATGGCCTTCGGGGACTACGCCAGCCCCGTCTTCCTGACGGGATCGAACCCGCCGACTCTGTCGATCCTGATCGTCGACACCGTGAAATCCGGCTCGCAATGGCCGCGCGCCTCGGTCATCGGCGTGTCGATGCTGGCGATCCTCGCCCTCGCTTTCGTCCTGGTGCAACTCGCCACCGCCAAGCGCGAGGTGCAGCGATGACCGCCGTCTTCCGCAACGGCTATCTTGCCCTGCTGGCGCTGTTCATCCTGACGCCGATGGCGGTGATCGTCATCTTCTCCTTCGACGCAAACCGCTTTCCGACGCTCCCCTGGGGCGGCTTCACGCTGGCCTGGCACCGCGAGGCGCTGGCCGATGCGATGATCGTCAGTGCCATCCGCAACTCGATCATCGTCAGCCTTTCGACAGCCGTCATCGCCACGACGCTTGGCTTCTGCGCGGCCTATCTCGACTATCGCTACGCCTTCTTCGGCAAGCGCAGCCTGATGCTGGTCATCGCCATCCCCCCTGCCGTGCCGGTCACGATCCTTGGGATGGCCATGCTTGCCGCCATGTCGCGCACGCCGATGTTCGGCACGCCCTTCGGCATCATCGTCTGCCATGCGGCCATTGCAGTGTCGTTTGCCATGGCGCTGATCCGCCTGCGCCTGGGTGACCTTGGCCCCGATCTGGAACAGGCGGCCTGGAACCTCGGCGCCTCGCGCTGGACGGGCCTGACCCAGGTCGTCATCCCCTTCTGCCGACCCAGCCTGATCGCCGCCTTCTGCCTGTCGGCCGCCGTGTCCTTCGACGAATTCATGGTCGCCTGGTTCGTCGGCGGGGTAAACGAGACGCTGTCGGTCCGCGTCTTCAACCTGCTTCTGGGCCAGGTGAACCCCAAGATCAACGCCATCGGCACGCTGGTCCTGATGACCAGCATCGTCCTTGTGGCGCTGGCCCAGGCCTTCGCCCGCATCGGCCGCACCAAGGAACCAAACCCATGACCGCTTACGTCCGCCTTGAGGCGCTGGAGATGCGCTATCCCGGCCACCACGCGGTGAAGGACCTGTCGCTGGACATCGCCGCGGGGGAGTTCATCGCGCTGATGGGGCCCTCGGGCTGCGGCAAGTCCACGACGCTGCGGATGATCGCGGGGCTGGAACAGCCAACGGGCGGCCGCATCCTGATCGGCGGAGAGGACATGACCCAGGTGCCCCCCGACCAGCGAGGCACGCCGATGGTCTGGCAAAGCCTCGCCCTCTTCCCCTTCCTGACGGTCGAGGACAACGTGGCCTTCCCCCTGAAGATGCGCGGCGACAGTCCCGCCTTCCGCCGCAAGACTGCCAACGAATGGCTGGACAAGGTCGGCCTTGGCGGCATGGGCAAGCGCAACATCGCCCAGCTGTCCGGCGGCCAGCGCCAGCGCGTGGCCATCGCCCGGGCGCTGGTGACGCAGCCCTCGATCCTTCTCTTGGACGAGCCGCTCTCGGCCCTGGACGCGCATCTTCGGGTGCATCTGCAGACCGAACTCTCGCGCCTGCATCGTGAGTTGAAGATCACCTTCATCTACGTCACCCATTCCCAGTCCGAGGCCTTTGCCCTGGCCGACCGGGTGGTGGTGATGGCCGATGGCGTCATTCAGCAGGTCGGCGCACCGCGCGACGTCTACCGCGCGCCGGTGAATGCCTTTGTGGCCGGGTTCATGGGGATGAACACGCAAGTGACCGGCAAGGTCGCGGCGCAGGACGGGGGCCTTTCCTGGCTTGACTGCCCCGAAGGCCGGATCGCCGTTCCCGCGTCTGCCCCCGTCGGCGCGGACCTGACCTTCGTCATCGGCACCGACCGCATCCGCCTCCTGGCTGCAGGCGAGACCGCGCCGCAAGGCCATCCATCCGTCCCCGGCCGCGTGGTGGGGATCGAGTTCGTCGGCTCCACCCAGACGATCTTCATCGCCGCCGACACGGGCCGCGACTACCGTCTGCAGCGGCTGGACCTGGGCGACGATGCCGCCCTGACCCCCGGCGCAGCCGTGACCATGACCTGGGACCCCCACCACGCCTGGGTCCTGCCCAACCCATAGGAGAAGCTTGATGTATCAGGAAAAATTCATGCGACGCGCGTTGGAGATTTCCGCCAGCGCCCTGACCCAGCCCGGGACCGAACCCTTCGGCGCGGTGATCGTCAAGGACGGCAAGATCGTGGGCGAAGGCCTGAACCATTCGGCGGCCCACTTCGACCCCACCTCGCATGGCGAGACCGAGGCGATCCGCGACGCCTGCCGCAACCTCAAGACGGTCGATCTGCGAGGCTGCGAGCTGTACACCAGCTGCGAACCCTGCGCGCTGTGCGTGGCGGCGATGGTGATTTCGGGCATCGGCAAGATGTATTACGCGGCCTCTTTGGGCCAGGCCGGACCGATCTTTGACCCGCTGCCCCTGGGCGAACGCTTCCCCATCGATTGCGACCACCTGCGCGCCGAATGCGGAAGCACCGTCGACCACCGGGCGCTGAAGGCCGAGCAGAAGCTGGACGGCGAGGCAGTCGCGATCCTTCAGGCCTGGGCCGCGCCCCGGCTGGCGTGATGGAGGCCGACTTTGCCGCTCTTCCGGCGGCGGACCGCTATCACCTTCTGACCAATTTCGTCGGTCCCCGTCCCATCGCACTGGTCACAACTCTCAACCCCGACGGGACCGCGAATGCCGCGCCCATGAGCTTTTTCAACGTTATTTCCCATGACCCCCCACTCCTGGTGATTGGCATCCAGCCGCGCAAGGATGGGCGGCCCAAGGACACGCTGGCCAACCTGCGCCGTACGGGGGAGTTCAGCGTCAACATGGTCGATCTGGCCTTGGCCCCCGCAATGGCCACCACCGCGATGCCGGTCGAGCCGGGGGTGGACGAGCTGGCCCTGGCCAACCTGACCGCGCTGCCGGGCGCATCAGTCGCCTGCCCCCGGATCAGCGAAAGCCCCTGCGCGATGGAGTGCCGGGTGGAGCGGCTGATTGACTGGCCTCAGCGCACGCTGGTGATCGGTGAAGTGTTCGCTATGTGAATCCAAGCACTTACCAGCCGATCGCGCGGCTTCATGCCGACAACTACATCGTGGCGGACCGGCAATTCGTGCTGCCCGTCCCACCCATGCCGAACGAGGTGACGCATGACCGGTAGCGCTCAACCAAGGCCCTGGCGGCTGGCTGAACTGACCTGGCCCGAGCTTGACGACCGGGTCAAGGCGGGTCCCCCGGTCCTGATCCTGCCGACGGGATCGCTGGAACAGCACGGGCCGCACCTGCCGCTTGGCACCGACACGGTCCTACCGCTGGCCGTGGCCGACCGCGTGGCAGAGCGCATCGGGGCGCTGGTGGCCCCGGCCCTGCCCTACGGCTACAAGTCGCAGCCCAAGTCGGGGGGCGGAAACCACTTCCCCGGCTGCGCCAGTCTGGACGGGGCGAGCTATGCCGCGCTGGTCCGCGACCTGATCTGCGACTTTGCCCGGCACGGGCTGACCCGGATCGTCCTTTTCGATGGACACATGGAAAACCAGTGGTTTCTGACCGAAGCCGCCGATCTGGCGCTGCGGCAGTTGAAGGGGGAAGGGGTCGAAGGCGTCCGGATCGTCAAGCTGGGCTACTGGACCTTCATAAACGCCGCGACCGAGGCGGTTCTGTTCCCCGACGGCCTGCTCAGCTGGGAGCTGGAGCATGCGGCCGTGATGGAGACCTCGGTCATGCTGCATCTGGAACCGGGGCTCGTGCGGCGCGATCTGATCCCCGATGGCCCGCCCGCCGCGTTCCCGCCCTATGACACCTATCCCTTCGATCTGCGGCCCATTCCACCGACCGGAGTCCTGTCGTCGGCGAAATCCGCCACCGCCGCGAAGGGCCAGGCCGTGCTGGACCAGGTGGTGCCCGACATCGCCGCCGCGCTGACCCGCGCCTTCGCGGACTAGCCCAGAAACCGCGCCAACGACGCGGTCAGCGCCGCCACGTCCGGCGCCTCGCCGATCACCGCAAGGTGGTCGTCCCGTCCCAGGCCCTCGGGCAGGATCTCGGGCGGCTGGACCTGCTGGCGGACGGTCTGAAGAAGCAGCCTGCCCGCGGGGGTGCGGATGACCCCCTTGATCCGGATCAGCCGGTCGCCATGCACATGGATCAGCGCCGACAGCCACAACGACAGCACCGCCCAATCCACGCCGGGCGGCAAGGGCAGCGTGACCGCCGTCACCGGGCGAAGGCCGGTGCCAAGGGGCAAGGGATCGGCCTTCAAGTCGGGAAGCGGGACGGCCAGGCCTGCGACGGCGGCCTCGACCTGCGCGGCGGGGTTCAGCGCCAGCAAGGTGGCGACAAGGCGGGCAGTGGCCAGGGGCGGGGCCGCGTCGGTCTTGGTCAGGATCAGCCGGCTGGCGGCGCGGATCTGCCGGACGGCGAGCGCATCGGTGGTCAGGTCGGCGGCCCCGTTCAGCGCATCGACCAGCACGACGACTTCGGTCAGGCGGATGTGGCGGGACAGGATCGGGTCGCCGTCCAAGAGCAACAGAATCGCTGCGGGGTCGGCAAGGCCGCTCGTCTCCAGGATCAGCGGCGGGATCGGCTCACCGGCGCTGCGACGGTCGACAATGTGGCGAAGGGCTGCGACGAGACCCCCCTGCCCTTCGCAGCAGACGCAGCCACCCGCGAGGACCGCAACACCAGCGGCGGCCTGCAGAAGCGCGTCGTCCACGGCCACCCCGGCAGCCTCATTCACAAGGACATGCGCCTTTGGCCCTGTTCGCAACTGGTGGCGCAACCAGGTCGTCTTGCCCGCGCCCAGCCAGCCGCCAAGCACGGTCAGGGGCAGGCGATCATCGGTCACAGCAAGGGATCGTAGGGGCGGCCCGCAAGGCGCTCGACCGTTGGCCACAGCTGAGCCGGGTCGGTCACGATCACGCTGGCTCCGGTGAGGGTCGAGAGGGTGAAGCCCTCGCCCACCCCGTCGTCATGCGCCGTCAGACCATAATGGCGCAGGACACGGGCCAGCACTTCTGCGCGCATGAACCGGGCACGCAGGCGGTCGTGCGCTGTGTCAAGCCCGGCCTCTGTCCAGTGGCCGGGGCGTGAAGGGTAGCCGCAGGCCGAGCACATCAGATGACCTCGGGTCGCGCTTTTCCGGCAAAGGGGTAACGGGCGCGGAAGTCTCGGGCGATATCCTCGAACGGCAGCCACTCGACGCCGGAATGCTTACTGATGTAGTCGATCAGGCGTTCCAGCATCAGCAGCACCTGCGGGCGACCGGCGACGTCGGGGTGGATGGTGAAGGCAAAGACGGCATAGTCCATCTCGCGGTAGACCCAGTCGAACTGGTCGCGCCACATTTCCTCGATATCGCGGGGGTTTACGAAGCCGTGGCTGTTCGGGGCCTTCTTCATGAACATCATCGGCGGCAGGTCGTCGACGTACCAGTTGGCCGCGATATCGACGAGGTCGATCTCTGTCCCGTGCTTCAGCGGGTGCATCCAGTCCTTCGCCTGCTTGGTGTAGTCGATGGTGTTCCAGCTGTCCCCCACCCGGGCATAGAACGGCTGGAAATCGCGGTAGCCCTGGGAGTGGTCGTATTCGAAGCCATGCTTCAACAGGAGCGCGGCGGTATTCGCCGACATCTCCCACCAGGGGGCGACATACCCTTTCGGTGCCCTGCCGGTCAGGTCCTTGATCAGCTCGATGGACTTGACCAGCACGTCCTCTTCCTGCGTCGGCGTCATCGCGATGGGGTTTTCGTGCAGGTAGCCATGCGCGCCGACCTCATGCCCGTCCTTGACGATCATCTCCATTTCCCTGGGGAAGGTTTCCAGGGAATGGCCAGGGATGAAGAAGCTGGTCTTCAGCCCATAGCGCTTGAACAGCCGCAGAAGGCGGGGGATGCCGACCTCGGTCGCGAAGATGCCGCGCTGAATGTCGGACGGGCTGTCGCCGCCGCCATAGCTGCCGATCCAG
>JALOTD010000046.1 GCA_025458105.1 Tabrizicola sp. | reverse complement strand
CCCGAGAAGACCGCCAAGACCTGGGCCGGTGAGGCCGCGATGCGGATGCTGATGAACAACCTGCATCCCGATGTGGCGGAAAACCCGCATGAGCTGGTGGTCTATGGCGGGATCGGCCGGGCGGCGCGGACCTGGGAGGATTTCGACCGGATCGTCGCGGGGCTGAAGGACCTGGAGGCGGATGAGACGCTGGTCGTCCAGTCCGGCAAGCCGGTGGCCATCGTGCGGACCCATGCGGATGCGCCCCGTGTCCTCATCGCGAACTCCAACCTCGTGCCCCACTGGGCCACCTGGGCGCATTTCAACGAACTCGACCGCAAGGGCCTGATGATGTACGGCCAGATGACCGCGGGGTCCTGGATCTACATCGGCACGCAAGGGATCGTGCAGGGGACCTACGAGACCTTCGCGGAAGCCGGGCGTCAGCACTATGGCGGGGACCTGACGGGCAAGTGGATCCTGACCGGCGGTCTTGGCGGCATGGGCGGTGCGCAGCCGCTGGCTGCCGTGATGGCCGGGGCCTGCTGCCTTGCCGTGGAGGTCGACGAGACCCGCATCGATTTCCGCATCCGCACCCGGTATCTCGACGCCAAGGCGAAGACCCAGGACGAGGCGCTGGCGCTGATCGACCAGTGGACCAAGGCGGGCGAGGCCAAGTCGGTGGGGCTTCTGGGCAATGCGGCCGAGGTCTTTCCAGAGCTGCTGGCCCGGATGAAGGCTGGCGGTGTGCGGCCGGACATCGTGACCGACCAGACCTCGGCCCATGACCCGCTGCACGGCTATTGCCCGGCGGGGTGGTCGGTGGGCGACTGGCGGGCGAAGCAGGAGACGGACCCTGCGGCAGTCGAGACGGCGGCGCGGCATTCGATGCGGGCGCATGTCGAGGCGATGGTGGGCTTCTGGAATGCCGGGGTCCCGACGCTGGACTACGGCAACAACATCCGGCAGGTCGCGAAGGAGGAAGGGTTCGAGAACGCCTTCGCCTTCCCGGGGTTTGTTCCCGCCTATATCCGCCCCCTCTTCTGCAAGGGGATCGGCCCGTTCCGCTGGGTGGCGCTGTCGGGCGATCCGGAGGACATCCGCAAGACCGACGCGGCGATGAAGCGGCTGTTCCCGGAGAACCAGCACCTCCACCGCTGGCTGGACATGGCGGGGGAGCGGATCGCGTTTCAGGGGCTGCCCGCGCGCATCTGCTGGATCGGGCTGGGGGACCGGCACCGGGCGGGGATGATGTTCAACGAGATGGTGGCGAGCGGAGAGCTGAAGGCCCCGATCGTGATCGGGCGGGACCATCTGGACTCGGGGTCGGTCGCCTCGCCGAACCGGGAAACGGAGGCGATGCGGGACGGGTCGGACGCGGTCAGCGACTGGCCGCTGTTGAATGCCCTCGTCAACACCGCCAGTGGGGCGACCTGGGTGAGCCTGCATCATGGCGGTGGTGTGGGGATGGGGTTCTCGCAGCACGCAGGCGTGGTGATCCTGGCAGACGGGACGCCGGAGGCCGCGAAACGGCTGGAGCGGGTTCTCTGGAACGACCCGGCCTCGGGGGTCTGGCGGCATGCGGATGCGGGCTATGAGACGGCCATCGCCTGCGCCAAGGAACATGGGCTGCGGCTGCCGGGGATCCTGGGGAACTAGGGGCTGTCCACGCGTGGTCGGACATTCGCCACAAGCAATCTCAATAGCTTGCCTGTGGGCGTTCATGCGGTGTTAACCTGTCCACGCGGACTGCACTGAGGACAAGCCCGATGGACACCGACCGCAAGACGATGGAAGCCATTCTCAAGCGCGACTGCGTGCCGGTGCTGCGAGAGTTGGGGTTCAAGGGGGCCTTCCCGCACCTTTACCGTGAGACGGGCAGGTTTGTCGCGCTGGTGACAGTCCAGTTCGGCTCGGCGGGCGGCAGCTTTTGCGTAAACCTTGGCTATGCAGATCCCGCACGGCGCAATGTATACCACAAGCCGCAAGCCGAGCCCGCGAAGCTGCGGGTCAGCCAGACCACAAAGTGGGTGCGCCTGGGGGCGGTGACGGGGGGAGACCACTGGTTCGTCTTCGGCAGCGCCAGCGCTACGCCCTATCGCGGCGGCGTCCGACCGCCCGAGGAGATCGTGGCGCAGTGTACGGGGCTCCTGCGATCAGAGGCGGAGGGTTGGTGGGCGGCGAAACTGCGCGAGTCAGGGCAGTGAAAACGTGAGGCGCTATCGCTCGGTCGCGCCCTTTCCGGCAAGGATTTTCGCCCTGCCCTTCTCGATCCGCGACACCCGGGTCGCCGAGGTTCTTGCGGCGTTCAGGTGCAGCGCCCAAGCCTTCTGACGGCCTGGCGTGAGGGCCGCGAAGGCCTCGGCCAGGTCGGGATCGGCGTCCAGTGCTTCGATCAGCTCGTCGGGCACGTCGACTTCGGTTGGTTCCTTGGGCGGCACAAGGCCCTGTTCGGCATAAACCATCGCTTCGGCCAGATAGGCTCGGATTACGGATTCAAGGCGCGCGGGAGCGGCAGTGTCGGTGAAACGGAAGCAGTCCGCGTGTCGGGTGTTCGGGCCTTGCCTTTCAAGCACATGGTCGGGGTCCTGCAGAAGGGCTGCATTGAAGAGTGTGAGGCGGAAGTCGCCCCTGAAAGCCCCGATGATCGCGATGTTGCGGCCTGCGTGCATGTAGGTGGGATGGCCCCATTTCGCGACTTCAGTCAGACCCGCCGCACAGGCGATGCGGCGGAGCACCAGGAGGCCCGGGAGCCAGAGCCGGGTGGAACAGTCCGCCGTAGCAAAGCGGTCGCAGCGGCCACAGCCCTTGGCAAAGTAGTCGCCCACATCGTGGATCATCATCCTGGCCCTCATTTCTGGAGCGTCCCCCTCACCCCCGGCCCCTCTCCCCCAAGGGGCGAGGGGAGGGGTGCCCGGGTCACCGGTCACGCCCGGGCAACACGCGGGTTCGGCCCGCCCTCGCGCCAGATCGGGTTCGACCAGGCGCGTTTGCCGGCGGCATCAATCACCGCGACGCGGACCCAAGGGCTGTTGTTCAGGCGCGCGAGGGGCACGGCGGCACGCGTCATCGACTGCCCATGGACGGCCTTTGCCCCGGTGCCGTGACCGATCGCCACGACCGAGACCGCAGCCGAGCAGTCGACGACGATCTCGTCACCCTCGATCCGGACGTCGCGGAGTTCAGGGCCCTGGGTCGAATAGAAGTCCCCGCGTTTCAGGGCGGAAAGCAATGCCTCGGGCTCATTTGCCTCGGCCTTGACCATGACCCAGCCGCCGAAATGGTCGGGCTCGGAGAAATGGGCGTCATCCGTGGCGATGAGGGTCAGTTTGCGCCCTTCGGTAAGGAGGAGGTCAGCGATGGCGGAACCGTCCGGGCGGTCGCAGCCCGTGGCGCAGCCGTGGTTGTAGATCTCGACCGCATGAGCGGCGGTGATGGTGCGGGCATCGGCCAGCGTGAGGCCGGACCACTGCGGATGGGCGATGGCCACGAAAGCCCCGGCGGCAACCGCGCGTTCGGCAATCTGGGCTGCGGTCTCTTGCTCCGGTTTCGGCAGGAAGTTCGGACTGTCGGAAGGGGCGAAGTCAGGCGGCAGGCCGACGGCGAGGATATGCCAAAGTTCGCCATTCAGCATGGCGCCCGAATGCAGTTCGGCCCCGAGGATCGTGGTGAAGCTGTTGGTACGGTAGGGCTGAGTGTCGACGATCGGATAGCCGTAGGCGCCGATGAAATGGTCGGTGAGCGCGAGGAAATCATAGCCCTCGGCGCGGTAGCGGCGGCAGACCTCTTCCGGGTCAAGGACACCGTCGGACCGGGTGGAATGGGTATGCAGGTTGCCACGCCAGAAACGTCCCGAGGCAGAAAAGGCAGAAAGGCGGTTCATTTTGTCCCTTTCAGGCAAGCGGCGCGTGGCTATGCACCAACGGCTAGATCGCCGTTCGGCGGAACCTTGCCTTGGCTTCTGGAGGCAGGCAAGTGTTGCTCGCATGACGAGGCGAGATCATGTTATTGTTTCTGCAATTGTAAGTTGTAAGGGATGACCTATGTCGCTGGATCGCTTTGACTCTTCTAGCCAGACCATTGGGATCGTCGCCGGGCCGACAAGCGATGCGGGGATAGCCGGGTCGATTGCGTCCCGTGCCCAGGAAGCCTCGGCCTTCTTGAAGGCGCTGAGCCATGAAGGGCGGCTGATGATCCTGTGCCATCTGGCGGCAGGTCCCCGGTCGGTGACCGAACTGGAAAGCTTGCTGGAGGCCCGGCAAGCCGCCGTCAGTCAGCAGTTGGCCCGGCTTCGACTGGAGGGCCTGGTCAATACCCGGCGCGAGGGCAAGGCGATCTACTATTCGATCCAGGATCAGCGCGTGCTGGAACTGGTCCGCCTGTTGCAGGCGATGTTCGCGCCCTGAGGTCTAGCCGCGCCCGATATAAGGCATGTCGCGCGCCATGATCGTGACGAAGGGCGTGTTGACCTCCAGCGGCAGGCTGGCCATGTGCAGGACCATGCGGGCGACATGGTCCACATCCATCACCGGCTCGACCCGGATCTGACCGTCGGCCTGGGGTACGCCCTTGGTAAAGCGTGCGGCCATGTCGGTTAGCGCGTTGCCGATGTCGATCTGCGCGCAGGCAATGTTGAAGGCACGGCCATCAAGGCCCAGCGTGCGGGTCAGTCCGGTCACCGCGTGTTTCGACATGGTATAAGGCGTACTGCCAGGGCGCGGGACATGAGCGGAGATCGAGCCGTTGTTGATGATCCGGCCCCCCTGCGGGGACTGCCTTCGCATCAGGCCAAAGGCCGCACGGGCGCAAAGGAACATGCCGGTGATGTTGGTGCGGCTGACCTCCAGCCAGGTGTCGACCGGGATTTCGTCTATCGGTGCGGCGGGGGCCGAGATTCCGGCATTGTTGAACAGCACATCCAGCCTTGAAAGCCCGGCGAAGGCGGCGGCAACCTGGTTGGGGTCACCGACGTCGCAAGCGACGATCCGGGCAGGCTGGTCGCCTGCGGTCTCACGCAAGGCTTCGGGCTTGCGGCCAAGAAGCGTCACTTCCCAGCCGGCGGCAAGGAAAGCGCGGGCGGTCGCGCGGCCAATACCTGCGCCTGCGCCGGTGATCAGGATCGAGCGGGTCACGGTCATGGGACCTCTGTCAGAAGATGATATTTGAGCAGCCAAAGTGTCGCGCGGGCGACGATGGCGGGGTGCAGTCCGGTGGCGGCAACGGCCTCGGCTTCAGTCAAGCCCTGCGGCCCGGCAGACCGGAAGGCGGCCAGGATCGTCTCGATGCGGACCGGGTCGTCGATCAGACGGCGACGGTTGGCATAGCCGCGCAAGTCAAAGAGTTCGACCGGTCCAGATTGCTCATGCTTCGGCACCGCGACAAGGCGTCGATCCTTCGGGGGAGGCGCGCTGGGATAGGCGGCGAACATCTGGTCCGGGGCCGGAAAGACCGGAATCGTCGCCGCGCTGCGCGGTGCGGTGGCCTGTCCGGTCCCTCGGCTTCGGGCATGGTGCAGCATCGCCGATTGTTCGCCCCAAAGCGCCTGCAGCTGCGGGATCACGGCGGCCCAGTCAAAAAACCTGCGAGCCCGGTCCTGTGCCGCCTGCCCCATCTTTGCACGCAACGCCGGGTCGATGCCAAGCGTTGCGATGGCACGCGACAGGGCAGCCACGTCGATCCGCGTCATCGCCGAGAGCTGGCCCAGGTACTGCAAATAACCGTCCGTCCCCCCAAAATGCCGGAACGACAGATAATCGGCGAGGCCGCCCCGCGGCATTTCAGTCGGGATCCGGAAACCCGTGTCGGGCGTGACGGTATCCTTCATGCCGTCCCAGTCCGAAGCCACCACGGGCAGACCTGCCGCCATCGCTTCGACCGGGGCGAGGCCAAAGGTTTCCTGAACGTTGTCGACGGGGAAGACAAACATGTCGCCCGCCGACAGCGTGGCCTTGCGTTCGTCTGCCTTGCCGCCGTCCAGCAGATGATAGCCGCAGGACGGCATCAGTTGGACGGCCGCGCGAGCAAAGACGCCGGACCAGACCTCTTCACGGAACTGGCCGCAGAGAATCAGGTGCAGCCGACCGCCCCCCTTGGCCTTGACCTCTGCCGCCGCAAGTTCCATGGCCAGGAACAGGGGCAAGGGGTCGAACTTTTCATCCGGCGTCAGCCGCGAGATACAAACCGCCACCACATCTGCCGGGTCGATACCCAACCGCGCCCGCAAGGCTGCGCCAGATGCGGGATCGCGCTGATGCGCGTCGCAATTCACGCCCAAAGGAATCACCGGCAAAAGCGGCCGGGTCGGCAGGATCGCACCTGGAAAGCGCAGGGCCAGATGCTCTTCGGCCAGTTCCATCAGACGTCGCAGCGAGGCCTGTACCGCTGTCGACGTGCAGATGTTTGCATCCCATGGCATTTGCGGGGCCGAGCGCAGATCGAAAAATGACTGCACCACCCGTTGCGTGGCGGTAGTGTGTGTGATCCCGGTGACGGCCCAGGCTGTCGCCCCAAAGGGCATGCGACGCCAGCATTCCTGTGGCGGCAGCGGCCCAGGATAGGACACCACGTCAACCGGGGCCATGGCCTTTGGGGCATCCAGGCGCACATGGCGCAGGGGTCTTGTCACTCCGTAGGTCTTTGCAAGTTCGGCAAAGGCTGCATGGTCTGGCTGGCTATGGGCAAGGCACACAAATTCAGTCACGTCGCCGTGGGCAAAAAAGCCCTGCAGAAATCCCTCGCCCGCGACCCGACGCCCGTTGATGCCCCGCGCTGCCGGGTCATAGCCGTCAGCCATGTACCAGATTGCAGCGTTTGCAGCGGGCATCAGCGGGCCTCCATCCAAAGCCATGGGGTCGGCATTGCACGCCATTCCCAAAGCAGCAACAGCCGGTCAAGATCCGAAAGCTCCACGGCCCAGGGCGGCAAGAGGTCGGGGCACAGCGCGCGGTCGATGCGTGTGATCCGGTGGCTGGCGGCAAAGCGGTTGGTCAGGGTGTCAAGGACCGCCCCGGAATGGCATTCGACCAGGATGTCGGCCTGTCGCAAGGCCGGGGCTGACGCGGGGTCCAGCAGCCGGACCTCTGCCCCCTCGATATCGCACAAGACAAAGGTTGGAGCGGTGGCGCAAAGGGCAAGGTCATCATGGGTCACCTCTGGGCCGATCTGAACCCGATCTTCCACACTGTTTCTTGCGGCAAGTCGGGCGCAGAGCGCCCGCGCATTGGGATCGCTGTCCCGGGCGTGCACCTGCGTCCGCGGCATCCGCCGGGCGAGGCCCACAGCATAATAGCCCTCGGCACAGCCGATATCGACGACCTGCGCATAGGGGCGCGCAACAACGGCCTCGATCACCGGATGCAGCGCTGCCTCGTACAGGCCCAGAAGGCGCGGCGCGCGCGCGCCTTCGGACGCCTCGACCGCATAATCCATTCCGGCAAAGGGACCATGGGCTACAATCGTCCCTTGTCGGGCGACCAGGGTGTTCGCAAGGACGATCGACCGCCACTTCGCCAATTGCCGCAACTGCGCCTCAAGCCGCGCCGGGCCGGGCGGCGCGGCTGCGATACGGGCTAGACTTGCGTCAATGGCCTCGGTCAGGGCAGTTGGCGGCGGGATCATGGCCCATGGGTAAGGGCTGGCATGGGTCACGTAAAGCGGGATCATGCCGCCCGTGTGTGCCGGACCCGCCGCAGCAGGGCCAGGACGACCATGGCGGTGAGGACCAGGATGATCGTCGGCGCCGGGGCGGAATCGAGATGAAAGCTGGTCCAGATCCCAAGGACCATGGCCAAGAGGCAGGCAAATGTCGCCGTGACCAGCATCCAGCCGAAGCTTCGGCACAGAAGGAAACCGATGGCTCCCGGCGCGATCAGAAGACCGATGGCCAGGATCAATCCGACCGATGACAGGGTGGCGACAATGGTCAGCGCCAGAAGGACAAGGAGACCGTAGTGCAGAAGCCCGGTCAAGAGGCCCGAGACCTGCGCCTGGGCGGGGTCGAAGCTGTGCAGCATAAGATCGCGCCATTTCAGCGCGAGGATCAGCGTGACCGGGCCCGCGATCAGCCCAGCCGTAGCCAGGTCGCCCGCGCCCACGCCCAGCATGTTGCCAAAGAGGATATGGTCCAGGTGCAGGTCGGTCGGGAAGGCCGTGATGAGAACGATCCCCAGAGCAAACATCGCCGAAAAGACCACGCCCATGACCGTGTCACGCTTGACCCGGCTGTTTTCGGCAATCCAGCCGGTCAGAAGCGCACTGGTCAACCCGGCGAGGAAGGCCCCCAAGAGTAGAGGTAGCCCGGCCAGATAGGCCAGCACGATGCCGGGCAAGACAGCATGGCTGACCGCATCGCCCATCAGCGCCCAGCCCTTCAAGACCAGAAAGCAGGACAAAAGCGCGCAAGGCGGGGCCACGAGCAGCGCGATCAGGAAGGCGTTCTGCATGAACGGGAACTGGAAGGACTGGAGAGCGGTCTCGATCATGCGCGCCCCCGTGCCCTGGAGGCCAGGAGCCCGTGCTTCGGGGCAAAGACAAAGGCCATGGTGAAAAGTCCGGCCTGCAACAGCACGATGACGCCGCCGGTCGCACCGTCGAGAAAATAGCTGAGATAGGCCCCGACACTGCCCGTCGCAGCCCCGATCCCGGCCGACAGGGCCAGGAGGCGCGGGAAGCGGTCGGTCAAGAGATAGGCCGTGGCACCGGGTGTCACCACCATGGCCACGACAAGGAAGGCACCGACCGTCTGCATTGCGGCCACGGTCGAGGCGGACAAAAGGGTGAAGAACACCGCTTTTAGCAAAGTGGGTCTGAGGCCAATGGTCCGCGCATGTGCCTCGTCGAAAAAGGTGACCATCAGGTCTTTCCAGAGCATCAGAAGGACCGCCGCCGAGACGCCGCCGATGAGCAGGAGTTGAAGAGTATCGCCGGGTGATATGGCCAGGATATTGCCCATCGTGATGGTCTGGATCGAGACGCTGGTCGGATAGATCGAGATGAGGAAGAGGCCCAGCCCGAAGAAGCCGGTGAAGATCAGGCCGATCACCGTATCGGTCTTCAGTCCGGTCCGCGCGGACAGGAACAGCATAGCCCCGGCCGCAAGGCCGCCGGACAAGAAGGCCCCCAGCGCGAAGGGAAGCCCGAGGATGTAGGCCCCTGCCACGCCCGGGACGACCGAGTGCGACAGGGCATCGCCAATGAGCGACCAGCCCTTCAGCATCAGATAGGCCGAAAGGAACCCGCAGACTCCACCGACAAGGCCCGCGACCCACATTGCGTTTGTCATGTAGCCATAGGCGAAGGGTTCAAGCATGGCGGGCGGTTCGCGGGTGGGGGCGGTTTGCAAATCGAGCGCCTTGCGGCGCAAGCCTTTGTCTCGCCTCTGCGCGCGAAGGGCGCGCAACCGGCTCGGGCGGGTGCCTCCGGCGGGGATATTTGGCGACGGGAAAACCGGGGCGGATCATCTGTCGCCCTTCCGGCCATACTGGACGAAAGGACGTTCGTCGTCGGTGAAGATGCTGATTTCGCGACTGTCGTCGTCCTCGTGCAGGTCGGTGCCGCCCAGGGTGAAGTGGCGCAAGACGCCGCCAAACGCCCGTTCCAGGTTGACCCTGGTGAAAGTGGTCTCTGTCAGCCCGTAGGCCAAGACCGTCCCCTTCACCAGCACTGTCCGGTCGCAAAAATCCGGGACCGACCCAAGGTTATGGGTCGAAACCAGCATCACATGGCCCTCGTCCCGCAGCGTACGCATGAGGGCGATGATCTGTTCTTCGGTCGTGACATCGACCCCGGTAAAGGGCTCGTCCAGCAGGATGATCCGGCTTTCCTGCGCCAGGGCGCGCGCCAGGAAGACGCGTTTCTTCTGCCCACCGGAGAGCTCGCCGATCTGGCGACTTCGCAGGTCGCTCAGACCGACACGGGCCAAAGCCTCACCCACCTTTGCGCGGTCCTTTGCCGAGGGTCGGCGCAAGAAACCCATGTGGCCGAAGCGGCCCATCATCACCACATCCTCGACGAGAACCGGGAAGGACCAGTCCACCTCTTCCGCCTGGGGAACATAGGCGACAAGGTTCTGGCGCAGCGCGTCGCGCACAGGCAGGCCCATCAGCCGGATCCGCCCCGCCGCCAAGGGCAGGAAGCCCATGATCGCCTTGAAAAGCGTGGATTTCCCCGCGCCGTTCACTCCGACCAGCGCGGTGATCGTGCCCTTGGGGATGGCAAAACTGGCGTCGCTAAGCGCGGTGAGACCATTGCGATAGGTGACCGTGACGCCTTCGGCCAGGATCCCGTCTCCGTCCGGCCCGGTTTCGCTGCTGGCGTCACGCATGCTGATCCTATTCTGTTGCCGCCAATCCCTTGGCGATGGTCTCGGTGGTCACTCGCAGAAGGTCGAGATAGGTCGGAACCGGTCCGTCGCCATCGGAGAGGCTGTCCACATAAAGTACGCCGCCAAACGCAGCACCGGTTTCCCGCGCGACCTGCTCGGCTGGGTCAGACGAAACGGTGCTTTCACAGAAGACCGCCGGGATCTGGTGTGTCCGAACTCCGTCGATCACCGCCTGCACCTGACGCGGGCTGCCCTGCTGGTCGGCATTGATTGGCCAGAGGTACAACTCTTGCAGCCCCAGGTCGCGGGCCAGATAGCTGAACGCCCCCTCACAGGTCACCAGCCAGCGCCGGTCTTCCGGCAAAGCGGCAATCTGCGCCTGCAACGGGCCCAGGGCCGCGGTCAGCTTGGCCTTGTAGGCTTCGGCATTGGCAGCATAGATCGACGCATTGTCGGGATCGACCGAAGTCAGTGCCTTGGCAATGTTGTCGACATAGATCAGCGCGGGACCAAGTCCCATCCAGGCATGCGGGTTGGGCCTGCCCTCGTAATTGCCGGCCGAAATCGCGATCGGCTCGACCCCGTCCGACAGGGTCGCTGACGGCACCTCTCCCAGATTGGCCAGGAACTGTTCGAACCAGACCTCAAGGTTCATGCCGTTCCACAAGACCAGGTCGGCATCCGAGGCTGCGACGATATCCTGCGGTGTGGGCTCATAGCCATGGATTTCGGCCCCGGGCTTGGTGACCGATACCACCTCCACCCCCTCGCCTGCGACATTGCGGGCCATATCGGCGATCACGGTGAAAGTGGTCACGACTTTCAGCCGGTCTTCCGCGAAGGCAGACAGGGGAAGAAGCGTCAGGGCAGCAGTCAGAAGCAGGGCGCGACGGGTCAGGGGCATGTCAGGGCTCCAGTTCGGTGGAAAGTAGAATGCAAATGAGAATTATTCGCAAGTAGGCAAGTGCACAATCGTGTGATCGGCAGGGGGCTCTGCGCAGCACAGCGCCCCCTGGCGCCGGAGCGCAGGGCCGAACCAGAGATCGACCAACGGATCATACGTGAAGTACTGGCGCACCCGACAGGATTCGAACCTGTGACCTCTGCCTTCGGAGGGCAGCACTCTATCCAGCTGAGCTACGGGTGCCTGTGGGCGTCTTTAGCGGAAGGTGCGGGGGGTTTCAACGAGAAAGGCAGGACCGGCGATACAGACACACAGCCCGTCGCAGCCCCGTGACAGACCGCCGCGCCGCCCGTCATAAGGTCAAGAAAACACTAGGCAGATGACGCAGAGTTGTCCAACTTGTGAGGGAGTAACCGTTCAAAGATTCGCGAGGTTTGTTGATGCTGCCCACCCACACGCCCCGTCGCCTGCCGGCCCTGATGCTGTCGCTGTCATCCCTTGCCCTGCTTGCCGCCTGCGGTGGCGGGGGTGAGGATGGGGGCGGGCTTTCAGGTTACCTGCCCGATTTTGCGGCGCCTACTTTACCTGACAGCAGTTTTCTTGGCCAAGGGTTTGCGGGTGCGGATACGGTTACCGCGCAGGCATTGAATGCGCTACTGAACAGCCCCACCTACCAAGGCACGCGCGTCAATCTTCCGTTCATGCAGAGTATAGACCCATCTATCTCAACGGTTCCCTTTGCGTTGCGGGCATCTGGAGCCGCTTTCGCGCACGCAGCTGGCTTGACTGGTGCTGGACAACTGATCGCGATTTCAGATGAACATATATCACCGACACACGTCTCCATTTCTGGCAGAGTTACGGAGCATAGCAACTTCGCACCTGGAGACGAACACGGTACTTCAGTAGCATCGGTAGCTGCGGGAAACGATCCGGGGAGATTTATTGGCACGGCACCAGGGGCAAACATAATCTTCGGCAGCTGGTTCGATGCTGATCTAGCATCACTGGCGCGGGAGGCACTTCGGCTTCGAGCAGTTGCATGGAACAACTCTTGGGGATACGTCGATGACAACCGTGATACCCTATTTGCGACCGAGACGGCCTATCGTGATTTCCTCGTCAATAATCCCGGCGGCGCTGCCTATCTGGATGCTCTCAAAGACTACGCGGCATATGGTGTCGTCGTGTTCGCAGTATCGAATTTCGAGAGTGACCGAAACTCAGGCCTGATGGATGCTTTGCCGGTATTCGAGAACGCACTAGAAAGCGGGTGGTTGGCTGTAGCAAATGGCGTCCCGACCCTTTCTGGTAGTGATGTAACTGCCGTTAACTTGATCTCCACCTCCTGTTGGGAGGCCGCGCGTTGGTGCATCGTGGCGGACGGTTCTTGGAATGCGGCCATAGGCTCGGGTTCAGAGTATGAATTCACCACTGGGTCATCTTTCGCTGCACCGCAGGTAGCAGGTGCTCTTGCATTGTTGGCCGAGGCATTTCCAGACCTCAGTCCTCACGAGCTGAGGGTGCGTCTCCTGGCCGCCGCGGATGACAACTTTGCGGGCTTCTCGGCTGACGCTAGCGTCGAACTTGCTGAAGGCTTCTTCAAGGATTATTCGGTCGTGTATGGCCACGGGTTCCTCGACATCGAAGCCGCACTTCGGCCGATTGGAGGAACGGCGCTAACCACGGCGCGCGGTCAAAAGATCGATACGGACGCACCTGTCTTGACGACGGGATCGGCGTTTGGAGATGCACTTGAGGTATCTCTTGCAGATACTGAAGTCGTCGTGCGCGACGCACTTAGCGCAAGCTTCATGATGCCGGGCGAAGCGTTGACGGCAGGGGCTCGTCCCGCCTCTCAAGCTACTGCACTCTTGTTCGATAGTCTCACGACGAACTTGAAGAACGAGCGGACAGCCGAACCATCGGCGCTTTCGGATCCGTTCTCTGAGTTTTCGGCACCGGTCTCAACAGTTGTGACCGCAGACGGCTTGGCAAAGGCTGCTGTCCTGATGCCACAGGCTGGGTCCGAAATGGCCGGTGTCACTGTCACGCAGGTACTTACCGACGGGCCGACAAAGGTTGAGGTCGGCGTAAAGGTTGCGCGCGATAACGGCAGCCTGATGAGCCTTAGAAGCGGAGAAGGGGCTTCAATGGCGTCCATAGCGCTTGGCCTGACGCAAGAGGTGGGCAATGGTGGGTTCTGGGCGCTCTCTGGCGAAATTGGAATTACTGATCTGGGCGGTGCCACTGCCCTAAACGGATCAGACAGTGCTCGTTTTGACGCAGTCAAGTTGACAGCTGGCAAGAGTGGCGTCTTCACAAAGAATGATCGTCTATCTATCGGGGTTGGTCTGCCTATTGCGATCGCCTCGGGCGAGACAAATCTCGACCTTCCTGTCATGCGTCAAGGGCTATCCGCCTTTGAAAGCGTGTCTGTTGATCTTGCACCAGAAGACCGGCAAGTCGATTTGGAACTGACCTATCAGGCCGCTCTGAGCGACAGCCTGGAAATGAAGATGTCAGTGATTCACTCGGATAACTTCGGCAACCGCTCCGGTCTTACCGATACGGGTGCCGCTTTGGCCTTCTCCTTCAGGTTCTGACGTCCCCCCCCCCGAGACGTTTCAATATGACGTCTCGGGGTACCTTTCATGCAAAGAGTTCGTGCGCCAGTTCCAGCGCGCTAACGAGGGCGTCGGCTTCCTCGGTCGTGTTGTAAAGGCCAAAGGACGCCCGGCACGAGGCCGTGACACCAAGATGCGTCATCAAGGGCATCGCGCAATGGGTGCCCGCGCGGACAGCGATGCCGCGTTTGTCCAGGATCGTCGACAGGTCATGCGCGTGGGCAGCCCCGGCCATGGTGAAGCTGAAGATCGCCCCCTTCCCTGCCGAATTTCCCTGAACAGTCAGCCAGTTCAGCCCGGCCAGCCGGTCACGCGCATAGTCGCGCAAGCGCCGTTCGTGGGCTGCAATATTGGTCATGCCAAGGCCCATCAGATACTCCAGCGCGACGCCGAAGCCGATCTGCTGGACAATGCCGGGCGTCCCGGCCTCGAACTTCATTGGCGGGTCGTTCCACGACACACTGTCGCGCGTCACCTCGCGGATCATGTCGCCGCCGCCAAGGAAGGGGCGCATCTCGGCCTGGCGTTCGGCGCGGATGTAGATCGCACCCGAACCGGAGGGGCCGTAGAGCTTGTGCCCGGTGATGGCATAGAAGTCGCAGCCGAGCGCCTGCATGTCGACCGGCATGTGCACGGCGGCCTGACTGCCGTCGACCAGGACGGGCACGCCCTTTTCGCGCGCGCCCCGGCAGATCGCCGCAATGTCCACGACGGTGCCAAGGACGTTTGACATATGGGTGACGGCGATCAGCTTCGTCTTCGGGCCGATGGCGTCCAGCACCGCCTGGGGATCAAGATCGCCATTGGCATCGATCTCGACCCATTTCAACACAACGCCCTGGCGTTCGCGCAGGAAATGCCAGGGCACGATGTTGGCGTGGTGCTCCATCACCGACAGGATGATCTCATCCCCGGCTTGCAGCCGTGGGGCCGCCCAGGCGTAGGACACCAGATTGATCCCTTCCGTGCTGCCGGACGTGAAGACGATCTCTTCGGGCGAGGGGGCGTTCAGGAAGCGCGCAATGACCCCACGCGCGGCTTCGAACTTGTCAGTGGCCAAGTTGGACAGATAGTGCAGCCCGCGATGGACATTGGCATATTCGTGGGCATAGCCCTGGGTGACCGCGTCGATCACCACTTGCGGTTTCTGCGCGCTCGCCCCGTTGTCCAGATAGATCAAGGGCTTGCCATTCACTGTCCGCGACAGGATCGGAAAGTCGCGCCGCACCTCACTGACGTCGTACATCTCAATACTCCGGAGCGTTAAGCAGAATTGCCAGACCAAGCGCAACAATGAACGCCATGCAAAACGCCGTCAGCAGGATACCGGCAAGGACCCGCGCAGCGGATGAAAAACCGTGCAGTTCCGCGATGAAATTCGAGGAAAGCCACAACAGTGCGACCAGGCTTGCCAACCCTGCAAGGCCCGCAAAAGGCGGCAGCAAGAGCTGAATCGCCAGCTGGCCAAGTTGCAGCCCCAGCATCAAGACCTGCAGCCAGACAACCAAGAGCAGCGCATCCTCGAACGAGCCCTGCCCACCGGCGGCACGTCCCACGCGGTGCACCAGCACCACCGAAACGGCCAAGACCAGCCATTGCAGAACTGCCAGCCGCAGGGGCGAGGACATCAGAAGCTGACCCACGGGGTCGTCCGGCTGCGGCGGCATCAGCGCAAGGCTCGGCTGGATCAGCAGGGTCGAAAGGACCGCCACCAGCAGCAAGCCGCCACTACGTGCGGCCAGGGGTATGGCTTCAGCCTGAACGGCACGAAACCCGGCACGGGGATCGCGAAACGACATGACCGCCAGGTCCACCAGCCGCGCACCAAGACCGGTCATCCGCGTTCGACCTCGTGGAGCATGGTCAGCCACAGCCACAAGAAGGAGAGGCCGACGATGGCTGACACAAGCCAGAGCCCCGGTCCCGGGCCGATCATGCCTGCGACAAGTCCCTGCAGCAGCATCAGCGGGCCAATCGTTGCAAGGGCCCAGAACAGAGCGAGGCGCGCGGAATACCAGGTCCCCTGCCCGCCCAGAAGGCGGGCGAGCAGGCGGCTTAGGGCCGCAAGTCCGTACCAGAGCGGAATCGTTGCAAGAACGGCGAAGGCACGCGCCAGAATGCGCGGGGCGGCAGAGGGCTCATTGGCAAGATACGCCTCGCGCGCAGCCAGCGGCCATTGCGCCACAAAGGCAAGGATCAGGAAGACCAGGAGCAAGGTGAATGCGAAAGCCTCGGACACGCCGCGCGAGAGATGGCGACGGATCGCCGCGCGAGGAGACCGCCAGCTTGCCACCAGATCGGCTGTGACCGTCATGCCTGCGCCTTTGCTGCGTGGCGGGCCAGCCAGCCCTCCAGCCGACCACGGATATCTTCGGCAATCGCCTCGTCCTCGACCTCGTCGATCGCTTCTGCCAGGAAGGCCAGCACCAGAAGCGCCTGCGCCGCGGCCCGCGGAACCCCGCGCGACTGCAGGTAGAACAGCGCCGTCTCGTCAATCGCGCCGCTGGTCGAGCCGTGGCTGCATTTCACGTCATCGGCGTAGATTTCCAGTTCCGGCTTGGCCAGGAACTGGCTGTCTTCGTCCAGAAGCAGGCTTTGGCTGATCTGGTAGCCATCGGTCTTCTGCGCGCCGGGCTTGACCAGGATCTTGCCCTGAAAGACCCCCGTCGCGCCGTTCTTCAGCACTTTCTTGAACACCTGCCGACTTTCGCAAGCCTCGGCGGCATGGGTGACAAAGACTGTGTCGTCGTGGTGGAAATCGCCGTCGCCCACCGCCGCCCCTGCGACATGCGCGCGGGCGTCGCGACCGGTCAGCTCGATAACAGCTTCGTTCCGCGTCAGTCTCCCGTTCGCCGTCAATGTGAAGGACTTGAACAGCGCATCGGCCCCGAGACGGGCAAAGAGATGCGTTGCCGCGCGGCGTTCATGGTCGCGGCCCTGCACCCGGATGTGATGGAAGCGCCCACCATCGGCAACCTCGACCTCCACCACCTTGGTGAACCGCGCCGCTGCCGGGCCGCTTTCCAGAAGCGTCAGTTCTGCCCCCGCCTCTACCTTGATGCAATGATGCAGGATCGCGTCCGAAGTCTCTGACTTATGGACATAAATCAGCGCAATCGGCCGCGCGGCCTGTCCCGTGACGCGGATCAGAAGACCATCTGTCGCATAGGCCGTGTTCAGCGCCGCGAAGGGACGCTGGACCGGGCTTTGACCCCGTGCCTCCAGCACACCGTACAGCCCTTGCGCCCAGTGGATGTCCACAGAGCCTGCCCGCGACAGCCGCTCGATCTCCACCCCGGCCATCGCCAGATCGTCCGAGGCGCCAGCATCGAAGACGCCATCTACGAAAACGATCTTCAACCGGTCGATCCCGTCGAAGGCCGGAGCCTCATCGCCGGGATCAAACCGCGCGGCCGGGGCCGCCTCGGGCGCATTCAGCGTAGCGGGGTCAGTATAGCGCCAGTATTCGTCGCGCTTCGCCGGCAGACCCATCGCCGTAAGGCGTGCCAATGCCTGCGTCCGCGCCACGGCCAGCCAGCCCGCGCCGTCCTGCATAGGCAGACATGCGAGCCGCGCTGCCAGCGCGGTTTCCTTGACCGAAGCCAGCGCCATCAGCCCACCTCGCCCAGAATATCGGCGTACCCGTTGGTCTCGACCTCAAGGGCCAACTCGGGTCCGCCGGTCTTGATGATCCGCCCCGCCGCCATGATGTGCACGACGTCCGGCTTGATGTGGTCCAGAAGCCGCTGATAGTGCGTGATGACCAGAAAGGACCGGCCTTCGCTGCGCAGCGCGTTCACCCCGTCCGACACCAGCTTCATTGCATCGACGTCCAACCCCGAGTCGGTTTCGTCCAGAATGCACATGCGGGGCTCTAGCATCGCCATCTGCAGGATTTCGTTGCGCTTTTTCTCACCGCCGGAAAAGCCCACATTGACCGGGCGCTTCAGCATTTCGGCATCGATCTTCAGCGCCTTCGCTTTCTCACGCACGACCTTCAGGAAATCGCCCGCGCTTAACTCTTCTTCCCCGCGCGCCTTGCGCTGCGCGTTTACTGCTGTGCGGAGGAAGGTCATGTTGCCAACGCCCGGAATTTCGACCGGGTATTGGAACGCCAGGAACAAGCCCGCCGCCGCACGCTCTTCGGGTTCCATCTCCAACAGTTCCTGCCCGTCGAGCGTGGCCGAGCCATCGGTCACCTCATAGCCATCGCGACCCGACAGCACATAGGACAAGGTCGACTTGCCCGACCCGTTCGGCCCCATGATGGCGTGAACCTCGCCTGGCCCGATCTTTAAATCGACGCCCTTGAGAATGACCTTGTCCTCTTCCTCAAGCTTTACGTGCAGGTTCTTGATTTCCAGCATTTTTCACCTTCTTACCCCGTCCAGGCAGGGTCCTATCGAGCAGTGGTTGTGTTCAATTCGTCAGGTTTGCCCCGTGCGCCACCAGAAACTCGGCTGGGAAGGCTGCGCGCAGGGCAGTCTTGGCGGTCTCGATTCCGCGCGCATAAGGCAAGGCACTCTGGCGTTTCGGCAGACGCTTGGCGTGGGCCGGGATCGCATCGGCCTCGATCGGCGGCGCAAAGGCGCGTCCGATGGCCAGGCCGTAGTCATAGAACTTGAATTCCGCCGTCCGGTGAATATCCGGGCCGGACAGCCAGGTGTTCGGGATGCCCAGCGCATCGGACACGACAAGGCCATGCAGGCTGGAGGAATAGACATGCCGACACCCGGCAATGTCATGAATGACCTCGGGCGCCAGCCGCGCGGCGTCGATCAGCTTGAAGCCGCCGGTCCTGCGCAATTGGCGCAGCAAACGGCGGTCCATGTCCTGGGTGATATGCAGGATCACGCCGATTTGCCCGTCCGGCTCGGGCCGGGGCAAAGGCAAGTCGCCCGCGAAAAGGCCGGGGTCGCCCAGTGCAAGACCGCGCAGTCCCAGGATTGTGGCCGACAGCGGCCCGCGCAGGGCCCGGATATCGGCAATTTCCGCCAGGCGGGCATCGACCGGTCCCAGCATGCCCGTGCCCCACAGAATTGGTTTCTGGCCGGGGCGCGGTGTTTCATGGGTCTTGAGGATCTTGTCGGCAAGACTGCCGATGGCGAACAAGTCAGCGGTCGCGGGTGCCGCCCAGGCCACAGGTTGGCCAGCCAGATGGGCCACGACATGCCGCGAGAGGTCGTCACCGAAGTTCGGCTTCTGCTTCCACCAGAACAGACGGACGGCCGACCCGGTCTCTGCCGCGTCAATCCCCGGCGCGCTGGCCATGCCGCCGTTCACCCGACCGACCCTTCCAGGCTGATCGCGACCAGGCTTTGCGCCTCCATTGCGAATTCCATCGGCAGGGCCTGCAGGACCTCCTTGCAGAAACCGTTCACGACCAGAGCTACGGCTTCCTCTTCGTCCATGCCACGGCTGCGGCAATAGAACAGCTGGTCGTCGTCCACCTTGGAGGTGGTCGCTTCGTGCTCCACGCGGGAGGAATTGTTGCGCACTTCGATGTAAGGCACCGTGTGCGCCCCGCACTTGTCGCCGATCAGGAGACTGTCGCACTGGGTATAGTTGCGGCTGTCCTTGGCCTTGGGGTGCATGGAAACCAGCCCCCGATAGGTGTTCTGCGCCCGGCCCGCCGAGATGCCCTTGGACACGATCCGCGACTTCGTCCGCTTGCCAAGGTGCACCATCTTGGTCCCGGTGTCGGCCTGCTGGGCGTTGTTGGCGATGGCGATGGAATAGAATTCGCCCTGGCTGTCGTCCCCGCGCAGGATGCACGACGGGTATTTCCAGGTGATCGCGCTGCCGGTCTCGACCTGCGTCCACATCACCTTGGCCCGGTCGCCCCGGCAATCGGCGCGCTTGGTGACAAAGTTGTAGATCCCGCCGACACCGTTCTCGTCGCCCGGATACCAGTTCTGCACCGTGGAGTATTTCACCTCGGCGTCCTTCAGGATCACGATCTCCACCACGGCCGCGTGCAGCTGGTTGGTGTCGCGCTTGGGCGCGGTGCAGCCTTCCAGGTAGCTGACGTAAGAGCCTTCGTCGGCGACGATCAGCGTGCGTTCGAACTGGCCGGTGTTTTCCGCGTTGATGCGGAAGTAGGTCGACAGCTCCATCGGGCACTTCACGCCCTTGGGGATGTAGACGAAGGACCCGTCCGAGAAGACCGCGCTGTTCAGCGTCGCGAAAAAGTTGTCCGTGGGCGGCACGACCGAGCCCAGATACTGCTTCACCAGCTCGGGGTGTTCGCGCACGGCCTCAGAGATCGAACAGAAGATCACCCCGGCCTTCGCCAGTTCAGCCTTGAAGGTCGTGCCGACCGAGACGCTGTCGAACACGGCATCGACGGCCACCTTGCGGGGTTCCGCCTCTCCTTCAACTCCGGCCAGAAGCATCTGTTCCTTCAGCGGAATCCCGAGTTTCGCGTAGGTCGCCAGAAGCTTCGGATCGACCTCGTCCAGGGACTTCGGCTTCTTCGCCATGCTTTTCGGCGTCGCGTAGTAGAACTGGTCCTGATAGTCGATCTCGGGATAGTTCAGCATCGCCCAGCGGGGCTCTTCCAGCTTGACCCAGCGCCGGTAAGCCGCCAGGCGCCAGTCCAGAAGCCACTCCGGCTCACCGTTCTTCTGGCTGATGAGACGAACGATATCCTCGTTCAGCCCCTTCGGGGCGTAGTCCATCTCGATGTCGGTTTCCCAGCCGTACTTGTACTTGCCGGCCATCGCCTGGACGGTCTCGATCGTCTCGCGGTCGACGCCTTCGCGCACCTCGGTTCCATCGCTTGTCTGCAGCACGGCGGTATCCAGCATGGCCATCGGCATCTCCTTCATGCAGCGCGGGCAAGCGCCCGGCTGTAGGCAGCGGTCCAGGCTTTCGCGAACCGCCCCACGTCTTCCTTCGTCACCCCGGGCCCGATCGAGACCCGGATCGCCTGGCCTGCCTGGCCGTCGTCATAGCCCATCGCGGTCAGGACACGGCTTGCCCGCACCTTGCCGCTGGAACAGGCAGAGCCTGCCGAAATCGCAAAACCCGCCAGGTCCATCGCCATGACCTGGGTTTCACCCTTCCAGCCGGGCGCAATCAGGCAAAGCGTGTTGGGCAGGCGAAGCGACCCATTCCCGACTGAAATAGTTCCATTCCCCGCAGCCGACAACTCTGTTTCTAGAATATTTCTAATCTCGGCCACTTCGTCCCAGAGGCCAGCCGCCAGATCGCGCTGCGCCGCCTCTGCCGCCGCCGCAAAACCGGCCATGCCGATCAGGTTCTCGGTCCCCGCCCTGCGGCCCATCTCCTGCCCGCCGCCCTTCAGTTGCGCCGGCACATCGACGCCTCGGCGTACGACCAGTGCCCCGATCCCCTTGGGCCCACCCAGCTTGTGGGCTGACACAAGACCCATCTCGCAACCCAGCCAGTTGAACGCGAAAGGAACTTTGCCGAAGGCTTGCGTCAGATCACTGACCGCCAGACCTTGGGGCAGGTCCTGCAGGATGCCGGTTTCCGAGTTCGCCAGTTGCAGTGCCGTCCGCGCAGGGTCGCTAACGGCCACCCTGCCCTGCCTGTCGACCGCCAGCGCTGGAGCGCACCACGCGGCCACTGCATCATGTTCGACGTCCGCGCAGACAAGCCCCCGTCCGGCGCAGGCCAAAGCTGCAGCCTCGGTCGCGCCTGACGTGAAGACGATATCCGCCCCTTCCGCCCCAAGTGCCCCTGCCACTTGCGCGCGGGCCTTTTCCATCAGCGCTTTGGCCGCACGGCCCTCGGCATGCACCGACGAGGGGTTGCCCACCACATCCATCGCCGCAGCCATCGCTTCCTTGGCTTCGGGCCGAAGCGGCGCAGTCGCGTTCCAGTCAAGGTAGAGCCGTGTCATTCCTCATCGACCACGCGGAAGAGCGATGGCACCGCCGGACAGGGCGTGAGGTCGTTCTTCACCACATCCGACAGCCGCACTTGGTGCAGGAAGACGTAGACATTGGCCGAAAGGCTTTCCCAAAGCCGGTTGGTCAGCGACTGCGCCCGGGTGCCCGACAAGCCGCCACTTGCCCCCGCACCAGTGTGCATCGCATCCACCGTCTCTTCCACGGCCTGCATCACTTCGGAGATCCGGATTTCATCCGGCGTCTTGGCCAATTTGTAGCCGCCGCCCGGCCCCCGCACGGCTTCGACCAGCCCGGCGCGGCGCAATTTGACGAAGAGCTGCTCCAGATAGGGCAGGCTGATGTCCTGGCGCTTGGAGATTGCGGCCAACGAAACCAAGTCGTCGCCCTTGGCCAGCGCGAGGTCTGCCAAAGCGACCATCGCATAGCGTCCCTTGGTCGAAAGCTTCATCGCCGTCTCCTTACCCAGGCCAGACAGGCCCATTCCGATTGACGCCGCGCCCTGCGGGCATTACCTGAAACGCGACCCCTCGAAAAGGCGGGACCCCGCCCTTAGAATGGTTCTAAATTAGTCGAGCGAAAGCGTCAAGAAACGCCGCTCCCGCATGAGACGAGGCCCATGCCCGAGGTTATCTTTGCCGGCCCCGACGGTCGTCTTGAAGGTCGATACCACCCGCAAAAGGAACGCGACGCGCCGATTGCGATCATCCTGCATCCCCACCCCGCTTATGGGGGAACGATGAACAACAAGGTGGTCTACAACCTGCACTACGCCTTCTACAATCTGGGCTTCACGGTCCTGCGGTTCAACTTCCGGGGTGTGGGTCGCAGCCAGGGCGAATATGATCAGGGCATTGGCGAGCTGTCGGATGCCGCCAGCGCCTTGGATTACCTGCAGGCGATGAACCAGAACTCCAAGCAGTGCTGGGTGGCCGGGTTTTCGTTCGGTGCCTGGATCGGCATGCAGCTTTTGATGCGGCGGCCAGAAATCACCGGCTTCGTCTCGGTCGCGCCACCCGCGAACCTGTATGATTTCAGCTTCCTTGCCCCCTGCCCCTCGTCCGGCCTGATCATCAACGGCACAGCCGACAAGGTCGCGCCGCCCAAGGATACGAAAAGCCTGGTGAACAAGCTACACGAACAGAAAGGCATCACGATCACCCACACCGAGGTCGAAGGGGCCGATCACTTCTTCAAGGACGAAGAGGCGCATATGAAACCGATGATCCAGACGGTCAGCGACTATGTCCGCCGTCGCATGACCGAGGCCTCGCGCTAAGATGTCGGTGATCCAGGATATGGCGGACAAGCTTGCCGCTGATGTGCTGGCAGCCGAGGTCGAAATCGGCGATGACCGGCTGTATGAAAAGGTGGCCAAGGTGCTGATGGCCGCCTCCCCCACCTTTCAGGAGGCGTTCATGACCTCGGTCCGCGTGCGTCTGGCCGAACGTCGCGGACGTGAATTCCTTGAGCAGGCGCTGGCCGCCAAGCGCGGCGAGATCGAAGAGGAGCCCGTCGCCCCGGTCGATTTTGGTGGCATGGGCCATTGACCGAAAGGCTGGAAGCCCAGTTCGCCTTTCTGAATGAAGCCGACCGGCTAAAATCGGTGATGCGCGCGACGACCCTGGTCGATGGCTCGCGGGTGGAGAATTCGGGCGAACACTCCTGGCATCTCGCGCTGTATGCGCTGGTCCTGGCCGACCAGGCCGGGCCAGGGGTGGACATCAACCGGGTGATCCGGATGCTGCTGATCCACGACTTGGTGGAAATCGACGTGGGCGACGTGCCGATCCATTCGGCCAATGGTCAGGCCCATGCCAGTGTCGAGACGCAAGCCGCCGAAGCGAAAGCCGCCGACCGCATCTTTGGCCTTCTCCCCCCCGACCTCCGCACCGGCCTTCGTGCCCTGTGGGAGGAGTTCGAGGCGGCGGAAACCCCCGACGCCCGCTTCGCTAAATCGCTCGACCGCGTGCAGCCAGTGATGGCGAACCTGATGTCGGGCGGCGGCACTTGGGCTACTTACAACGTGACCTTCGACCAGCTTGAAGCCCGAGTGGGCGTGAAGATTGCCAAGGGTGCGCCCGCACTCTGGGACTGGGTCAAGAAGAAAGCGCTGCCTTGGTTTCAGAAGGCTTAGCCCGATGAGCGCTTACCGATCGGCAACTGCGATCACTTTGCTGGTGCTGCTTGCGGTTCTGGGGTTGACCGCCCCGCCGATAGGTCTTTCCTCAAATGGAACTTTCCCCTGCAATAGCTTGCACAGCAGCGGTAGCGACGATGAAGTTGCCTTTGCTGGCCTGGCATTGCTGCTGATACCCGCCCTGCTGCGGGCATTTCGCTTCCGCAAGCCAATCTCGCTTACTGAGTGGGCCCTTGTCAGCGTTTTCGTGTTAACCACCGTCTTCTTGGCTTTTCTAGCGGCTGACTGCTCAGATTGGCTTGTGACAGCAAGGGTCACCGGGAACCTTCATCTGGTAGCGGTGATGGTCCTCATGGCACTGGCCATGTTGGTTTACCTGCTCCCGAATCGTCGATAGAGGGCGACAGCGGTAATTCGGTATACAATCGCATACCGCCCTTCCCAAGCCGCCGCTTTTCCGCTATGACCGCGCCAACCGAATCCACAGGAGGCCGGACATGTCGAAGATCAAGGTACAGAACCCCGTCGTCGAGCTTGACGGCGACGAGATGACCCGGATCATCTGGGACTTCATCAAGCAAAAGCTGATCCTGCCCTATCTCGACATTGACCTGCACTACTACGACCTCGGGATCGAAGAGCGCGACCGCACCAACGACCAGATCACCATCGACGCGGCCCATGCGATCCAGAAGCACGGCGTTGGCGTGAAATGTGCCACCATCACCCCGGACGAAGCCCGGGTCGAGGAGTTCGGCCTGAAGCAGATGTGGAAGTCGCCGAACGGCACGATCCGCAACATCCTGGGCGGCGTGATCTTCCGCGAGCCGATCATCTGCAAGAACGTCCCCCGCCTTGTCCCCGGCTGGACAAAGCCCATCGTCGTCGGACGCCACGCCTATGGCGACCAATACCGGGCGACCGACTTCCGCTTCCCCGGCAAGGGCAAGCTTACGCTGAAATTCGTCGGCGACGACGGCGAAGTCATCGAGAAAGAGGTCTTCAACGCCCCAGGCGCCGGCGTGGTGATGGGGATGTACAACCTCGACCAGTCAATCATCGACTTCGCGCGCTCGTCCTTCAACTATGGTTTGATGAAGGGCTGGCCGGTGTACCTTTCGACCAAGAACACGATCCTCAAGGCATATGACGGCCGCTTCAAGGACCTGTTCCAGAAGGTCTTCGACGAGGAATTCGCCGACGCCTTCAAGAAAGCCGGGATCACCTACGAACACCGGCTGATCGACGACATGGTGGCATCCGCCCTGAAATGGTCGGGCGGCTATGTCTGGGCCTGCAAGAACTATGACGGCGACGTG
>JALOTD010000045.1 GCA_025458105.1 Tabrizicola sp. | reverse complement strand
CACCAGCTCATGCGGGTTTTCCGCCACATCGGGATGCAGGTTGTTCATCAGCATCCGCATCGCGGCCTCACCGGCCCAGGTCTTGGCGGTCTTCTCGGGACCGGTCGGCGGGTAGACGTCGCGGAGGTTGTGGCGGGGGTTCGTCATTCTTGGCTCCATCGCGGGGTGGAGACCCCGGGGGCGCGTCGCCCCCCGGACCCCCAGAGGATATTTTCAGACATGAAATGAGGTGAGGTCGGGCAGGGTGACGCCCGTCGCTTTCGAAAGCGCGCCGTCGGCCACCAGCGCCGCGGCCTTTGCCAGGTCGGGGGCGAGGTAACGGTCTTCCTCCAGCGCGTGGACCTCGGTCCGCAGCGCGCGCACGGCGGCCTGCAGGGGGGCAGAGGTGCGCAGAGGCGCGCGGAACTCTACCCCCTGAGCCGCGCACATCGCCTCGACGCCCAGAATCACGTTCAGGTTCTTCACCATCCGGCGCAACCGCCGCGCGCCGTGGGCGGCCATGCTGACATGATCCTCCTGGTTGGCGGAAGTGGGCGTCGAGTCGATCACCGTGGGATGGGCCAGGTGCTTGTTCTCGCTCATCAGCGCGGCTGTCGTCACTTCGGCGATCATCAGGCCGGAGTTGAGGCCGGGCTTCGGCGTCAGGAAGGCGGGCAGGTCGAACGACAGCGTCGGGTCCACCATCAGCGCCACCCGCCGCTGCGCGATGGCACCGATCTCGGCCACGGCCATCGCGATCATATCTGCTGCAAAACCAACGGGTTCGGCGTGGAAGTTCCCACCGCTGACGATCTGGCCGTCTGACAGGACCAGCGGGTTGTCGGTGGCCGCGTTGGCCTCGATCTCCAGCGTCCGGGCGGCCATCCGCAGGACGTCCATCGCCGCCCCGGTCACCTGCGGCTGGCAGCGGATGCAATAGGGGTCCTGCACCCGCGTATCGCCCTCACGGTGGCTTTCGCGGATTTCGCTGCCTGCCAGCAGCGCCCGCATCGTGGCCGCCGCGTCGATCTGGCCGGGCTGGCCGCGAAGCGCGTGTATCTCAGGCTCCAGCGGCGCGGTGGAGCCCATGATCGCGTCGGTCGACAGCGCCGAGATCACCAGCGCCTCTTGCGCGGCAGCCCAAGCCTGGAACAGCCCTGCCAGCGCGTAAGCCGTCGAGAATTGAGTGCCGTTGATGAGGGCAAGACCCTCTTTCGCGCCGAGCGTTATCGGAGAAAGGCTTTTCTTCGCAAGTGCTTCCGCGCCGGGCTTCACCTGACCATCCACCAGCGCCTCGCCGTGGCCGATCATCACGGCCGTCATGTGGGCCAGGGGCGCAAGATCGCCCGATGCCCCGACCGAACCTTGATCCGGGATCACCGGCGTCACGCCCTCGGCCAGCATTCCCTCGATCAGCGCCACAACCTCGGGCCGGACACCCGAGGCTCCGCGTCCAAGCGACAGGAGCTTCAGCACCATCATCAGCCGCGCCACATCCGCGGGCATGGGCGCGCCAACCCCGCAGCAGTGGGAGAGGATCAGGTTTTTCTGAAGTGTGGCAGTGTCTTGTGGGGCGATCTTGATGCTTGCCAGCTTGCCAAAGCCCGTGTTCACCCCGTAGACCGCCGCGCTGCCATTGGCCGCTGCCGCAATGTGGCCTGCCGCAAGTTCGATGCCTGGACGCGCGCTGTCGTGCAGGCGGGCGGGCAGGACCAGCCTGTATATACGCTCCAGCTGCGCAAGGCTGACCTGGCCGGGGATCAGAATTTCAGGCGTCAAGGCGGCCTCCGTATATACGTTTGTGCAGGACCGTGGCCCCGATGCGATAGCTGAGTTCAGCCGGGTGGTCGGCGTCCCAGACACAGAGATCGGCGCGCAGGCCCGCCGCGATGCGGCCCTGGTCGGTCAGGCCAAGGGCGCGGGCGGCATGGGCGGTGGTGCCGAGCAGCGCCTCTTCTGGAGTGAGGCGGAACAGCGTGCAGGCCATGTTCATCGCCAGCGTCAGCGAGGCCATGGGCGAGGAGCCGGGGTTCAGGTCGGTCGCCACCGCCATCGGCACGCCCGCCGCGCGGAGGGCCGCAATGGGGGGCAGCTGGCTTTCGCGCAGGGTGTAGAAGGCCCCCGGCAGGATCACCGCCACTGTGCCCGCCCTGGCCATTGCGGCGATTCCCTCGGCCGAGAGATACTCCAGATGGTCTGCCGACAGGGCTCCTTGTCCGGCCGCAAAGGCCGCGCCGCCGAGGTCCGACAGTTGCTCGGCGTGGAGTTTCACCGGCAGTCCCAGGGCGCGGGCCTCGGTGAACAGGGGACGCAGCTCCTCAACCGAAAAGGCGATGCCCTCGCAGAAGGCGTCGACCGCATCGACCAGCCCTTCGGCATGGGCCTGCCGGAGGGACGGCAGCGCGACCTCGTCGATGTAAGCCGTTGCCCGGCCTTTGTATTCCGGAGGAATCGCATGCGCCGCAAGGTGCGTGGTCTTGACTGTGACCGGGCGCGCCTGCCCGATCCTCCGCGCCGCGCGCAGCATCTTCAACTCGTCCGCGATCGTCAGGCCATAGCCGGACTTCACCTCGATCGTCGTGGCGCCCGAGGCGATCAGCTGGTCGATGCGGGGCAGGGCGCGCGCCAGCAACTCTTCCTCCGACGCCGCCCGCGTGGCGGTCACGGTGGACAGGATGCCGCCACCGGCCCGCGCGATCTCTTCATAGCTCGCGCCCTTCAGGCGCAGTTCGAACTCCACGGCCCGGTGCCCGGCAAAGACCGCATGGGTGTGGCAGTCGATCAGGCCCGGCGTCACCAGCCGACCTGCGCAGTCGTGTTCCAGATGCGATCGGTAGGCATCGGGCAGGTCCGCCATCGGCCCGACCCAGGCAATCCGCGCACCGTCCACCACGACGGCGGCATCGGGGATCAGGCCGTAGCCGCCCGACTCCGCTTCGGCGCTCATCGTCGCAAGAGTGGCATGGGTCAGGATCATCGGCTTGCCTTATGCGTGATGTATTGGCTAATATGTCTAGACATAATACAAGTCAAGCGAATCGCCGATGATCCTGCACGCCGCCACTGCTCTGCTTCCAGAAGGCTGGACAAAGGATGTCCGCATCGTTGTCGAAAACGGGCGCATCGCTTCGATCAGTTCGGGAGTGGCGGCCGAAGGGGTGGCACTCGGCTGCCTCCTCCCCGCGCCGGTGAATCTGCACTCTCACACCTTCCAGCGCGCGATTGCGGGGCTGACTGAGGCGCGGACAGCGGGGCAGGACAGCTTCTGGACCTGGCGCGCGCTGATGTATCGGTTCCTCGGACGCCTTTCGCCCGAGGACGTGCAGGCGATTGCCGCGCAGGCGATGGTCGAGATGGCGGAGAGCGGCTTCGCCGGTCTTGCCGAGTTCCACTATCTCCACCATCCCGTTGAAGGCGGGACCTATGCCGATCCGGCCGAGATGTCGGGGAGGATTGCCGAGGCCGCGCGCGAAACGGGCCTCGGTCTCACCCACCTGCCGGTGATTTATGAACAGGGTGGCGTCGATGGCCAGGCGCTGGCCGGGGGGCAGCTGCGTTTTGGGTCGGCCCCCGATATCTATGCCCAGGTATTTGAGGGTGCTGGGAAAGCGCTTGCCGGACTCACGGATGCCACGCTGGGCGTGGCACCCCATTCCCTGCGGGCAGTCAGCCGGGCCACGCTGGACCGGGTGGCCGCGATGACGAAGGGACCAATCCATATCCACATCGCCGAACAGGTCGCCGAAGTGACCGAGGTGCAAGCCGCCTGGGGCGCCCGTCCCGTCGAATGGGCAGTGGCCAACCTGCCGCTGGACGCGCGTTGGTGCATGATCCACGCGACGCAGATGACGCCTGCTGAGACCGCCTTGCTTGCGCAAACTGGGGCCGTCGCTGGCCTTTGCCCGGTCACCGAGGCCAATTTGGGCGACGGTATCTTCGATGGGCCGGGCTGGCTGGCGGCGGGGGGCGCGTTCGGTGTGGGGACGGATTCCAACGTCCGCATCTCGCTGGCAGAAGAGCTTTGCAGCCTGGAATACTCTCAACGTCTGAAACTGAAGGCACGCGCCGTCATGGCTGATCATCGCTCCTCTGGGCGGCTTTTGTGGGAAGAGGCCGCCAAGGGTGGGGCACAAGCGGCCGGGCGCGGTTCGGGGCGGATCGAGGTGGGCCAGTGGGCCGATCTTCTGGCGCTGGATACCGGTAACCTGCGACTGGTGGGGCTTTCAGGCGACGCGCTGCTTGACGCCTTCATCTTTGCCGGCCGAGACAGTCTGGTCACCGATCTCTGGTCTGCCGGGCGTCACATCGTGAAGGATGGACGCCACATCGCCCGCGACACCATTGCCGAGCGTTTCCGCACCACAATGCGCCGTTTGCGGGATGCGCTGTGACCGGCTGGGAGGACATTCGCGCCGAGGTCCTGCGCCGTATCCGGGTGCGTGACTGGCCTCCGGGCGCGCTGATCCCGGGCGAAGAGGCGCTGGCCGAGGAATTCGGCGTGGCGCGGGCCACGGTCAACCGGGCACTGACGGCGCTGGCCGAGGCAGGCGTGATCGAACGAAAGAAACGCGCCGGAACCCGGGTTGCCGAACTTCCCGTACGCCGCGCGCGGCTGGAAATCCCGGTGATCCGGCTGGACGTGCTTGGCCGGGGCCTTTCCTACGACTTCAAGTTGCTCGCTGACCGACTTGCGCCTGCACCTGTCCCGGTCTCTGCCCGCCTTGGACTGCCAGAGGGCGAGGCTATGCGCTACCTGGAAACGTTGCACCTCGCTGGGGGACGGCCCTACGTGATGGAAACCCGCTGGCTGAACCCCGTTGTCCTGACTTCACCCTTGCCGGACTTTGCGGCGGTCAGCGTGAACGAATGGCTGGTCACGCATGTCAGTCTCGTGTCTGGCGACATCGCCTTCACCGCAGAACCGGCCAGCCCGCGCGAGGCCAAGGTGATGGGAGTTAGCCCCGGCACAGCACTTCTGGTGGCGGAGCGGACAACCCACGGGACCGGAGGGCCCGTGACCTGGGTTCGCCTCGCCCATGCTCCGGGCCACCGGGTGCAGATGGTGTTTTGACGGAAGGTGGGCAAGAATGCCCACCCTACCCGCCGGTCCGGAAATGTCCGGCGACAAGTTGCGTCAGCCGGCGGTGCAGGGGCAGCGTCCGGTGCCGGATGTGGATCGCGGCGAACACGGGCTGGCGGAGGGGCGGGGCGTCCTTCACCGCCATGAAGCGCGGGGAAGCGATCAGGTCTTGGGCCGACTTTTCCAGCACATAGCCAGAGCCGCCCATTGCGTTCAGCAGCGAGACGACCGAACCCGACTGGCCGACCGAGACCGGCGAGCCCGCAAGGTCCGGCGTGACCTGGCGGTGCATTTCCTCGAAGGCCGGGGAGAAATGGGCGAAGACGAAGCTTTCGGGGCGGATGTCGGCGAGGGTCGCGGTGTCGGTGGAGACCATGCGGTAGGTGACCTCGCCCACAGAGTCGAAGTGCAGGTCAGGGTGAGGCTTTGGGGAAAACATCACCGCGAAGTCGAGGATGCCGGTCAGAAGGTCGGCGCACATCTGGTTGGAATAGTCGGGCTCGATGTAGAACGCAGTTTCCGGGAAGGCCGCGCGAAACTCGGCCACCCAATCACCCAGATAGACCGCCGCGAGGTCGTTCTGGATGCCCAGCCGCAGAAGCTGTGCCGCCCCCTGCGGAATCTGGATGCGCCGCCGCGCCTCGTTCCATTCATGCCGCAGCGCGCGGGCGTGGGGTTCGAAACGTTTCCCTTCGGGCGTGAGGTCGGTCCCGGCACGGGAGCGGTCGAAGAGCCTGGACCCGACTGCCTGCTCCAGTGCCGTGACGCGGGAGGATACCGTGGACTGCGTGATCCTGAGACGCTCGGCCGTGCGGTGGAAACTTCGGGTCTCCGCAAGATCAAGGAAGGTGTCGAGGAGGTCGATCTGCATACGCTGCGCCTGTTGCTGACCCCCAGGGGTTTCCACTCCCGGACCCCCGGAGGATATTTGAGGAAGAGAAAGCCGCTTGATCGGGTTTTTCGATCAATAGCCCGGTTCCCGCCGAATTGAAAGCGGGCGCGTGGCAGCGGATAGTGGCAGAGGTTCAGGGAGGCGGCGATGGCAGAGTTTGCATCGGCTCGGGTGGTGATCATTGGTGGCGGGGCCGTCGGGGCCTCGGCGCTTTACCATCTGGCGAAGGCGGGGTGGACGGACTGTCTTCTGCTGGAGAAGAACGAACTGACGGCCGGGTCTACCTGGCATGCGGCGGGGAACGTGCCGACGTTTTCCTCCTCCTGGTCGATCATGAACATGCAGCGCTATTCGGCCAGCCTTTACCGGGGCCTGGGCGAGGCGGTGAACTATCCGATGAATTACCACGTCACCGGGTCGGTGCGTTTGGGGCATTCGAAGGAGCGTCTCCAAGAGTTCAAGCGCGTCGTCGGGATGGGCCGGTATCAGGGGATGGACCTGAACATCCTTGGCCCGGACGAGATCCGCAGCCGCTACCCCTTCGTCGAGACGCATGACCTGACCGGCGCGCTGTACGATCCCTATGACGGCGATATTGACCCCGCGCAGTTGACCCAGGCTCTGGCTGCCGGTGCCCGCCAGCTGGGCGCGCGGGTGGAACGGTTCTGCCCGGTGACGGCGGCACGCTGGACTGGGTCGGAGTGGATTCTTAGCACTCCGAAAGGCGAGGTGCGTGCCGAATACGTGGTGAACGCGGGCGGTTACTACGCGGCTCAAGTTGGCGCGATGTTCGGCCGCCGCGTCCCGATGATGGTGATGAGCCACCAGTACATGCTGTTCGACACCATCCCAGAGCTGGAGGCCTGGACCAAGGAGGTCGGCCACAAGTTGCCGCTCCTCCGCGACGTGGATTCGTCCTACTACCTGCGGCAGGAAAAGATGGGCTTCAACCTTGGCCCCTACGAGAACCCCTGCCGCGCGCATTGGGCGACGCCCGACGACCCGATGCCCGAGGATTTCTCCTTCCAGCTCTTCCCTGACGATCTGGAGCGGTTGGAATGGCACATCAACGACGCGATGGCCCGGGTACCCTTGTTGCAGAAGGCCAATCTCACCAAGGTCATCAACGGCCCGATCCCCTATACGCCGGACGGCAATCCGCTGATCGGCCCGATGCCCGGCGTCCCGAACGCGTTCGAGGCCTGCGTCTTCACCTTCGGCATCTGCCAGGCGGGCGGCGCGGGGAAGGTGCTGGCGGAATGGGTCACCGAGGGCGGCACGGAATGGGACATGTGGTCCTGCGACCCGCGCCGCTTCACGGGTTGGGAGGATCACGACTACCTCGTCCAGAAGGGGATGGAGGTCTACGGCCACGAATACGGGATGCACTTCCCGATGGCCCGCTGGCCTGCCGCGCCCGACCGCAAGCTTTCGCCGGTGCATGACAAGCTCAAGGCCCTCGGCGCCCAGTTCGCGCCCTACAACGGCTGGGAACGGGCGGAGTGGTTTGCGGCCCCTGGTGATGATACGTCCTGGGAGGCGACCCAGACCTGGGGCCGTGCGGGCCCTTGGGAGGCCCGGATCAAGGCCGAATGCGAGGCGGTGCGGGATGGGGTCGGCGTCCTGGACCTGCCGGGCTTTACCCGCCTGCGGCTGGCGGGGTCCGGCGCACGGGCGCATCTGGCGTCGCTGACCGCGTCGAAGCTGCCGCAGCCAGGGCGCACGGGCCTTCTGTACTTTGCCGATGACCGCGGCCGGATCGTCACCGAGATGACGTGCCTGCCGTTCAGCGACGAGGACGTCGGAGTGATCACCGCCGCCGTCGCGCAGTCCCACGACGCCGACATCCTGCGCAAAGGTCTGCCCGAAGGCGTCACGCTGGAGGACTGGACCGACCAGATCCACTGCTTCATCGTCACCGGCCCCAAGGCGCGCGATCTGCTCGCGGGGATCGCAGAGGCGGACCTGACGCTGCCGTGGCTCTCGGTGCAGTATTTCGCCAAGGTGGCGGGCAAGGACGTGGCGCTGGTCCGGGTGTCCTTTGCGGGCGAGCTTGGCTGGGAAATCCACTGCGACCGGGCAGATGCGCCGCATATCTACGACGCACTGCTTGCGGGGGGTGCCAAACCCTTCGGTATGCGGGCGCTGAACTCCATGCGGATCGAGAAGGGCTACCGCGCCTGGAAGGGCGATCTGTCCACCGACTATTCGCTGCTGGAAGGCGGGCTGGAGCGGTTCATCGACTGGGGCCATGAGTTCCCCGGCAAGGCGGCTTTGGCGGCGGAGAAGCAGCGCGGGGTGAAGAAGCGGTTCGTGTCCTTAAAGGTCGAGGCGGGGGAGTGTGACGCGCCCTACATGTCGACGCTGTGGCATGGCGGGCAGGTGGTCGGCGAGACGACTTCGGGTGCGTGGGGCTACCGGGTAGGCCATTCCATGGCGCTGGGGATGCTGCGGACGGACCTTGCGGTGGCGGGGACGGTAGTCGAGGTGGAGATCTTCGGCGACCGCGTGAAGGCAACGGTCCTGCCGGACGGCCCGGCCTGGGACGCGAAGAACGAGGACCGGAAGAATGGCTGAGATTCCAACCAAGGCGCGGGCGGTGGTGATCGGGGGCGGGGTCTCGGGCTGTTCGGTGGCCTATCACCTGGCCAAGGCGGGCTGGACCGACGTGGTGCTGCTGGAACGGCGGAAGCTGACGAGCGGGACAACCTGGCACGCGGCCGGGCTGATCGGGCAGCTGCGCGGGTCGGCCAACATGACGCGGCTGGCGAAGTATTCGGCGGATCTGTACCGGGGGCTGGAGGCTGAAACCGGCGTTGCGACGGGGATGAAGCAGGTCGGGTCGATTTCCGTGGCGCTGACGGCAGAGCGGCATGAGGAATTGCTGCGCCAGGCCACGGTGGCGCGGATTTTCAATGTGGAGGTGCACGAGATTTCGCCGGGTGAGGTGAAGGCGCGCTATCCGCATTTGAACGTGTCCGACGTGGTGGGCGCAGTGGCGTTGCCTCTGGATGGACAATGCGACCCGGCCAACATCGCGATGGCCTTGGCCAAGGGCGCGCGGATGCGGGGCGCGAAGATCTTTGAAGGGGCGCTGGTCACCAAGGTCATGACCTCGGGTGGCCGGGTGACAGGCGTGGACTATGAGACCGCCGAAGGCCCGGGGCATATCGAGGCCGATGTCATCGTGAACTGCGGCGGGATGTGGGGCCGGGACCTTGCCGCGCAGAACGGCGTCACGCTGCCGCTGTATGCCTGCGAACACTTCTACCTCGTCACCGAACCCGTTGACGGACTTAAGGATTTGCCGGTCCTGCGGGTGCCGGACGAATGCGCCTATTACAAGCAGGATGCGGGCAAGATGATGCTGGGCGCCTTCGAGCCGAAGGCCAAGCCCTGGGGCATGGAGGGCATCCGCAAGGACTTCGAATTCGACACGCTGCCCGAGGACTGGGACCACTTCATGCCCATCCTGGAACACGCGATGAACCGGATGCCGCTGTTCCAGACCGCGGGCATCCACACCTTTTTCAACGGGCCCGAAAGCTTCACCCCCGACGACCGTTACTACCTGGGCGAGGCGCCCGAGGTGAAGGGCTATTGGATCGCCGCTGGATACAATTCCATCGGCATCGTCTCCTCGGGCGGGGCCGGTCAGGCGCTGGCGCACTGGATCACCGAGGGCGAGCCGCCCTTCGACCTCTGGGAAGTCGACATCCGCCGGGCGCAGCCCTTCCAGAAGAATCGCCGCTACCTGAAGGAGCGGGTGACGGAGACCCTCGGCCTCCTTTACGCCGACCACTTCCCCTACCGTCAGGTGGTGACCTCGCGGGGCGTCCGCCGGTCGCCGATCCACGAACACCTGAAGGCCCGTGGGGCGGTGTTTGGCGAGGTCGCGGGTTGGGAACGCGCCAACTGGTTCGCGAACGAGGGGCAGGAGCGGGAGTACCGCTACAGCTGGAAGCGGCAGAACTGGTTTGATAACCAGCGCGCCGAACATATGGCCGTCCGCACCTCTGCTGGTCTCTTCGACATGACCAGCTTCGGCAAGATCCGGGTGGAGGGGCGCGATGCCTGCGCCTTCCTCAACCGGATCGCGTCGGCGCAAATGGATGTCCCGGCGGGGAAGATCGTCTACACCATGTTCCTCAACGAAAGCGGGGGGATAGAGGCCGACCTTACCATCACCCGCCTGTCCGAGACCGCCTATCTCGCCGTCGTTCCGGGTGCTACGCTGCAACGCAACCTCGCCTGGATGCGGGCCCATGTGGGGGACGACTTCGCGGTCATCACCGATGTCACCGCGGCCGAGTCCGTCCTCTGCCTGATGGGCCCGCAGTCGCGTGACGTGCTGGCCAAAGTCTCACCCAACGACTTCAGCAACGCGGCCCATCCCTTTGGCGTGGCGCGGGAAATCGAGATCGGGATGGGCCTCGCCCGAGCGCATCGCGTGACCTATGTGGGCGAGCTGGGGTGGGAGCTTTACGTCAGCGCCGACCAGACTGCCCATGTCTTCGAAGCCTTTCTGGAGGCCCAGCCCGACCTGAAGCTCTGCGGCCTCCACACGCTGGATTCCTGCCGGATTGAGAAGGCCTACCGCCACTGGGGCCACGACATAACGGATGAAGACCACGTGCTGGAAGCGGGCCTCGGCTTCACCGTCAGCCGCAAGAAGCCCGCCTTCTTCGGCCGCGACGCCGTCCTGCGGAAAGAGGATGCGGGGCTTGCCCGCAAGATGCTCCAATTCCGCCTGAAGGACCCCGAACCGCTTCTCTTCCACAACGAAGCCATTGTCCGCGATGGGAAAATCGTTGGCCCCGTGACCAGCGGCAACTACGGCCATTTCCTCGGCGGGGCGATCGGCATGGGCTATGTCCCGGCCAAAGGACAAAGCGACGACGACATCCTGGGCTCCACCTACGAAATCGAGGTCGCCGGCCAGCGCCACGCGGCCATCGCCAGCCTTGTGCCCATGCACGACCCGAAATCCGACCGGGTGCGCGCATGACGCTGGCCGCCCGCCATCAGGGCTTCCACGACCTGCACCAGGCGGGCTGCTTCGTCATCCCGAACCCCTGGGACCGGGGCTCGGCCAGGATGATGGCGGCCCTTGGGGCCAAGGCGCTGGCGACCAGCTCCGCCGCCCATGCCTTCACCCTGGGCCGCCCCGACCTTGGCGGCGTGACCAGGGACGAGGCTTTGGCCCATGCCCAGGACCTGATCGCCGCGACGCCGCTGCCCGTGTCCGGCGACTTCGAGAATGGCTTTGGCGACAGCCCCGATACGGTGGCCGAAACCGTCCGTCTGTCTGCCGAGATCGGCCTGTCCGGGATCAGCGTCGAGGACACACAGATGATCCCCGGCAACGCGCCCTATGCCTTTGATCTGGCAGTGGAACGTATCAGGGCAGGGGCCGCCGCCGCCCGCGCGCTGCGCCGCCCCTTCATCTTCTGCGCCCGGGCCGATGGCGTCATGCACGGCACCTATGACCTGGCCGAAGGCATCCGTCGCCTGCAGGCGTTTCAGGCCGCGGGGGCCGACCTCCTCTACATTCCCGTGCCGCCGGGGCGCGAGGAACTGCGCCAGATCCTGGCCTCGGTCACCAAGCCGGTGAACGCCCTCGCCGCCGGGCCGCTGAAAAGCCTGACTGTTGCAGATCTGGCAACATTAGGCGTCCGCCGCATTTCCACCGGCAGCCAGATCGCCCGCCTGACCCATGCCGCCATCCGCGACAGTGTCAGCGCGATGCTGGACCACGGCTCCTTCGCGCCACTCATGGCCACCGCCAGCGGCGACGACATCGATGCACTCCTTTTCAAGGGATCCGCCCAATGACCGATGACACCAGCCTTTTGGGCGAAACCTGCGAACCTGCCCGCGCCCGCCGTTCCGGGGGCCGTCAGGCCCGGGTGGCGCTGCGCGCCGCACCCCTTGCCGATGACGTGAAACCCGTCCGTCCCGGCCTGCCCGGCGGCCAGTACAAGCCCCTGACCGAGGCCGGAGTTCAACAGATCCACGCCGCCGCACTGGATGCGCTGGAACAGATCGGCCTGTCGCAGGCCCCGCCATCTGGCGTGAAGCTTCTGACCGAAGCGGGCGCGATCCTGGGCGATGACGGCCGCATCCGCTTTCCCCGCGCGCTGGTCGAGGACATGCTGAGCGTTGCCGCCCGCGACATCACCCTTTACGCCCGCGACCCGAAACACGACCTGCACCTGACGGGGACCAACGTCCACTACGGCACCGCGGGGGCTGCGGTCCATATTGTCGATCCGATCACGCTGGACTACCGCGAATCGACCGCGCAGGACCTGTATGACGCGGCCCGGCTGGTCGACAACCTGGACAACATCCACTTTTACCAGCGGACCATGGTCTGCCGGGACGTTAAGGACAACAAGGAGATGGACCTGAACACGCTTTATGGCAGCCTTGCAGGCACCGTAAAGCATGTCGGCACCAGCTTTTCCGACCCCTCCCATGTCGCTGATTGTTTCGAAATGCTCTACATGGTTGCGGGGGGAGAGGAGAAATGGCTGGAACGCCCCTTCGTCTCGAACTCGAACTGCTTTGTCGTGCCCCCGATGAAGTTCGCCGAGGAATCCTGCATCACGATGGAGGATTGCATTCGGCGAGGGATGCCGATGCTTCTTCTAAGCGCAGGTCAGGCCGGGGCAACTGCGCCCGCGCCCATCGCGCTTGCCATCGTGCAGGCGGTCGCCGAGTGCCTCGCCGGCGTGGTGTACGTGAACGCGATCAAGCCCGGCGCCCCGGCGATTTTTGGCACCTGGCCCTTCGTCAGTGACTTGCGCACAGGGGCCATGTCGGGCGGCAGCGCCGAACAGGCGCTTTTGACCGCCGGCTGCGCACAGATGCACCGCTATTATGGCCTTCCTGGCGGGGCGGCGAGCGGGATCAGTGACTCCAAACTCCCCGACATGCAGGCCGGATGGGAACAGGGGATCACCAATGCGCTGGCCGGACTTGCGGGCCTCAACATGTGCTACGAGGCTGTCGGGATGCACGCCTCGCTCCTCGGCTTCTGCCTCGAATCCCTGGTGCTTGGCGATGATCTCTTGGGGCAGGCCATGCGGTTGGTGCGGGGCATCGACGTGACGCCAGACAGCACGTCCATCGACGCGATGAAGGACGTCTGCCTTGGCGGGCCGGGCCATTATCTCGGCTCTGATCAGACGCTAAAGCTGATGCAGACCGAATACATCTACCCCAAGGTCGCGAACCGCATGTCGCCCAAAGAATGGAACGAGGCCGGAAAACCGCTTCTGCTTGACACCGCCATCGCCCGCAAGAACTCTATCCTCGCCAAGGCAGGGTGCCGCGTCGACCCAGAGATTGACGCCGCCATTCGTGCCCGCTTCAACATCTACTTCAAGTGAGGTCGCAATGATCCCCGCCAACATGCTGAAATTCTACATCAATGGCCAATGGGTGGACCCCATTTCCAAGAACCGCATGGGCGTGGAAAACCCCGCGACCGAGGAGATCGTCTGCGAAGTGGCGATGGGCAGTCGTGAGGACGCCGACCGCGCCATCCTGGCGGCTCGTGCGGCCTTCGACAGCTGGACCTACCGCCCTGCCAAGGAACGTCTGGCCATCGTGAAGCGCATCCTCGAGATCTACAACGAGCGGTACGAGGATTTCGCGCAGGTCATGTCGACCGAGATGGGCGCGCCGATCACCTGGGCCCGCAACGCACAGGCCTGGGCCGGGCAAGTGCATTTCGAGGCGACGATCAAGGCGGGTGAGGAATTCGTCTGGGAATACAACCGCGGCACCACCCGGATCGTCTATGAGGGGATTGGCGTCTGCTCGCTGATCACGCCCTGGAACTGGCCGATGAACCAGATCGCCTGCAAGGTGGCCCCGGCGCTGATCGCGGGCTGCACGATGGTGCTGAAGCCGTCGGAAATCGCGCCGCTTTCGGGCACGCTTTTCGCTCAGGTCTGCCATGACGCGGGCGTGCCGCCAGGGGTCTTCAACCTGGTCCATGGCGCGGGGCCCGAGGTCGGCGCGCGAATGTCCGAACACCCCGAGGTCGACATGGTCAGCTTCACCGGCTCGACCCGCGCCGGAACCCAGATCGCCGCTGTCGCCGCCCCCACGGCCAAGCGCGTGGCGCAAGAGATGGGGGGCAAGTCGCCCAACATCATCCTGCCGACCGCGAACATGCCGTCATGTCGAACACCGGCCAGTCCTGCGACGCGCCGACCCGCATGCTCGTGCCCCGCAACAAGCAGGCCGAGGCCCTGAAAGCCGCCAAGGAGGCCGCCGAGAAGATCAAGGTCGGCGATCCGCGCGACGAGGCCACCGAAATGGGCCCACTCGTGTCAAAGCTGCAGTTCGACAAGGTCCAGCGCCTGATCCAGGCCGGGATCGACGAAGGCGCGACGCTCGTGACCGGCGGCGTGGGCCGCCCGGCCGACCTGAACCGCGGCTGGTTCGTCCGGCCCACGGTCTTTGGCGATGTGGTCAATTCCATGACGATCTCGAAGGAAGAGATCTTCGGACCGGTGCTGGCGATCCAGCCCTATGACAGCATCGAGGACGCGATCCAGCAGGCCAATGATACCGTCTACGGTCTTGCCGCTTATATCGCCGGACCGGTCGAGGACGCAAAGCCCGTGGCGCGCCGCTTGCGGGCCGGGACCGTGAACCTGAACTATCCCGACTGGGACACCTCGGCCCCCTTCGGCGGCTACAAGCAGTCCGGCAACGGCCGCGAATATGCCGACTGGGGCATCCATGACTTCTGCGAGGTCAAGGGCATCGTGGGCTACGGTGAGGCGTAAGGAACCGATTTTTCGTCGAAAAATCGTACGCGGGGGGGAACATGCACTACGGGTACATCGGCTTGGGAAACCTCGGCGGCCACATCGCGGCCAGCCTTTTGAAGGCGGGCCATCGGCTCACGGTCTATGACCGCAATGCGGGCTTGGCCGACCGTCACCGGGCGATGGGGGCCACTGTGGCAGCCTCGGTCACCGAAATGGCCGGGCAGGTGGACCATGTCTTCACCTGCCTGCCGAACCCTGCCGTGTCCGAGGCGGTGTTGGCGGAACTGATGACCGGCCTGAAACCGGGTGCTACCTGGATCGAGAACTCGACCCTCAGCCGCGACGACGTGTTGCGGCTTGCGGGCCTGGCGCGCTCTGGCGGCGTGCAGCTGCTAGAGGCCCCGGTGACCGGCGGCGTTCACCTTGCCGCGCGGGGCGAGATCACCGTGCTTCTCGGTGGCGAGCCAGAGCTGATCGACCTCCACCGCCCGGCGCTGTCGGTCATCGGCAACAGGATGTTCCACATGGGGCCGCTGGGCAGCGCCGCGATCATCAAGGTGATCACCAACATGCTGGCCTTCATCCACCTGAAAGCCACCTCCGAGGCGCTGATGCTGGCCAAACGCGGCGGGCTGGACCTTGCCCAGTCCTGGCATGCGATCCAGGCCTCCTCCGGCAACTCGTTTGTCCACGAAACCGAAGGCGCGCTGATCCTGAACGGGTCCTACGACATCGCCTTCAACATTGACCTGGCGCTGAAAGACCTCGGCTTTGCGCTTGGCTTCGGCAAGGAATTCGGCGTGCCCCTCGACCTCGCAGGGGTAACCAACCAGACCTACATCGCTGCAAAAGCGGCCTATGGCGGCGAGGCGCAATCGCCGATGATTGCCAAGCTGCTGGAAGACCTGCTGAAGACCGACCTTCGCGCACCGGGCTTTCCGGCCCGGCTGGAATGACCATGACCGACGACACGGCAAGCCGCGCCGCCCGGCTTTTGCACCACCGCAAGGCAAGCCTCTCTCCCGGCGACCCCATCGCCCCGGCGATCGTGCCCGGAACGACCTTCCACCTCCCCGCCAATGGCACCGGGGCCTTCAGCTATTCCCGCGCCGGGACGCCGACCTGGTCCGAGCTTGAGGCACAGCTCTCGCTTCTGGAAAACGCCGAAACGGTGGCCTTCCCCTCTGGCATGGCCGCGATTGCAGCGGCGCTTTTTGCCTGCCTGAAGACGGGGGATACGGTGATCCTCCCTTCGGACGGCTACTACGTCACCCGGGTCCTCGCGACCGAGTTTTTGCAAGGTCTCGGTGTCACCGCACGGATGCTGCCGACCGCCGACTACGACAGCGCCGACCTCTCCGGCGCGGCCCTGGTCTATCTGGAGACGCCGTCGAACCCCGGTCTCGACGTGTGCGATATCCGGGCCGTGGCGGAACGGGCAAAGGCGGCGGGCGCACGGGTTGTCGTCGACAACACCACGATGACGCCCTATCTACAGCGCCCGCTGGACCTTGGTGCTGACCTTGTGGTCGCCGCCGACACCAAGGCGCCGGGGGGGCATTCCGACCTTCTGGCCGGTCATGTAGCGGGGTGCGATTCAGCCCTCATGGCGCGGGTGCGCGACTGGCGCAGACTTTCGGGGGCAACGCTCGGTCCGTTCGAGGCCTGGCTTCTGCACCGTGGGCTGGAGACCCTGGAACTGCGCTTGGACCGCATGTGCACATCGGCCCGCATCATCGCCGAACGGCTGGCCGTGCATCCGGCAGTGCGCGCCTTGCGCTATCCTGGCCTGCCGAGCGACCCCTCGCACCGGATGGTGGGGGGACAGATGGCGAACGGTGGCTTCCTGATCGGCTTCACTCTCGCCGATGCGGGCGTGGCCGAACGGTTTTTATCCGCATGTCCCTACCTTGCGCAGTCTACCAGTTTCGGCGCGACCCATTCCTCCGCCGAACGCCGCGCGCGCTGGGGCGATGCCGTACCGGACGGCTTTATCCGCCTCTCGGTGGGGATCGAGCCGGTCGAGGTGCTTTGGCAGGCCATCGACGCCGCGCTGGCCGCATAGGGACCAAAACTTTTCGAAAAGTTTTGGCAAATTCCTTCGAAGGAATTTGGCGCTCGGCGGCTACAGTTCGTCCAGGATTCGCGCCGCTTCGGCCTGCACATCGGCGAGCTTTGAGCGGTCCTCGCCCGGAAAGAAGCGCGCCCGGGTTGCGGTCGGCAGGCCAGCCGGCGTTGCGATCACCACGCGAGGACCATGTTTCGCCGTCTCGGTCTGCCAGCTGCGCGCCAGCGCCATCTGCGCAGCCTTTGTTGCACCATAGGCCCCGAAAAACGGCTGGCCGGCACGGGGATCGTCCAGGAAGAGCGCCGTCCCCTCATGCGCCCGCAAAAGCGGCTCGACCATCGGGATCAGCATCCCCGTTGCCCGGGCGTTGGTGGCGAGCGACTTTTCCCAGTCCTTCTGGTCCAAGGACCCCGCTGGTGCCAGCGGGGCCGCATGCACCGCCGCATGGACCCAGAGGCCAAGCCCGCCCCAGCGGTCGTGAATGGACCGGCACAGGTGGCGCATCGCATCGTCATTGGTTACGTCCATCGGCGCCAGCGTCAGGGCCCCGGCTCCGGGCAGGCCCGCGCGCGTGACGCGGTCGTCCAGTTCCTCCAACCCGCCAACCGTGCGGGCGACGGCCACGACGTGCCAGCCGCGCAGGGCAAGTTGCTCGGCAATCGCGGATCCGAGGCCGCGCGAGGCGCCGGTGACAAGGGCTATCTTCTGGGTCATGCGTCGGTCCTTGTAGAGGCTGCGGAGCCTCCGGCGGGGATATTTGGGCAAAGATGAAAGGGCAAGGGGGTGCTTTGCTTAACCCTCATGACCATAGCCTGCGGCGAGTTCGGCCTGACGGAGGCTGATGATTTTCCGAAGAAGGTCATCGGGAAGCGGGCGGTCGGGGGTAAAGAGGATGCCGGATTTCGACGTCTTGAACGGCCTGCAGTCGATCAGCGGGATGACGCTGCCCGAATGGGGGTAGAGCCCAAGGTGCCTGGCAAAGGCCGCGTAGCCCAAGACCATCCTGCCCTTGGGGCCGGGTTGGCGAAGCCCCGGCATGGCGTAGGACATGGTTTCGAGATGGTCGGGGAGGAGAGCCTTCAGGCGTGCGCGGAGGTCGGTCAGGGCTTGGCGCTGGTCGTGCGGAAGGGCGGCAATGTAGACGTCGACGGCCTCGCTCACTCCGCCGCTTTCATCTGGAAGCCTTCCTCGATCTTGTCCGAGGGCGCGACCGGGTAGTCGCCCGAGAAGCAGGCGTCGCAGAATTTGGGGTTCGCGGCATCGCGGCCTGCGGCTTCCCCAGCAGCGCGGTAGAGGCCGTCGAGGGAGATGAACTTGAGGCTGTCCACCCCGATCCAGTCGCGCATCTCGTCCTCGGACATCGTCGCAGCCAGGAGTTTCGAGCGTTCCGGCGTGTCGACGCCGTAGAAGCAGGGCCAGGCCGTGGGGGGCGAGGCGATGCGGAAGTGGACCTCGGCTGCGCCGGCCTCGAGGATCATGTCCTTGATCTTGCGGCTGGTGGTGCCGCGCACCACGCTGTCATCCACCAGGATCACCCGCTTGCCCTTGATGAGCGCGCGGTTGACGTTCAGCTTCAGCCGGACGCCCATGTTGCGGATGTGGTCGGTGGGCTCGATGAAGGTACGGCCCATGTACTGGTTGCGGATGATCCCCATCGCGTAGGGAATGCCGGATTCCTGGCTGAAGCCGATGGCCGCGGGCGTGCCGCTGTCGGGCACCGGGCAGACGAGGTCGGCGTCCACCGGGGCCTCGCGGGCCAGTTCGACGCCGATCTGGCGGCGGGTTTCATAGACCGACCGGCCTCCGATGATGCTGTCGGGGCGGGAGAAATAGACGTTCTCGAAGATGCAGAAGCGCGGGCTTGCCGGGGCAAAGGGGCGGGTCGAATCGATCTTGTTGCCCTCGATCACCACCATCTCACCCGGCTCGATCTCGCGCACGAAGTCGGCGCCGATGATGTCGAGGCCGCAGGTCTCTGAGCTAAGCGCCCAGCCGGAGTCGCCGATCCGGCCCAGGACCAGGGGCCGCACGCCCAGGGGGTCGCGGACACCGATCAGCTTGGTGCGGGTCATGGCGACCACGCTGAACGCACCCTCCACCCGGCGCAGCGCGTCCTTGATCCGCTCGGCCAGGGTTTTCTGGATCGACCGCGCCATCAGGTGGATGATGCATTCGCTGTCGCTGGAGGACTGGAAGATCGACCCGCGCTCGATCAGTTCGCGGCGGAGCGCGGCGGCGTTCGTCAGGTTTCCATTATGCGCGATGGCGCAGCCGCCCATCGAAAACTCGCCGAAGAAGGGCTGCACGTCGCGGATCGCGGTCGCGCCCTTCGACCCGGCGGTGGAATAGCGGACATGGCCGATGGACAGCGACCCGGGCAGGGTGTCCATCACCTCGGCCTTGGTAAAGTTGTCGCGGACATAGCCGAAGCGTCGGGCCGAATTGAAGCCGTGGTCGGGGTGGTAGCTGACAATCCCGCCGGCCTCTTGCCCTCGGTGCTGCAGCGCGTGCAGGCCAAGAGCCACGAAGTTCGAGGCATCCGCGACGCCCACAACGCCGAAAATTCCACACTCCTCCTTCAGCTTGTCGTCATCGAAGGGGTGAGAGCGGAAGGGGGCCATGCGTCCGAATCCTGTCCTTTGCCTTGGCCCGCTATCTACGGCAGACGTTCGGGGCTGTCACGCCCCGAAAACGCTGGTCGCGATCAAGGGTTGGTTGCCGGAGCCGCCGGGGCCGGGGCAGGGGTGGCCGGAGCGGGCGTCGTGGGCGTCGCCGGAGCAGGTGTGGGCGCAACGCCGGTCGCGCAGACATTGGTCAGCTCGTTGTAGCGGTCGACAATCCATCCCGGGGCATCCGAGGGGATGTTCTCGTCGATCTGGGCCTGGAAGTTCGCAAAGACCAGCGCAGTGCGGCTTTCGTCCACCATCGGAATGGCCTGATCCGAAAAGACACGGTCATAGACGATGAAGGCAATTGCGATCAGAAGCACGCCGCGCGCTGCCCCGAACAGGAAGCCAAGCGCCTGGTCGATCCCGCCAAGCGCAGACCGCTGAACAGCGCCGGAAAACAGCGGTGTGAACAGGGCAGCGACAATAAGGCCGACGACGAAGACGCCGGCAAAGGCGGCCACCACCGACAATTCGCAGCTGTCGGACAGGAACTCGCCGACCACGGGAATTTCCTTGACCAGCGGCTGCACGCCGGGGGCGAAGTAATAGGCCGCAATCGCCGCACCGATCCAGCCGATGATCGCCATAAGCTCCCGCACCAACCCGCGCGAAAAGGCAAGGATCGAGGAAATGATGATGATCAGCGCCGCGCCACCATCAATTGCGGTCAAGTTTTCCATCTTCGGTCCCCATTCCCGTTCTTCTGCAAGGGCTTATCCCGCCCCGAACATTTCACCCACAAACGCGGTCAGGTCTGGCATCACCCTGACCTGCAGCCCCGCCACCCCCTCGGTCTTGGACTGCGAGGGAACGGTCGCCTGTGAGAAACCAAGTTTCTGGGCTTCTTTCAACCTGTTTTCCGTCTGGCCCACCGGACGTAAAGCGCCAGAGAGGCTGATTTCCCCGAAAAGCACCATCTCTGGCGGAATTGCCACATCTTCGCGCGCCGAGAGAAGGGCACCGGCAACGGCCAGGTCCGCCGCAGGCTCGTTTACCCGCAAGCCCCCAGCAACGTTCAGGAAAACATCAAGGCCGGTAAAGGGGATACCGCAGCGCGCCTCCAGCACGGCAAGGATGGTCGAGACCCGGCCACTGTCCAGCCCAACCACTGTCCGGCGTGGGCTGGCCAGCGTCGAGGGCGCGACCAGCGCCTGGATCTCGGTGAGGACGGGGCGTGTCCCCTCGATCCCGGCAAAGACGGCACTGCCAGGCGCGGGCTGGTCGCGGTTCGCCAGGAACAGGGCCGAGGGGTTCGGCACTTCGGCCAACCCCCCTCCCGTCATCTCGAACACGCCGATCTCATCTGCCGGGCCGAAGCGGTTCTTGACCGCGCGCAGGATGCGGAACTGGTGCCCGCGCTCGCCCTCGAAATAAAGGACGGTATCGACCATATGCTCAACGACGCGCGGACCAGCAATCTGCCCCTCCTTGGTGACATGACCGACCAGGATGACCGCCACGCCGCGCCGCTTGGCAAAGGTCACCAGCTCATGCGCCGCCGCGCGGACCTGACTGACGCTGCCGGGTGCCGCCTCGACGCTGTCCAGCCACATGGTCTGGATCGAATCGATCACCGCAAGGGCAGGGCGCTCGGCATCCAGCGTCGTCAGGATATCGCGCAGGTTGGTCTCGGCCCCCAGCTGCACGGCGGCATCCGTCAACCCCAGCCTTTGCGCCCGCATGCGGACCTGAGCGCTGGCTTCCTCGCCCGAGATATACAGGCATTTCAGCCCCTTGCGCGCAAAACTGGCCGCGGCCTGCAACAGAAGCGTGGATTTCCCGATCCCCGGATCGCCCCCCACCAGGATGGCTGAGGCCGGGACCAGCCCACCCCCCAGCACCCGGTCCAACTCGTCAATCCCGGATGAAGCTCGCGGTGGCGGCGCTTCCTCGGTCGCAAGGTCCGACAGCGGGATCACCCGCCCCTTGGCCCCCAACGCCTTTGGCCCGGAGGACAGGGGCGCCTCTTCGACGATCGTGTTCCAGCCGCCGCAGGCATCGCATTTGCCCGCCCATTTGCGATAGGACGCGCCACACTGGCTGCAGGTGAAGGAAGCGGTCTGTTTCATGGCTGCGGACAGTGCCCCGAATGCCCGCCCGCATCAAGGCCAGGCGCGGACCGGAGTTTTCGAAAACTCCGGTGCGATTTCTTCGAAGAAATCGCGCCCCTTTGTCAGGCGGAGGGTTTCGATTTCCAGGAGATCAGGATCGAGGCGAGAATGCAGCCGGTAAACAGGTAAAGACCCCAGGCCGTCTCGATCGTCACATAGCCCGCGCCCTTCACGATCACGATGTACAGCGCGATCAGGAAGACATCGGCCATGGCCAGCTTGCCCAGGATTTCCAGGGCCGGAAGGGTTCTGGGCGACAAAAGGTTCCAGTGGAGGAGCGCGAGGCCGATGGTCTTGGCGTAAGGCGCAAAGATTGCAAGGAAGGTGACAGCCAGGGCGAGGGCCGGGTCAGACTCCCAGAGTGACTGGAGGCCCGTGATGACGCTGACCTCATCCATCCCGAAGATCGGCAACAGCGCCGCGCGGAGCAGAGGCGCGAACCAGGCGATGGGGAAGAGGATGAGGAGGGCGAGGTTCGCCAAAGGAATGAGCTTCATGAATGACGCTCCCTATCGTTTCTTGACAAGTTGGCCGTCGCGGAAGACTGCAACGATCTCTATCTTTCCGACGATACCCTCGTTGAACGCTTCCAACTCTTCCGCGGGCACCCACAGTTCTTCATGCTCTCTACCGCCCGCTTGCTGGACCGGGTAGCGGGCTGCAGTTGCCGCGTTGATCTCAAAGCGTGTTACAAAGCCTTCATTATTCGGTGCGGGTAGGATCGAGTTCCAATCTCGAGCAATCTTCTCGGCATAGGCGTAAGTTGTTACGGGGTAGAAGATGGGCTGATCGGGAAGACGGGGAGGCCATCGACGCCAGCCGCTTGCCTCAATCAAGTCCAGTTCCTTGCGTCCGGTGGGGCGGTAGAGGATCATCTCACACTCTCAATTGGCCCATCCGCGCGCCCGTGGATGAACTGTTGCACGTAAGGGTCCGGCGTCGCGTCCATTTCGCTCACCGGTCCTGTCCAGCGGATGACGCCCCCGTGCAGCATCGCCACGTTGTCGGCAATCGCACGGACGGATGACATGTCGTGGGTGATGGTCATCGCAGTGGCCCCCATCTCGACCACAATCTCGCGTATCAGCTCGTTAATGACGCCGGCCATGATTGGGTCAAGGCCAGTCGTGGGCTCGTCGAAGAAGATGATCTCGGGCTCGGCTGCGATGGCGCGGGCGAGGCCGACGCGTTTCTGCATGCCGCCGGACAGCTCGGCAGGGTAAAGGTCCGCAACCTCCGGCTTCAGGCCGACGCGGCGCAGCTTTTCCACCGCCAGGTCGCGCGCTTGCGCCTTCGGCAGGGCCTTCGGGCCGCGCACCAGGCGGAAGGCAACATTCTCCCAGACGCGCAGCGAGTCAAATAGCGCCCCGCCTTGGAACAGCATCCCGAACCGTGCCAGAAACGCATCGCGGTCGGCTGTCGTCACGTCCTGCCCATCCAGCGTGATGCTCCCGGCATCGGGCCGCACCAGCCCGAGGATGCATTTCAGCAGGACCGACTTCCCCGTCCCCGATCCGCCGATGATGACCATCGATGTGCCGGACGCGATGGTCAGATCCACCCCCTGCAGCACCCGGTTCTCGCCGAACCCTTTATGAACGCCCCGCAGCTCGATCATGAGGTGAAGAACACCTCGGTCAACACATAGTTCGCGGCCAGGATCAGCACGCTGGCCGAGACTACCGCTGCCTTTGTTGCTGCCCCCACGCCCTGCGCACCCCGCGCCGAGTGCATACCGTGATAGCAGCCCATCAGCGCCACGATGAAGCCGAACACCGCGCCCTTGACGAGGCCGGAGCCGACGTCCCAGACTTCTAGAAAATCCAACGTGTTCTTCAAGTAAGCGGCCGAGTTGAAGTCCAGCCGCGTGATCCCCACCAGCCAGCCACCCATGATCCCGATGGCATCGCCCGTCGCCACCAGCACCGGCATCGCCAGCGTCGCCGCCAAAACGCGCGGAACGGCAAGATATTTCAACGGGTTCGTCGATAGCGTGACCAAGGCGTCGATCTGTTCCGTCACCTTCATGGTGCCAATTTCGGCGGCAATGGAACTCGCGACCCGGGCCGCAACCATCAGCCCGCCCAGAACCGGCCCCAACTCGCGCGTGATGCCGATCGCAACGATCTGCGGCACGACGGCCTCGGCATTGAACCGCGACCCGCCCGCATAGATCTGCAAGGCCAGCGCGCCCCCGGTGAAGATTGCGGTCAAGCCGACGACCGGCAGCGAGAACCAGCCGATCTGCAACAGCGCCACGCCAAACTCGCGAAAGTAGAACGGCGGGCGCAAGATGTGCCCGACGACCGCGGCCGCAAACAGCACCACCCGTCCGACCGCCGCAATCGCCTGCAGAACGGGACGTCCGACCGCGCCCAGAAGCGCCGTCACGCCCCGCGCTCCTGATAGCGCCGCTGATAGCGCGCCCCAAGACTGGTCAACATCTCATATCCGATGGTGCCCGCCAGCTCGGCCAGCGCGTCCACCCCCTGCATTGGCCCCAGAATGTCCAGAGCGCGTGGCACTTCGGCCAGGTGGCTGACATCCACCGTGATCGCATCCATCGAGACGCGCCCCACCACCGGGCAGGCCACATCGCCATCCCAAAGCCGCGCCCGGTTCGACAGCGTGCGCGGCAGCCCGTCGGCATAGCCCGCCGCCACCGTCGCGATTGTCGCCGGCCGGTCGGCGACCCAAGTGCAGCCATAACCCACTGCCTCGCCCACCTCGACCTCGCGCGTCTGGATCACCGGCAAGGACAGCCGCACCACCGGCTGCGCCGCCACGTAAGGCAGGCCGCCGTACAGCCCCACGCCAGGGCGCGTCAGGTCAAAATGATAGCGCGACCCCAGAAGGATCCCCCCCGTCGCCGCCAGACTGCGCGGCAGGCCGGTGCCGTCGACGCCCAGCCGGTTCATGCCGGTGTCCAGCTGCACTCCGAACGGATGGCCTGGCAGCGCCTCCAGATGCCGGGTGATCTGCTCCAGGCTGTTCAGCATGGGTGTCAGATCCAGGTCATGAATCATCTCGGTATCGCCCGGGCAATGCCCCGACAGCACCGCGATCTGCGGTCCCGGACCCAGGGCCTGCCGCACCGCCGCGCCTTCCTCGGCATAGGCCACGAAGAACCGCCGCGCCCCGGCATGGGCCAGGGTGCGCGCCACTCGTGTCACCCCCAACCCATAGGCATCGGCCTTCACCACCGCAGCCGTCTGCACTTCGGGCCCGGTCAACCGGTCCAGCGCGCGCCAGTTGGCAGCAATCGCATCAAGATCAATCGTAAGGGTCGCAGTCGCCATTCGGGCTGTTTTCACTGCCGGGCGCGCGCGGTCAAGGGAAAACTCCCGCCTGCATTGCGCTTGCCCTTTCCACACTCGCGCGGGATGCTTCGCCAGCCGAGGAGTGCGCGTAACGTGGCCAGTGACACCGAAGACGATATCGGCATCTACCTGACAAGCCTGTGCTGGATCGGGCTAACCGTTGCGATGGTCGATGCCTTACTGTGGCCGGTGTCGGACAAGGCTGTGACGGCGGCGCTGCTTTTGTCTTTTCTCGCGGGCGGCGTGCCCGCAGCCCGATCCGCCCTGACCGAGCTTTGGCGCGATCACAAGCTGGATATCGATCTGCTGATGGTGGTGGCTGCCCTCGCCGCTGCGGCTGTCGGTGCGGCGCTGGAAGGCGCGGTCCTGCTTGCGCTCTTCTCTCTGTCGCAGACGCTGGAGCACCGCGCCATGGGCAAGGCTCGACGCGCGGTCGAAGCGCTGATGCAGCTCCGCCCCGAAACCGCCCTGCGCGAGGGGCCAGGGGGCATCGAAGAGGTTCCCGTCGAGACGCTCGCCCCCGGCGACCGCGTCATCCTGCGCCCCGGTGCCCGCGTCCCCGTCGATGGTCGCGTCCTGATCGGCACCGGACACCTGGACGAAAGCACCGTGACCGGCGAATCCGCCCCCGTCCGCAAGGCGCCCTCCAGCCTGGTGCATGAAGCGACGGTGAACCTTGACGGCATCCTCACGGTCGAGGTGACGCGCTCGCTGGCAACGTCGACCGTCGCCCAGATGATCCGCCTGGTGACCGAGGCGCAGGCCATGCGTTCACCGTCGGAACGCTTCTCCGACTGGTTCGGCCAGCGCTACACCATCGCTGTGCTGGTGGGGGCGATCCTCGCGTTCTTCGGCTTTCGCCTTGCGGGCTATGGCGCGGGCGATGCGCTTTATCGGGCCGCCACCGTCCTGGTCGCCGCAAGCCCCTGCGCCGTGGTGATCTCGGTTCCCGCCGCGATCCTCTCGGCGCTCTCCGCCGCCGCGCGGGGCGGCGTGCTCTTCAAGGGCGGGGCGGCGCTGGAAGGACTTGCCGAGGTCCGCACCTTCGCCTTCGACAAGACCGGAACGCTGACCACGGGCCGCGCAGGCGTCACCGCGATTCATGTGCTGGAAGGGTCAGAGGCTGACTTCCTCGCCCTCGCCGCCGGTCTTGAAGCGCAGTCCGAACACCCCATCGCCAGCGCGATTCGGGCCGAGGCCGCTGCGCGCGGGATCACGCCACAAGCCGTGCACGACGTGCGCGCCCATCCCAGCGAGGGGATCACTGGCAGTAACGGCGAAGGGCCGCTCTGGGCCGGCAACGCGCGGATGCTGGCGGCGATGGGGGCTACGCTGCCGCCCGAGCTTGCGCCCATGGCCGACGGGGCCGAGACGCTGGTCGTGGTCGGACAGGGAAAGCGTGTCCTTGGTGCGCTGACCGTGGCGGATGAACCGCGCGAAACCTCGGCGCAGGCGGTCGCGGCGCTGCGCGAAGGCGGCGCGGGGATCCTGATGATGACCGGCGACCGGGCCGAGGTCGCCAACCGCATCGGGGCGCGGCTTGGACTTGCGGCGGACGAAATCCACGCGGGCCTCCTGCCCGGCGACAAGGTCAAGCTGGTCGATGCCGCCGCGCAAAAGGGCAGGGTGGCCTTCATCGGCGACGGGGTGAACGATGCCGCAGCACTTGCCCGCGCCGATGTCGGCGTGGCCATGGGGGTTGCGGGCAGCGAGGTGGCCCTTCAGGCCGCCGATGTGGCGCTGATGGCGGAAGACCTCAGGAAACTCGCCGCTGCCCGGGCGCTCGCCCGACGCACCGCCCGCGTGATCCGGCAGAACCTGACGCTGGCGCTTGGCGCGATGGTGGTCCTGGTGACCGGCAGCCTGTTCTTCGAACTGCCCCTGCCCCTGGCCGTGATCGGGCATGAGGGCGGGACGCTCTTGGTCGTGCTGAACGGCCTGAGGCTTCTTGCCGACCCGATCCGCACGCGCTTACGCCCGTAGGGTGGGCGGTCGCCCACCCTACGACCCGGATTGGCAACCAAGGTTAACGCGGCCCGCGCCCGGTCTGCGTCAGTATGGATTCCAGACGCATGCCAGACGGATTCCATACACTTAACTTCCTGGAAACATGCTGCCTTAATGCAGCGATCTCAAGGTGTTGCAGGCATGTCCTAACGTCCCAACGCCCGATCCAAGTGCACATAGCCGCCATCGACGAAAAGCCATTGCCCGGTCGTGTGGCTGGCCTTTTCAGACATCAGGAACACCACTGTCGCCGCAATCTCCTCTGCCGTCGTCATCCGCTGACCCAGGGGAATGCGCGCGGTGAGCATGGCCTCCTGTTCGGCGGGATTGTCGAATGTATCCAACCAGTTGCGATACATCGGCGTCATTACTTCCGCCGGAATCACCGCGTTGACCCGCACGCCCCAAGGGGCCAGCGCTGCGGCCCATTCCCGCGTCAGCCCCAGTTGCGCGGCCTTCGCCGCCACATAGGCCGAGGTTGACCCCTGACCTGTCAGTGCCGTCTTGGACGAGATATTGACGATTGCTCCTTTCGCCGCCTTCAAATCCTCCAGGCACAGATGCGCAAGTGTATAATAATGCAGCAGATTCTGGTCGAGCGACCGCCGGAACGCCTCCGGCCCCGCCTCCAGTCCGACGCCGTCATTGGTGCCCGCGTTGTTCACCAGACCGTCAACTCGCCCCCACCGCTCGCGCACTTCAGCAATGGCTTGCCGGCAGTCCTGATCCCGCGCCAGATCGGCCAGGACAACCCCAGCCTTTGGCTGCAACTCTATGAGTGACATCAAAAACTCCGTCGCCGGATCACGCCGCGCGACCACCACAGGCACAGCGCCTTCCGCAGCAAGGGCCCGGCTGATCGCCCCGCCAATCCCTGCGCCACCGCCAGTGACGAGTACCACCTTGCCCGTTAGTCCCAGATCCATGAACCTCTCCCGTTTAGCCCAGACTGGCGCAAGCCCGACCGAAGGCAAGCCACAAATGGCACTGGTCTTTTCCAAATGCGCATAGGGGCTGAAGGGGCAGAATGCCCCCCGTCCGAGGAGGAGGGCGCAAGCCCCGACGACGAGACAAGAACCTTGCGCCTCTGGCGCTCAATTCGAAAACCGTTAGAACCCGACGTCCGGCCCGCCCGACCCCTGCCATGGCTTGGCGAGGTTGCCAAATCGCGTGAAGCGGCCCTCGAAGGACAGTTCCACTGTGCCGATTGGCCCGTGGCGCTGCTTGCCGATGATGACCTCGGCCTTGCCGTGGACCGATTCCATCAGCGCCTGCCACTGCGCCATCTTCTCCAACTCGTGGTCGCCCGGCTTTTCCCGCTCGCGGTAGTACTCCTCGCGGAAGACGAACATCACCACATCGGCGTCCTGCTCGATCGACCCCGATTCCCGCAGGTCCGACAGCTGCGGCCGCTTGTCGTCGCGGCTTTCCACCGCGCGGCTTAGCTGCGACAGGGCGATGACGGGGATGTTAAGTTCCTTCGCGATCGCCTTGAGACCTTGGGTGATTTCCGAAACTTCCTGCACCCGGTTGTCCTTGGACGAGCCCTTCAAAAGCTGCAGGTAGTCGACCATCAGCACATCCAGCCCATGCGTCCGCTTCAACCGTCGCGCCCGGGCCGCGACCTGGCTGATCGGCAGGGCGGGCGTGTCGTCAATGTACAGGGGACAGGCCTCCAGCGCTTTCGCGGCCTCGACAAAGCGACGGAACTCGGCCTCGGTCATGTCACCCCGCCGGATCTGTTCCGACGGCACCTCGGAAGCCTCGGACAGGATACGGGCAGCAAGCTGCTCCGCGCTCATTTCCAGACTGAAGAACCCGACCACGCCCCCCTCGACCGCACCTTCCGTACCATCCGGCATCCGGCCCCGCTTGTAGGCTTTGGCGATGTTGAAGGCGATGTTCGTCGCCAGCGAGGTCTTACCCATCGACGGCCGCCCGGCAAGGATCAGAAGGTCGGAAGGGTGCAGTCCCCCCAGCTTCTTGTCCATGTCGATCAGGCCGGTGGATATCCCCGCAAGGCCACCATCCCTTTGGTAAGCCGCGTTGGCAACGTTAACCGCGTCGGTTACCGCCTTGAGAAAGCTTTGGAATCCGCGCTCGGCGACGCCCTGTTCGCCCAACTTGTAAAGCCGCTGCTCGGCCTCAATGATCTGGTCCTTGGGCTCGGACGCCACCTCGACCTTGGCCGCCTGCGCCGCGATGTCCCGGCCCAGCTGGATCAGCTCGCGCCGCACCGCCAGGTCGTAGACCATCTGAGCGTAATCCCTTGCGGCATAAGCAGAAATCGCCGCCCCGGCCAGCCGCACCAAATAGGCCGGCCCGCCCAGCTCCTTCAGCCCCGCGTCGTCTTCTAGGAAAGCCTTCAGCGTCACCGGAGAGGCGAGGGCATTCTTCTGGATACGCGCTGCCGCTATCTCGAAGATCCGCTGGTGGACGGGATCGAAGAAATGCTCGGCCTTCACGACCGAGGAGATGCGGTCGTAGACGTCGTTGTTGGTCAGGATCGCGCCCAGAAGCTGCTGCTCGGCTTCGATGTTGTGCGGCAGGACCTCGGTGTCGGGGGCGGCATTCGGTGCCGGAACAATCTGCCTGACGGTTGCCACTTCAGCCATGATCTTGCCCCCTGTCTACCCGGACGTCTCATGCGCCCTTTGATCGCTGCCGACAACGCCCGATAACTTTGTGGGCCGGTCGGGTATAAGTCTGAGGATATCCCGTTAATCGCGAGTCGGCCACAGCATTTGGTGGAGGGGGCACCACGTACCCCCTAGCCGTGTATCTGCCGAATCTCTTTTTCCACACCGAATGCACAGATACTGCCCACAGGGCCGTGGGGCTCAGGCAGGTTTCCGCGTGTCTTGCCAGGCGCGGGGGGCGTTCAGGAAGCTTTCGACTTCGGCCAGCGTGGCCGGGTCGAACGCGCCTTGCGCCCGGGCTTCGGCCAGGACGTCCCACCAGGTGCAAAGATGGTGCAGCTTGACGCCATGCGCGCCCAGCTTTGCCTCGGTGCCTTCGAAGATGCCGTAGTAGAAGATCACCGCCGTATGGCCGCAGGTGGCCCCGGTCTCGCGGATCGCATCGACGAACGAAAGCTTCGAGCCGCCGTCGGTCGTCAGATCTTCGACCAAGAGCACCCGCTGGCCTTCGGACATCGCCCCTTCGATCCGGGCGTTACGGCCGTATCCCTTGGGCTTCTTCCGCACGTAAGTCATTGGCAGCGCTAGACGTTCGGCCACGAGGGCGGCAAAAGGAATGCCCGCCGTCTCACCACCCGCGACGTTGTCGAAAGCCTCAAAACCCGCCTCGCGCAGGATGGTCACCGTCAGGAAATCCATCAGGACCGACCGGATCCGCGGGTAGCTGATCAGCTTGCGACAGTCGATGTAGGTGGGCGAGGGCAGGCCGGAGGCGAGCGTGAAGGGCGTCTCGGCGTTGAAGTGCACGGCCTTGATCTCCAACAGCGCGCGGGCAGTCAGGCGGGCGATTTCGTCTTTCGGCGGGAAGGAGGCGGGGATCATCGCAAGACCTATAAAACGACGTGCCAATGCACGGGAAAGCCGGGCTGGAAGACGGTGACGGGGCCGGCTTCGGAATGGATCTTTTCGGGCCATATGCAGGGCTCGGCCCGCTTTTCCAGCTGGATCGTGCCCTCGTTGACCGGCAGACGGTAGAAGGCCGGGCCGTGCAGCGAGGTGAAGCCTTCCAGCCGGTCCAGCGCGCCCTCTTCGTCGAAGACATGCGCAAGGAGACTGAGAGTGTTGGTCGCGGTGAAACAGCCCGCGCAGCCGCAGGCGTGTTCCTTCAGGGCGTCGACGTGCGGGGCGCTATCGGTGCCAAGGAAATACCGCGGGCTTCCAGAGGTGGCGGCCTTGCGCAGGGCAAGCCGGTGCTTTTCGCGCTTGGCGACGGGCAGGCAGTAGTAGTGCGGCTTGATGCCCCCGGCCAGGATGTGGTTGCGGTTGATGATCAGGTGGTGGGTGGTGATCGTCGCGCCGAGGTTATCGCTGCCCTCGGCCGCATAGGCCACGCCTTCCTCCGTCGTGATATGTTCCATCACGATGCGCAATTCGGGCAGGCGGCGGCGAAGGGGATCAAGGACCGTGTCGATGAACACCGCCTCGCGGTCGAAGATGTCCACGTGGCTGTCAGTGACTTCGCCATGGGTGCAAAGGGGCAGTCCAATCCGCGCCATTTCCTCTAGCACCGGTATGACCTTGGTCAGGTCCCGCACCCCGGAATGCGAATTCGTCGTGGCCCCCGCCGGATACAGCTTGACCGCCTTCACAAGGCCCGAGGCGGCGGCCCGGGCCACGTCGGCGGGGTCGGTGCCTTCGGTCAGGTAGAGTGTCATCAACGGCTCGAACACCATGCCCGGGGGCAGGGCGGCCATGATCCGGGCATGGTAGGCCGTGGCATCTTCCAACGTCACCACCGGCGGCACGAGGTTCGGCATGATGATCGCGCGGGCGAAATGGCGGGCGGTTTCCGGCAGCACCGTCTCCAGCATCGCGCCATCGCGCAGGTGCAGGTGCCAGTCGTCGGGGCGGCGGATCGTCACTGTGCTCATGAGCCCGGCAGGTAACGCAAACCCGACCCCGTTTCCAGTGGCATCGCGGCGCCGAATGACGGAAGATCGGGAAAACACGAGGAGCCGCCATGATCCGCCCGCTGATCGCTCTTTGCCTTCTTTCCCTGCCTGCAGCAGCGCAGGATGTCGATTGCACGACGGCAATGGCGCAGATGGACTTGAACCAATGCGCCTACCAGGACTGGGAAGAGGCCGACGCCAGGCTGAATGCGGTCTATAAGCAGGTGGTCGCCACCTACACGCAGATGGACGCCAATCTGCCACCGGAGTATGGCAGCGGGGTGGAAACCCTGCGCGAGGCGCAGCGCCACTGGATCGCTTTCCGCGACAAGGCCTGCGAGGCCGAAGGCTTTGCCATGCGTGGCGGCAGCGCCGAGCCGCTTTTAGTATATGGCTGCATGCGTGTCCTGACTGAAGAGCGCATCGGGCACCTTCAGGGCATGCTGGACGCCTTTGGCGGCTGATCCGTTATTGCCCTTCGCCGGTCAGTTCGGCCAGTCTGCGGGCGAAGCGCGGGGCATTCATCCGCTGCGTAACCGACCGGCAGATCATGATCTCGCGCTTGCGATGTCCAGAAATCCGCGCTGCCGCCAGGATTGCGCGCAGGTAACTGCCGTTCGACCGCCGTCCACGCCAGAGCCATGCGAAGTAAGACGGTGAGAGCTTGCCGTCCATCGCAGCTTCCAGAATGCGGTCCAGAACCCGCATTTCGCGCAGCGTATCCTCGGTCCCTTCGCCGGTGTAGCGGGCGTAGAGCGGTGTAACCCAGGGCCGCTGGAAAAGGGCTGCATGCATCGCGTCCGGGCGGTGCAACGGGTCATGGATCAGCCAGACCCGGCTGGCACTTTCGGTCATATCCGGCGCATAACCGTACCGATTGCGAAAATTGATCCGGCGGGCGATCCGGTGCCGGTCGTCCCAGCCCGCCCGCGAGGGGTCCAGCGTGGCACGGGGAGCGACAAGGACCAGTTCAGCCCCGGGCGCCGTGATCGAAAAGGCCGCCGCCGCATAGCCTGCGGCACCCGCGCCATAAAAGATCACGCGGTCGAAATCTTCTAGAAAGCCGTCGTCTGATAGCCGATCAAAGTAGCGAAAGACCGCAGGGTCACGCCACCACGTTTCGCCTTCGGCCAGGATGGTCAGCAGAGACCAGCCGCGCGCCTTTGCCAGAGCGAAATGCTCGGGGAGATTGTCCTCGCGGTCACGTACAGCCGCCGCGTCTTCAAAAGTGACCAAAAGAATGGGTCGCTCTTCAGCAAAGAAGGCATAGTGGCGGTCACCCAGCGGCAGGAAGTCGCCGTCGCCCTCGGCAATCGCCCGCATGGCACGCTGCCAATCGGGCGGCGATTCGCGATTGTCCATGGCCACCTGTGCCTGAGGGATTAACAAGGTACTCACGTAAGATTAATGTGGGATGAATATCTAAACTACACAAGGTGTTGCCACCCCCTTGGACCATCGGTGAGGCAAACAAAGTCGCAGGATTGTTTCGGTAACAGGCGTCCGCACAACCATTGCGAATAGGTTAACGACGCACTGCAACTTGGAACCAAACCTGCCGGTCTCAGCGCTCAAGCAGCCGACGAAGCACAGCTCGATCCAGTACCCGGGACGGCGGGGCCATCAGCAGCCGACCGTACAGCGCGCGCCAGGGTTCTTCCCGCATCAGCGACTTGAACCGCTCATTGCGCCAGACCACTGCGGCCGCGTGCAAGTGTTGCAGCGTCGCATCCGCATGAAGGGCATCGCGCAATCCCGAGCTTTGCAAAGCCAGAATGCTGCGATCCTCGATTTCATTGAAATTGCGGTCGATCCAGTAGTCCATTCCCATCCGATCGTCGCTGTGGACAGCCCGTCCACGCGCACATTTCAGGACAAAGCTTTCTGCGGCTCCTAGGGCATAGTGGTTCAACTGCACCAGCTGAGAGGCATTGGTCCCGGGGTCCAGAAACAGACGCTGGGTGTGAAACTGGACGGGCAGGGCCCGGCCTGAGCCATCGAACCAGCGCTGCTGCGGCAAACGCTCGGGGTCGGGATTGCGGGGCCGGTGCACGCCAAGTTTCCGGTAGGTTCCGTCGTTGCGATACAGCGTCTTGAAGAGGCTGGCCCGCCACGGCCAGTACAAGGGCACGGGCGCCGCGCGCGTGAAGGTTTCGGTTATCGGGACGTCCTCGTAGCGTGTGAAGCCGGCATTGCCGAACATCCGCCAGGTCAGCGCGATTGCGGTCGCCTGCGGCAGGGCTGCCAAAAGGGCAGGGATCGTCCGGTCGCCGACATGGACGTTTACAAACTCGTCGATGTCCAGCGGCAAGAGCCAGTCCGCAGAACGCACCAGCGGATGCTTGTCCGCCTGCTTCAGCGCCGCCCACTGCGGGCCTTCAGGATGTGGGCCAGGGTTCGGCACATGGCTAAGCCAGCCCAGATCCTGCAGCCGGTCCAGCATTCTGTCCGTCCCGTCCTCGCAGTCATTTGTGAAGACAAGGAAATCTGTGATGCCGCAGGCCCGGTGGTGCGCCAGCCATTCCAGAAGGAACGCGCCCTCGTTCCTGACGCACAGGACGGCCGTGATCTTCACCGCGCCCGCCCTTTCATCTTTGCCCAAATATCCCCGCCGGAGGCATGCGACCTCTCCCCACGCGCCACGCCCGCAAGGACTAGCACGGGGAAGCGGTCAGAAGAAGGCCTGCACGCCGGTGATCGCCCGGCCCAGGATCAGCGCATGGATGTCATGCGTGCCCTCGTAGGTGTTCACCGTTTCCAGGTTCACCATGTGGCGCATGATCTGGAAATCTTCCTGGATGCCATTGCCGCCATGCATGTCGCGCGCCCAGCGGGCGGCCTCCAGCGCCTTGCCGCAGTTGTTGCGCTTGACGATGGAAATCATCTCCGGCGCCGCATTGGCCTCGTCCAAGAGACGGCCCACGCGCAGGGACGCCTGCAGCCCCAGCGAAATCTCGGTCATCATGTTGGCGAGCTTCAACTGGAACAGCTGTGTCCCCGCGATGGGCTTGCCGAACTGCTTGCGGTCAAGCCCGTACTGCCGCGCCGCATGCATGCAGAACTCGGCCGAGCCCATGACGCCCCAGCTGATCCCGTACCGCGCCCGGTTGAGGCAGCCGAACGGCCCCTTCAGCCCCTCGACGAACGGAAGGAGGGCATCCTCGCCCACCTCGACATCCTTCATCACGATCTCGCCGGTGATGGACGCCCGCAGCGACAGCTTGCCGCCGACCTTCGGGGCCGAGAGGCCCTTCATGCCCTTCTCCAGCACAAAGCCCTTGATCTTGCCGCCATGCGCCTCGGACTTGGCCCAGACGACGAAGACATTGGCGATGGGGGCGTTCGAGATCCACATCTTCGCGCCGTTCAGCACATAGCCGTTCGCGGTCTTCTTCGCCGTGGTCTTCATCCCCGCCGGGTCGGAGCCCGCATCGGGTTCGGTCAGGCCGAAGCAGCCGATCCACTCGCCCGAGGCGAGCTTCGGCAGGTATTTCTGCCGCTGCTCCTCGGTCCCGTAGGCATAGATCGGATACATCACCAAAGACGACTGCACCGACATCATCGACCGATAGCCCGAATCGACCCGCTCGACCTCCCGCGCCACCAACCCGTAGGCGACGTAGGACGCCCCCAGCCCGCCGTATTCCTCGGGGATCGTGACACCCAGAAGGCCCATCTCGCCCATCTCGCGGAAGATGCCGGGGTCGGTGGTTTCTTCCCGGTACGCCGCCACAACGCGCGGCTGCAGCTTGCCTTGCGCATAGTCCCGCGCCGCGTCGCGCAGCATCCGCTCTTCCTCGGTCAGCTGGTCGTTCAGCCGGAACGGGTCTTCCCAGTCGAAACGGCCCAGATCGGGGGCATCCTTGGCTTTCAGTTTCGGTGCATCGAGCATGTGCGGCCTCCATCGCTTGACCCATATCATTGCAGAAAAGGGCAGGGCAGGCTATCGAACTCCTTGCACGGGTTCATGAGGGAAACTCATAATGCTCCCCCGCCGCTACCTGCCGCCGATCCCGGCCCTGATGGCGCTGGAGGCCGTCGACCGCCTCGGCACCGCGTCCGAGGCCGCCAAGGAGTTGAGCCTGACGCAAGGCGCGATCAGTCGGGCTTTGCAAGGGTTGGAGGAACAACTTGGCGTGCCGCTTCTGATCCGCGAACGCCAGCGCTTGCGGTTGACACCCGCGGGCCGCGACTACGTGGCCGAGGTCCGGAAAGCCCTTCATTTGCTGGCCTCCGCTTCGATCACGCTGCGCGCCAACCCCACGGGTGGCTCCCTCAACCTCGCCATCCTTCCCGCTTTCGGGATGCACTGGCTCGCCCCGCGCCTCGCCCGCTTCGCTCAGACCCACCCTGAGGTAACAATCAACCTCTCCACAAGGCTAAGACCCTTCGACTTCCCGGGCTCGACCTTCGACGCCGCGATCCATTACGGAAGGCAGGACTGGCCCGGCGTCGATACCCTGAAACTCATGGACGAAGAGGTCCTGGCCGTCGCCGCCCCCGGCTTGACTGGGGCCGCTGGCTCGCCCACCACGGCCACCCGGGCCTCCGCCCCCCCGGGATGCTCTTCGACCAGTTTGCCACCCTGACGCAAGGCGCGATCCACGGCATGGGCGCGGCGCTGATCCCGACCTTCCTCATCCAGCGCGAACTGTCCGAGGGCCGCCTGATCCCGATCTTCGGCCCCCCGATCCGTGCTCTTGGGTCCTATTACCTCGTCTGGCCGAACAGCATCCCCGAACGCGCGCCGCTCCGGTCCCTAAGACTATGGTTGCAGGCCGAGGCCACCGATCCCGCCTTGACCCACCAGACCACACCCGCCACTCTCGCCGCAAAGCCGGAGGCTCCGTGACCCCCATTCCCACCAGCATCGACGCCGTCGAAGCCCTCCTCTCCGGCCGGGGCTACGTCGCCTCCCGCGCGCTGGCCACTGTCGTCTTCCTGTCCCTCAAACTCGGCCGACCCCTTTTCCTCGAAGGCGAAGCCGGCACCGGCAAGACCGAGATCGCCAAGACCCTCGCCACCGCCCTAGGCCGCCGACTGATCCGGCTCCAATGCTACGAAGGCCTCGACGCGGCATCTGCCGTCGCCGAATGGAACTTCGCTGCCCAGATGATCGCGATCCGCACCGCAGAAGGCGCCACCGACCGCGACCAGCTAAAGACCGAGCTTTTCACCGAAGACTACCTCATCGAACGCCCGCTCCTCGCCGCCATGCGCCCGCAACCCGGCGGCGCCCCCGTCCTTCTGATCGACGAGTTGGACCGCACGGATGAGCCCTTCGAGGCCTTCCTCCTTGAAGCCCTCTCCGACTTCCAGGTCACCATCCCCGAGCTTGGCACCATCAAGGCCCCCGAACCCCCCATCGTCATCCTCACCTCGAACCGCACGCGCGAGGTGCACGACGCGCTCAAGCGCCGCTGCCTCTACCACTGGGTCGACTACCCGACCTTCGACCGGGAACTGGAAATCCTCCACGCCCGCGCGCCCGAGGCCCAGGCCCAGCTGTCCCGCGAAATCGTCGCCTTCGTCCAGAAGCTCCGCCGCGAGGACCTGTTCAAACGCCCCGGCGTCGCGGAAACCATCGACTGGGCCAAGTGCCTGCTCGCCCTCGACGTCATCGCCCTAAGCCCTGAGGTCATCTCCGATACCCTGGGTGCCATCCTGAAATACCAGGACGACATCCAGAAACTGCAGGGCTCCGAGGCCAAGCGCCTCCTCGACGAAGTCAAACGCGAACTGGTCCCCGCATGACCCATTCTTCGTCAGCAAATATCCCACGGGGGGTCCGGGGGGTGTGAAACCCCCCGGGGGTCATCATGCCTCCGACCTATCCCGACCTCGAACTCCCCGAAGACGGCAAGCTCGCCCACAATATCGCCCATTTTGCCCGCGCCCTGCGCAAGGCGGGCCTCCCTGTCGGCCCCGGCCGCACCCTTGACGCGGTGAACGCAGTGGCCGCCGCTGGCTTCGACCGGCGCGAGGATTTCTACTTCACCCTGCAAGCCATCTTCGTCTCCCGCCCCGAAGAGCGCAGCCTCTTCGCGCAGGTCTTCCGCCTTTTCTGGCGCGACCCGCGCTACCTGGATCGAGGACCGCATCGCCCAGGCTGCCGAGAAGCGCGCCGCCGAAGCCCTGCTTGACGGTCAGCTTCCGCCACCCCCCAAAACCGACACCTCGGAAGGCGAACAGATCGAGATCGACGCCACCGCCACCATGTCGTCCGAGGAACGGCTGAAGACGCTCGACTTCGAACAGATGTCGGCGGCCGAGATTGCCGAGGCGAAGCGGATGCTCGCGAAACTCTCGCTTCCCGTCCAACCGCTGAAGACCCGCCGCACGGCACCCAGCACCCTCACCGCCCGCATCGACGCCCGCCGAACGCTCCGGGAAGCCATGCGCCACGGCGGCGAACTGACCACGCTGAAATACAAGGCCCCCGTCACCCGCTGGCCGAACCTCGTCGTCCTCTGCGACATCTCCGGCTCGATGGCTGACTACAGTCGCATGGTCCTCCACTTCGTCCATGCGGTTGCCAACCGCAAAGGCCAGGGCTGGGCGAAGGTCCACGCCTTTACCTTCGGCACTCGGCTTACCAACATCACAAGACACCTCCGTGCCCGCGACGTGGACGCGGCCCTGAAAGCCGCCGGATCAGAGGCGCAGGACTGGTCCGGCGGCACCCGGATCGGGCAATCGCTTCACACCTTCAACCGTGACTGGTCGCGCCGGGTGCTGGGGCAGGGGGCCGTCGTCCTTCTCATTACCGATGGCCTCGACCGCGACGACGCAGCGCTTCTCCGACACGAAACCGAACGCCTCCACCTTTCCTGCCGTAGGCTCATCTGGTTGAACCCGCTGCTGCGCTGGACCGGCTTTGCCCCCAGGGCGCAAGGCATTCGCGCCATCCTGCCCCATGTCGACAGTTTCCGCGCCGGACACTCCATCGGCTCGCTGGAAGCCCTGGGCCGCGCGGTTTCCGAACCCTCCGACCACGGCGAACGCGACCGCCTCCTGGCCCAGATCCGGGGGTAAGCGGTCCTCCGCGCAAGGCTATCCTATTGCAAGTCAGTGATATCGCATATCAGACCGAACCGTCCTTTGTTATGCGCAGTCGGGCGGAATGGAACCGGATCGAATCAACCGCGTTTCCTTTTTGCTCCAGGTATGAGGACCAGGCATGAAAAAGCTTCTCGTTTCGACCACCGCTCTGTCGGTCGCCTTTAGTCCCTTTGGCACTCTTCCGGGCTTTGCCCAGACTGTCGCCGAAGATGGGTCGGTGATCGGCCCGGACGGCACAGTTCTGTGCGTCCCCACCGCAGAAGCAGCCTGCGACCTCGCCGCGATCATGGAGGCGCTTCTGGCAGCCGAGGCAGAAGCCGCTGCCGCAGCTGAAGCCGCAGCTGCCGCTGAGGCCGAAGCCCAGGCCGCCGCCGAAGCCCAAGCCGCTGCCGAGGCAGAAGCTGCGGCGGCCGCAGAAGCTGCGGCGGCCGCAGAAGCCGAAGCTGCTGCTCAGGCCGAGGCCGAGGCAGCGGCGCAAGCTGCCGCCGAAGCAGATGCTGCTGCGGCCGCAGAAGCCGAAGCCGCCGCTCAGGCAGAAGCCGAAGCTGCAGCCCAGGCGGCTGCTGAAGCCGAAGCCGCCGCTCAGGCCGAGGCCGAAGCCGCCGCGCAAGCTGCCGCCGAAGCAGAGGCTGCGGCGCAGGCAGAAGCTGAAGCCGCCGCTCAGGCTGAGGCTGAAGCTGCGGCCCAGGCTGCTGCGGAAGCCGAGGCTGCGGCTCAGGCAGAGGCCGAAGCTGCAGCCCAGGCGGCTGCGGAAGCAGAAGCTGCTGCCGCTGCGGAAGCTGCCGCTCAGGCAGACTCCGAGGCCGCTGCTGCGGAAGAACCCGTCACCACTGAAGAAGCCATCCCGGAAGAGACCCCCGCCGAAACGACAGTTGTCGAAGAAGCCCCGGTCGAAGAAGTACCGGTGGAGGTGGCTCCGACCGAGGAAGCGGTGGTCGAAGAAACGGTGGCCCCAGAGGCACCAGTCGAAGAAGTTCTGGTTGAACGCCCTGCCGAAGAGAACGCCGCAGAGCTTCTTCCCGAGGCCAGCGTCGAGGCGGTGATCGAAGCCTTGCCGGAAGGAGCGATCGACCCCAGCACCGGCGCAGTTCTGGACGCCGAACAAGCCGCCGCTGCTGCCGTCGCGCTGGAACAGGCCCAGTCCGAAATCGTGATTTCGGATACTGGTGAGGTCGTTGATCCTGCCGCTGGCCTCAAAGTGCTGGAGGCCGAACCGATCGACCTTTCCGAAGCGGTGGACGCCCCAGTGGTGACGGAAACTGAGGTTGAAAGCCTGACTCAGCTTCTGACCTTCGATCCAACGGCGATCAATCCGGAAGCGCTTGCCGCCGCCGAGACGATCACTGCTCCGCCGCCGGCGGAAGAGGGCACGCTGATTGCACCGATGGACCCCGAAGCGCTGATTGCCGCCGTGACCGAAACGATCACCGAAGACACCGTCCGCACATCGGCCGAGGAATTCGCGGCCCCGCCGGTCGCGATGTCAGGCGGCAAGAAAAGCGGGTTGTCCAATCTGGAAAAGGCCGGTCTGGTCGTCCTTGGCGCGCTGGTCGTCGGCTCGATCATCAAGTCGAACAACGACCGGCGCGAGGAAGAGCGTCGCGTCGTGTCGAACACAGGTGACCGCGTGATCGTGCTGCGCCCGGATGGCACCTATCAGGTGCTGAAGGACGATGACACGATCATCCGCCGCCCTGGCTCGACCGTGCGGACGGAAACCTTCCGCGACGGTTCCACCCGGACCATCGTCGAACGGGCGGATGGCACGCAGGTCGTCACGATCCGCGATGCCACCGGTCGCGTCCTGCGCCGTGCGACCTATGACGATCTGGGCCGCGAGATCATCCTGATCGACGATCTGGCCCGTGAGGAATTGGTCGTCATCGAGGACCTGCCGCGTCCGCGCAACCGTATCGTTATCTCGTCGAAAGACAGCGATGCCGCGCTGAAGCGGGAGCTGGCCGCGGTCGAGGCGGAACGGGCCGGGCGCAAGTTCAGCCTGCGCCAGATCCGCGAGATCCCGGAAGTCCGCGCGCTCGCCGCGGTTCTGGACACCGAGAACGTGACCTTCGCCAGTGGCTCCGCCGCCATCGGCGCGACCGAGGCGCGCAACCTGGCGGATCTCGGCCGCCTGATGCAGGATCTGCTGGAGGTGAACCCGGACGAGATCTTCCTGATTGAAGGTCACACCGATGCCACCGGCAAGGCCGCGATGAACCTCGCCCTGTCCGACCGCCGCGCGGAATCGGTGGCCTTGGCCCTGACCGAATACTTCGACATCCCGCCAGAGAACATGATCGTCCAGGGCTATGGCGAGACGGAGCTTCTGATCGACACCCAGGAAAGCGAAGCTGCGAACCGCCGGGTCGAGGTTCGGGTCATCACCCCCTTGATGCGCCGCGCCGAGCTACGCTGATCGAAACCAAAGTCCTTGTCCGCGCCGTGGGTTCGCCCGCGGCGCGTTCATTTCTGTGGCATGCGCCCGCGGTCTCGCCCATAATTGCCCCATGATGCATGCCGACCACGACCAGATCCCTGAAGCCGCCCTTGCCTGGCACCGCGCCGGCCGAGGTGCGGCGCTGGCCACCGTCATCGAGACCTGGGGCTCGGCGCCACGTCAGGCGGGCAGCCAGCTTGCGATCTCGGGCACCGGCGAAATGCGTGGCTCGGTTTCAGGCGGCTGTGTCGAAGGCGCGGTCGTGACCGAGGCGCTGGAGGCTTTGGCCGACCGCCGCTCCCGCATCCTGACGTTCGGCGTCTCCGACGAAACCGCCTTTGCCGCCGGGCTTGCCTGTGGCGGCACGATCCGCGTCCTGGTGGAACCTGTCGGAGAGGGTGCCGAGGCACTGCCAGAGGCGATGCTGGAAACCCTGGTCGCAGCCCGCGCCGGCGCGCAAGCCCTGGCGCTGGTGACCCAGGCCGACGGCTGGTTGCGCGCCCTGGTCGCCCCGGGAGAAACCCCCGCCGTCGATGCCCGCTTCCGCTCCGACCGATCGGGGATGGAGGACGACGGCCGTTTCATCGCCATCCACAACCCGCCCCTGCGCCTGATTGTCGTGGGCGCGGTCCACATCGCCCAGCCGCTTCTGACCATCGCCCGCACCTGCGGCTACAGCCCAACCCTGATCGATCCGCGCGGCGCCTTCGGCTCTGCTGCCCGCTTCCCGGGCGAGACGATCCTGGAGGATTGGCCGGATGAGGCGTTGACAACCCTTGCCCCCGACAGCCGCACCGCAATCGTTACGCTGACCCACGACCCCAAGCTCGACGATCCCGCGATCCGCATCGCGCTGCGGTCCCCCGCCTTCTACCTCGGCTGCCTCGGCTCGAAGAAGACCCATGCGAAACGGGTGGACCGCCTGAGCGAAGCGGGCTTCACGCCTGACGAGATTGCCCGCATCCACGCCCCCGTCGGCCTTGATATCGGTGCCAAGACCCCGGCGGAAATTGCCGTGTCGATCATGGCGCAGATCACTGCCACCCTGCGAACCTGATGCGGTTTGGCCCGGTTCCCCTGTCCAAGGCGGAGGGCGCGATCCTGGCCCATTCCGTTGCGCTGCCGGAAGGGCGTTTGCGCAAGGGCTGTCTGCTCGGCGCTGAAGACATCGCGCTCCTCCGGTCCCTGGGCCTGACGGATGTCATCGTCGCGCGGCTGGACGCGGACGACCTCCACGAAGACAGCGCCGCCTTGGCGGTGGCCCAGGCCCTGGTCCCCAACCCCGTCGCGGCGGGCCTGCGGCTGAAACCCGTCGGCACCGGCAGGGTCAATATCCATGCCGATGTGACTGGAGTGGCCGAGGTTCTTGCCGACCGGGTCAATGCGCTGAACGCTGTCGATCCGATGATCACGCTGGCCACTGTCCCGTCCTGGCAACGGCTGGCACAGGACGAAATGGTGGCGACAGTGAAGGTCATCGCCTACGGCGTCGCCCGCGCGTCGGTCGAAGCCGCCTGCCGGGCGGGCAGTCAGGCACTGCGGATGCGACCGGTCGCTCTGCGATCTGCCGCACTGATCCAGACCGTGACCGGGGATGACGACGGCGAAAAGGGGCACCGCGCGATCGTCAAGCGGCTTCAGATGCTGAACATGCAGCTGCAGGACAAGCGCATCGTGCGCCATCGCGAGACCGATCTGGCCGTGGCCCTGTCCGAGACAACCGATGCAGACCTGATCCTGATCCTTACCGCTTCGGCGACCTCTGACCCGTACGATGTCGCACCACAGGCGGTACGGCTTGCAGGGGGGACCGTTGAACGTTTTGGCATGCCGGTCGATCCAGGCAACCTCTTGTTCATCGGCCAGCTGCGAGGAACGCCCGTCATCGGCCTTCCCGGCTGCGCGCGCAGCCCCGCGCTGAACGGGGCCGATTGGGTGATGGAACGGGTGATCTGCGGCGTCCCTGTCACGGGTGCGGACATTGCCCGGATGGGCGTTGGCGGCCTCTTGAAGGAAATCCCCCAGCGCGGGCGCCTGCGCGAGGCTGAACCGGAATGACAACGGGGCCCGAAGGCCCCGATTCCTGGCAGAAAATCGCGACCGCCTTACTTTGGCGCGACCATCATCACCATTTGCCGGCCTTCCAGCTTCGGCATCGATTCAATCTTCCCGGCCTCGCCCACATCAGCCGCGACCCGGTTCAGAAGCTCGAGCCCAAGTTCCTGGTGCGCCATTTCACGGCCACGGAAGCGAAGGGTGACCTTCACCTTGTCGCCTTCCTCAAGGAATTTCATGACCGAGCGCATCTTGACCTGGTAGTCATGGATGTCCGTGCCGGGACGGAACTTGATTTCCTTGATCTCGATGACCTTCTGTTTCTTGCGGGCCTCGGCCTCGCGCTTCTGGGTCTCGTACTTGAACTTGCCGAAGTCCATGATCTTGCAGACCGGTGGCACGGCGGTCGGCGAGATCTCGACCAGATCAAGTCCGGCCTCTTCAGCCATCTGCAGGGCACGGGCCGGGGTCACAACCCCGACATTCTCGCCATCCGCGCCGATCAGGCGGATTTCCGGGGCGCGGATACGGTCGTTGATGCGCGGGCCGGTTTCGCGTTGCGGCGGGGCATTATGGGGGCGGCGGGCTATGGTGGTCGTCCTTTGTGTTGTTGCTGAAAGCGGGGGCAATCTAGCCGCGCAGGGCCTGTCCTGCAACCCGCTGGCCGTCGCGAAATCCATGAAAAGCGCGATTGGGGTGGCGAATTCGCGCCCGCAACAGGGTCTTGGTCTTTTCATTGCCCCCCCGAACTGCCATATGACCGCCATCTGGGCCCAGAGCTCGGGTCAAAGGAGTATTTGACATGAACAGAACTGTTCTTATCGGCGCAGTCGTCGTGGTGCTGGCCGGTCTCGGCTATTACCAGTTCAGCTACAAGCCGGCCCAAGAGGCCAAGATGGCCGAAGAGGCTGCAGCTGCCGCTGCCGAAGCTGCCGCTGCTGAAGCCGCCGCCGCCGAGGCTGCTGCCGCCGAGGCCGCTGCCGCTGCCGCCGCCGAGGCGGAAGCCGCTGCTGCTGCCACGACGGAAGCTGCCGAAGGCGCTGCCGAAGCCGTGACCGAAGGAGCCGCTGCTGCGACCGAAGCCGTGACAGAAGGCGCTGCTGCCGCAACTGAAGCCGCCGAAGGTGCTGCTGAAGCCGTGACCGAAGGTGCTGCCGCTGCGACCGATGCCGCCGCCGCCGCGCTGGATCCGGCGAACTTCAACGCCGACACCGTGGTTGCGCTGATCGATGGCTCGACCCTCGATGACGCGACCAAGACCACGCTGAAGACCGCCGTCGAAGCCGCCCGCGCAAACCCCGCGCTGGTCGCGGACACCGTCGCGCAGGTCAAGACCGCGCTCGGCATGTAAGCCGAGCCACACGCCCCTCAAAGCCCAAGGGCCGCAGGATGATCCTGCGGCCCTTTTGCTTTGTCTCACGGCGGATGACTGGCGAGCTGTGGTTAATGTCCACCTAACGCCCACAATCAAGCCACTGATTTTATTTTAGTTCAATTCTGTCCACGCGTGGACAGGTCAGATTCCGTCGCCCACGAAGGCCTTTTCCACCACGAATTCCTTCGGGTCAGAATTCGCCCCTTCCCGCAGCCCGAACCCTTCCAGGATCGCCTTGACGTCGACGTTGAACGCCAGGCTCCCGCAGACCATCGCCCGGTCTTCCCCCGGGTTCATCGGCGGCAGGTTCAGGTCGGCGAAGACCTTGCCCGACGACAGGTTGTCGGTGACCCGCCCCATGTGATGGAACTCTTCGCGGGTGGTCGTCGGATAGTAGACCAGCTTGTCCCCAACCAACTCCCCGATCAACGGGTCGTCCTTCAGGCTCTCCACCAGCTGCCGACCATACTCCAGCTCCGCCACCTCGCGGCAGGTGTGCATCATGATGACTTGATCGTACTTCTCATAGGTCTCGGGTTCCCGCATCAGCGAGGCAAACGGCGCGATCCCGGTCCCCGTCGCCAGGAACCACAGCCGCTTGCCCGGCAGCAGCGCGTCATGGACGAGCGTTCCGACAGGCTTCGGGCGCAGGATAATCTCGTCCCCGACCTGGATATGCTGAAGCTTCGAGGTCAGCGGGCCGTCAGGGACCTTGATCGAATAGAACTCCAACTCCTCATCCCAGGCGGGCGAGGCGATGGAATAGGCCCGGAGAAGCGGCTTTCCGTTGTCGCCGAGGAGGCCGATCATCACAAATTCGCCCGACCGGAACCGCAGGCTTTGCGGCCGGGTCACGCGAAAGGAAAACAGCCGGTCGGTCCAGTGGGTGACCTGCGTCACGGTCTGCGCGTCAGGCAGGTGGGGTTTGGTGCGGGCGTCCATTGTCAGTGTCTCGGTCATCGTTTGGCCCTCCATAGGCGAGCGGGCGCGTCAAGGGAAGCCTCTCCCCTACGACGAAGTCTCTACAGGTGGGATCAGGCGCGGAGCTTGGCCTGATAGTAATGCTCGCGCCAGTCGGCGGCGCGGAACTGCCACTGCTCTGCCGGTTGGCGGGCGGCAAGGTCATCGGGGATCTCGGCCCCGTCAAAACCCACCCGGCGCAGCATGGAGTACTGGTCGGCGATCACCGGGCCCAGAGCCAGCAGTCGGCCGGCATAGCCCATCATCCGCAGCCGACGCGCGATGGTGAAGGCGCGCCCGTCGTTGAAGGCCGGAAACGCCACGCGGATCAGGGTCAGCCGATCAAGGTGAGCTTGCAGCAGAGCCGGATCGTCGGTGTTCGACAGATCGACGGCGGTCTGGTCGGTCAGGTCGGCCAGGGCCACGACCTCTGCCTGCGTGCCGGGTCCAAAGCCCGCATCGGTGACGATCACGCTCATGCCGCGTTCTCCTTCGGGGTCCGAACGGCCTTGCCGTCGATGAAATGGATGCCGCATTCGGTCTTGGACTGCCCGCGCCAGCGCCCGGCGCGAGGGTCTTCGCCGGGTTTCACGGGGCTCGTGCAGGGCGCGCAGCCGATGGAGGGGTAGCCCTTGGCCACCAGCGGATGCCGGGGCAGACGATTTTCCACCATGTATTCCTCAAGGTCCTCGCGGCCCCAATGTGCCAGCGGGTTGACCTTGATCCGGTGGTCGCCCTCGTTTTCGAAGAACTGCAGCGCCTCGCGGTCGGTGTTCTGGAACCGCTTGCGGCCGGTGATCCAGCCGTCGAAGGGCGCGAGGGCTCGTTCCAGCGGTTCGACCTTGCGGACGTTGCAGCAGCTGTCGGTGTTGAACTGATGGAGCGTTCCGTCGGGGTCTTCAAAGCTGACGCGGGCGGGGTTCGCGCGGATCGTGCGAATGTCGCAGAGATTCAGCTTTTCCGCCAGTTCCCGTTGATAATCCAGAGTTTCCTGGAACAGCATCCGGGTGTCGATGAAGAGGACCGGGGTTTCCGGCGCGATGACCGAGACGAGGTGGAGAAGCACAACCGACTCCGCCCCGAAAGAGGAGACGAGGGCCACGCGGCCCAAGTCGTCATCCTTCAGCGCATGCTCAAGGACGGCGGTCGCCGAATGGTGCTTGTAGCGCGCATTCAGCGCGGCCACACGCTCGGCAACCGGGCCGTCATGGCGCCCGTCACGCGGCATCTTGCGCGTCTTCCGTATCGTAGAGCGCGGCCTTGAACGGCTCCATCCCGACCCGCTTGAAGGCCTGCAGGAAGGTCTCCGACGGCTCGGTCCGAAGCTCCAGATAGGCGCGCAGGATGCGTTCGATGGCGGGGACGATTTCCGTGTAGGCAAAGCCCGGGCCGGTCTTTTCCCCGATCACCGCGTCCTCGGTGCCGTCGCCGCCAAGGGTGATCTGGTAGTTCTCCACCCCCGCACGATCGAGGCCGAGGATGCCGATGTGCCCGACATGATGGTGGCCGCAGGCGTTGATGCAACCCGAAATCTTGATCTTCAGGGGGCCGATTTCATGTTCCAGCTTCAGCGCCTCGAAATGCGTGGCCAGTTCTTGTGCGACCGGGATCGAGCGGGCAGTGGCAAGGGCGCAGTAGTCCATGCCGGGGCAGGCGATGATGTCCGACAGAAGCCCGACGTTGGCCGTGCCGAGGCCGGCCTTGACCAGCTGGGCATGAAGCACGGGCAGGTCGGACTTGTGGACATGCGGCAGGATCACGTTTTGCTCGTGGCTGATGCGCAGGTCGGAATGGCCATACTTTTCAGCAAGATCGGCGATGAGCCGCATCTGGTCGCTGGTCGCGTCGCCCGGGGTCTGGCCATGCGCCTTGAGGCTGATCGTGACGATCGCATACTGGTCGTTGCGATGCCGGGTCAGGTTGGTGTCGGCCCAGGACCGGAAGGTCGGATCGGCCTGGTAGAAGGCATCAAAGGCGTCGGTCGGCGCGTTGCGGAAGGCGGCAGGCGCAAAGGCCTCACGGATCTCGGCCAGTAGCTTCTGGTCGTTGCCGCCGAAAAGGGGTCGCAGTTCGGCAAAGCGGGCCTCGATCATCCGGGTGATTTCCTCGGCCCCGGTCTCGTGCACGGTGATCTTGATCCGCGCCTTGTACTTGTTGTCGCGCCGGCCAAGCGTGTTGTAGACGCTGAGGACGGCCTCGACGTAGGGCAGAAGGTCGGCCTCGGGCAGGAACTCCCGCACGGTGACGCCGATCATCGGGGTCCGGCCGAGGCCGCCACCGACGATGACTTCAAAGCCCGGCTCGCCCCTGGCGTTGCGGACCATGCGCAGGCCGATGTCATGGGCCTTGGTGACGGCGCGGTCATTCTGCGCGCCGGTGATGGCGATCTTGAACTTGCGCGGCAGGAACTGGAATTCCGGGTGGTCAGTGGACCACTGGCGCAGAAGCTCGGCATAGGGACGCGGGTCGGCGATTTCATCCGCGGCCGCACCGGCGAAATGGTCGGCGGTGACGTTCCGGACGCAGTTGCCGGAGGTCTGGATCGCGTGCATTTCCACATCGGCCAGGGCCGACAGGATCGCTGGCACGTCGGGCAGCTTCGGCCAGTTGAACTGGATGTTCTGCCGGGTGGTGAAGTGGCCATAGCCCTTGTCCCAGGTGTCGGCGATATAGGCCAGTTGCCGCATCTGGCGCGGGGACAGAGTGCCATAGGGGATCGCGACCCGCAGCATGTAGGCGTGCAGCTGCAGGTAGAGGCCGTTCATCAGGCGGAGGGGGCGGAATTCGTCTTCCGTAAGCGAGCCATCAAGGCGGCGTTCCACCTGATGCGTGAACTGCGCCACGCGGCTGCGGACGAAGGCTTCGTCGAAGTCGGAGTAGGAATACATGCCTGCCTCAGTTCGCCAGATCGGCTTGCTTGCCGTGGTTGTAGTTGGACGGGCCGCGGGTGCGGAATTCCTCGCGAAAATGGGTGGGTTCGGGGCCGTTGGGGCCGGGCTTTGCATCCGCCAGATAGGCGCCGACGATGGTCAGCTTTTGTGCCGCCGCGTGGAGGAGGCGCATCTGGGCATGGGCCTCATCCTCGATCAGCTCTGCCTCGTGATGGAAGGGCGACCAGGTGTCGTCGGCCTTGAGGTAAACCACGTCCCCCTCGCGCAAGCGGTTGGCTGTGACGACCTTGGGGGTGAAGCGACGGCTCATGACGATGTTCCCGGAATTTCCCTGTCCAATTTCCGATACTGGGCCAAGTGGGAACCGGTGTTCCGGGAAAAAGGGATATTCAGGAATGAGTGCCGCGCTGGACGATCTGGACCGGAAAATCCTGTCCGAACTGCAACAGGATGCCGAGCAGTCGCTGGATGAAATCGCGCGGAAAGTGGGGTCGTCGAAGACCCCGGTCTGGAACCGGATCCGGCGGATGCGCGAGCAGGGAGTGATCACCCGGACGACGGCGATCCTGGACCCCGAGGCCTTGGGGCTTGAGGCCTGTTTCTTCGTGCTGATCCGGACGAGCGAGCATGAGGCGGAGTGGCAGCGGAAGTTTCTGAAGGCTTTGCGGGAACGGCCCGAAGTGCTGGAGGCGCACCGGCTGGCGGGAGATATCGATTACATCCTGAAGGTGCGGGTGAAGAACGCGCGGGCCTATGACACGTTCTATCAGGCGCTGATTTCCGAGGTGCGGATCTACAACGTGACGGCGCTTCTCAGCATGGAAGAGATCAAGTCGACGACCGTTCTCCCCTTGTAGCGGGCGCTTTTCGAAAGGAGCGCTGTCGCGCGAGGCTTTTGTCTCGTCGTCGGGCTTCGCCTCCTCCTCGGGTGATGGGGGCGCTGCCCCCAAACCCCCGGGATATTTGTGCAAATGTGAAAGGCTTACGAGGTTACGCGGAGCGCTTTCAGCCCGTGGAAGTGGTAGACGTCCGCGTAGGTGGGCGGTTCGGCCAAGCGCAGGGCAGGGTGGTGGCGGAAAAGGATCGGCAGGGCGATCTGAAGCTCAAGCCGGGCAAGGGGCGCGCCGACGCAGAAGTGGAGGCCGGCGCCGAAGCTCGCGTGTGGTTTCACGGCGCGGGACGGAAGGAAGCGGTCGGGGCTTTCCCAGACGCCAGGGTCGCGGTTGGCGGCGGCGAGGAGGAGGGCCACCTGGTCGCCCCGGCGGAAGGTATGGCCCATCACCTCGATGTCGTCATAGGCCCAGCGGGTGAACATGTGCAGGGCCGGATCGTAGCGCAGGATTTCTTCGACTGTGCTTTCCACGTTTTCGGGGCCAAGGGCCATGAGGGGCGTCATCGTTTCTAGGAGCGTCTTCACGCCGTTGCCGATGGTATGGACGGTCGCCTCATGCCCCGCGTTGAGAAGCAGGATGCAGGTGGAGATGAGTTCGTCGGTTGACAGCTTCTCGCCTTCGCTTTCGGCGGCGATGAGTTGGGTAATGAGGTCGTCGGCGGGCCGGGCGCGGCGTTCCTCGACATAGGCCCGCAGGAAGGCGACGAAATCGGTCGTCGCCTGGACGGCGCGGTCCTCCATCTCGCGCGTGCGGCCGGCCATGTACATGCCGACCATCGCGTTCGACCAGCCAAGGAGGTCGGGCGCCATCTCCTCGGGCACGCCGAGGAGGCGGGCGATGATGCGGACTGGCAAAGGCTGGGCGAAGGTTTTCAGGAGGTCGCTTTCCCCCTGTGGGATCGCCTGTGCCAGTTCGGTGGCCAGGGCCGCAATCTCGGGTTCCAGGGCGGCGATCCGGCGCGAGGTGAAGGCGCGCAGGACGAGGTTCTCGACCGCGTAGAAGGGGGCGAGGTGATCGGGGACTACGGGCGGCACGATGGGTTCGCGGCCAAAGCGACGGTCGCGGAAGATGGCGTTCACGGCGGCGGCGTTGCCGGTGCAGGTCAGGTTGTAATCTGCCCAGTGGAAGAAGGGCCCGGCGGCGCGAGCCGTCTCGTAGAATGGATAGGGGTTCTGGACGAAGGCGGGGTCCTTGGGCGATTGCGACAAGGTCTGCATCAGACGCGCCCCCGCAGGATCAGGCCCTGGGCGATGCCTGCGCCGATGACGACAATGGCGGCACCGAGGGTTTGCAGCCAGCTCCACGGTCCACCCAGAAGGAAGACGATCAGCATGGTGTAGAACGGGACCGCGTTCATGTGCATGGAGGCCGCGCCGATGCCGATGCGGCCGACCGAGATGATCCAGAGAAGCTGGCTGACCGCCATGGAGCCGATGCCGAAGATGGCAAGGCCCATGACCTCGGTCGGGCCGATGGCCTGCCAGTCGGGCCACTGGCCGCGCAGCAGGCCGTCGGCCAGCGCCGCGATCAGCGCGACCACGGCGCAGCCCGCGACGGTCACGGTGCTGCGGCCCAGGGGGGTGAGGTCGGGAAGCGCCTTGACCGTCTCGCGGCTGCCCCAGGTGTAGCACAGGACCGAGGCGAGCGCGGCCAGCACACCGATGCCGAAATCGAGGCTGCCCTTGCTGTCCGACACCGCAATGAGGCCGCCCAGGACCGAGAGGAGGAGGCCGACTGCAAGCGCCCGGGTAAACGGGCGTTTGTCGGCCGCACATTCCAGGAGGATGCCTGCGACCGGCATGATGGCGGTGACAATGGCCACGGTCACGGGGTCATTGAACTGCAGCGCGATGATGACGAAGAAGGAGGCAAGGCCGAGAGTGACAAAGCCGACCCAGGCTCCGCGCAGCCAGTCGGCGGACAGGATCGCGCGGCGGCCTTCCAGCGCCCACCAGATCGGCAGAAGGACCAGCGCGGCCAGGGTGGCGCGCCCGGCGGTCAGCGCAATGGGCGGCATGTGCGGGATGATCAGGTTCGCGGCCGGCAGGCCGGAGGCCCAGATCACCATCGAGGCGAGGCAGATCAGGTTCGCGGCCAGAATCGACCGCTGCGCGCTGGGGGAGAGGGGGGGCGCCGGCTGATCTGTCCGCGACCCCTGATGTCGTCAGGCGGACAGGGCCGCGACAATCGCGCCGAAATCGGCGGCCTTGAGGCTGGCACCGCCGACAAGTGCGCCGTCGACATGGGGAACGGCGAAGATATCGGTCGCGTTCGACGGCTTGACCGAGCCGCCGTAGAGGAGGCGGGTGCCTGCGGCATCGGGCCCGATCAGGCCTTGCAGGCGGGCGCGCAGGAAAGCGTGCACCTCGGCAATCTCGGCCAGGGTGGGCGTACGGCCGGTGCCGATGGCCCAGACGGGCTCATAGGCGATGACGAGGTTCGCGGCGGTGGCCCCGGCGGGGACGGAGCCGTCCAGTTGGGTGCCGATCACGGCGAGGGTGCGGCCTGCGTCGCGTTCGGCTTCGGTTTCCCCGATGCAGACGATGGCGATCAGGCCCGCGGCGATGGCGGCCTCGGCCTTGGCCTTCACCAATGCGTCGGTCTCGCCATGGTCGGTGCGGCGTTCGGAATGGCCAAGGATGACATGGGTGGCGCCCGCGTCCTTCAGCATGACGGCGGAAATGTCACCGGTATGCGCGCCCGAGGCCTTGGGGTGGCAGTCCTGCCCGCCGACCATCAGGGGCGTGCCCTTGGCCTGGGCGGACAGGGCGGCGATCAGCGTGGCGGGGGGGCAGAGCAGCATCTCGCAGGACGGGGCGGGGTGGGCGGCCACCAGCGCCTGCGCCTCGGCCAGCGCGGCCATGGAGCCGTTCATCTTCCAGTTTCCGGCGGCAAGTTTCTTCATCGGACGACCCCCTTGGCTTTGGCGTCATGCCTAGCCGGTCGCGGGACGAAGGGGAAGGCCTCAGGCGGCGGGGGCGCCTTGAACTTGGCTCAGGCCGCAGGGGCGTCCTTGAATTTTATCGACTCGCCGCAGCCGCAGGCCTCGGCCACGTTCGGGTTGCGGAAGGTGAACTTCGATTCCAGAAGGCTGGTCTCAAAGTCGATTTCCGTGCCGATCAGGAACATCTGCGCCATTGGGGCGATCATCACGCGGGCGCCGTCCTGTTCGACGATCTCGTCCAAAGGATTGACCGAGGTCGCGTATTCCATGGTGTATTCCATGCCCGCGCAGCCGCCCTTCTTGACGCCGATGCGCAGGCCCTGGTGGCCGTCGCGCGCCATCAGCCGCGCGATCTGGCGCGTGGCGGCGGGGGTAAGCGTTACGGCGGCCTTGCCGGGAATGCCGAACATCGCGGGTCTCCTTTGCGCCTAACTTAAGGCGAGACGGGCAGGATTCCAAGCGGTGGCAAGAGAGCAAGGCCTGCAAGCGTGGCGTAAGAGGCGACAAGCGCCCAGCCGAATGAGGCGAGCGTGCCGATGATGACGTATTCCGAGAGCGCGCGGTCGTCCTTGAGGGACCCATAGCGCAGGATGGATTTGGCGGCCATGAGGAAGCCCACGCCCTGCGGCTGGCCGATCAGCACCAGTGCGAAGATCAGTCCGCGTTCCAGGAGGCCGATCATCCGGCCGGCACCGGGCAGGCTTTCGGCGGTGATCTCGGGCGGCAGACGCTCGGCAAAGGGCTGCATGAGAAGGCCCACGGCAAAGCCTCCGGCGCGGGTGGCCAGGATCAGGCCGGTGAGAAGGACCATGAGCGAGGGCAGGTGGGTGACGGGGAGGGGTATTTCGCTGGACCACAGGCCCGTGCCGAGTATGCCGCCATCCTCTCCGGTCGTGACGGCGCCTGGGGCCCAGAGGCCCTGCGCCCAGAGGTCTGGGAGCCAGAGGGCCAGGGTGACGAGGGTCACAAGGTGCAGCGCCTGGTCGGCCATGAAGGGGCCGAACCCGCGAGATGTTTTCCAGACCGAGGTCAGGATCAGCTTGCCCACGTCGATGGCGATGTGGACGAGGGCGAGGACGAGGAGGGCGTAGTGGAAGCTGCCGGTGGCGGTGACGGCAGTGGCATAGACGATCAGACCATGCAGGCCCAGCGCCATAGGATTGCGCTTGTTCGCAGCGATCCAATTGGTCTGAAACACGAAATCCGCAAGCGTATGGGCAAAGAGGAGGGCTGCGAAGGTTTCGATCATTTGCTGTTGCCCCACCCGTCCCGAACCTTCTGAGCTTCCCACCGACGCAGCACGGATGCAATCGTGGCGCAACCTGCCCCGCGCACGCGGTCGTTCACGGCTTGCGGGCTTATCCTCAGCGCCTTGCCGATCTCGTGCAAGGTCGTGATCCGGGCTGGTGTGGCCAATTGCATCGCAGCAGCTTCGGCCTGTGCCGACGTCCAGCGCCCCATGCGTTCGCCCAAGAGGTCGGCGACAAGCTGGTCTTCGACGCGGACGGTATCTCCGTCGATGCCAAGCCGCCAGTTTTCGCCCATTTTGTCTAAGCCCTGTCCAGACCTTGCGAAGGCCTCTCCCGAGGCATCCGCAAGCGTGCCCGTGCCCAAGTTGTCGGCAGAACCAACCCCGATGAAGATGCGACTTTCCATGTCCAGCGCGATCTGCCGGGCCTGTATCACGACGGCAGCACGGAGTGCGAAAGCTGGGTCGGCCAGAACAATTTGCCAGCCGTCGCCGCGAAAGCGGGTGAAGCGGGTGTCTTGGGGCGGGGAATGCCAGCCGCCGATGGTAAAGGCCGTGTCGCGGATCGCCTGCATCGCGGCATCGATCATTTCGGCCGGGTGCTTGCTGGACCCGACGAGATCGCCCGTTAGGACAGCTACCATTGGGAAAGTCATAAAGCCCTGGAACTTGATTTACTCCGTATCAAGTCATAGAGCTTTAAAGCCTCTGTATCAAGTCCTTTGACTTGATGGCACTCTGCGCCCTACATGAACCCCAGTTCCAGCCGGGCTTCGTCGGACATCATGTCCATGCCCCAAGGCGGGTCGAAGGTCATGTGGACGTCAACCTGCTTCACGCCCGGCAGGGGTTCCACGGCGTTGGCGACCCAGCCGGGCATCTCGCCCGCCACGGGACAGCCGGGGGCAGTAAGGGTCATGGTGATGTCGACTTCGCTCTCCGGCCCGATCTCTATGGTGTAGACGAGGCCAAGATCGAAGATGTTCACCGGGATTTCCGGGTCGAACACCGTCCGGCAGGCCTCGACGATCTGCGGATAGAGCGGATGGTCGGTGCTGGAGGGCTTGATGAGGGGCTTGCCCTCAATCTGGTCCTGCATGGCTTACGTCCTGCCTTGGTTGTTGAGCAATTATATAGGGAATCGCCAACCCAAGGTCCAGAGCGGCAAAGTTGAGGCTAGAAGGGGATCTCATCGTCCATGTCGGACCGTCCGCTGCCGCCCCCGCCTGAGCTGCCGCGCCCGCCACCCGAGGACCCACCGCCGTAGCCGCCGCCCTGACCGCCCTCGTCATAGCCGCCCCGGTCGTCATAGCCGCCGCCTGACCCGCCACCCTCGCCACGACCGCCCAGAAGCGTCAGCGTACCGGAATAGGGCCGCAACACGATTTCGGTCGTGTATTTGTCTTGGCCGGACTGATCCTGCCATTTCCGCGTCTCAAGCTGGCCCTCGATATAGACGGTGCTGCCCTTGCGCAGGTACTGCTCGGCTATCTTGCCGAGCGCCTCGTTGAAGATGGCGACCGAATGCCATTCCGTCCGCTCTTTCCGTTCGCCGGACTGCTTGTCGCGCCAGGTCTCCGAGGTGGCGATGCGCAGGTTCACGACCTTGCCGCCATTCTGGAAACTGCGCACCTCGGGGTCGCGGCCCAAGTTGCCGATGAGAATGACCTTGTTGACCGACCCCGCCATGCGTCCCTCCGCTTGATGTCTTGTCGCGGGCAGTCTTGCCGCGAGTTGGTTAACAAACCTATACCAGTGGGAGAAGCGGCTGCAACTCGGCTTCGAACTCGGTCTTCGGCAGAAATCTGCCTTTGGCCACCTGTGGGGTGCGGAAAACCTGCCGACTTCCGGCTGGAAAACAGCTGCGATGCCGCTATAGTCGCGGGCTGAAACGGGGGCGACTTTTCCATGCGGAAAGAAAAACGGATCGGGCAGATTGTGGTCATTGGGGTCAGTCTGGCCCTGACAAGCGGTGCGGCATTGAGTGAAGGTCTGAAGCTCACCGGCTCGTCCAAGTCGCGGAATGCGTTGTTCGAGTCCCAGTCGGCCTTGATCGATGGCAAGCTGGCGAAGCAATACAGCGGGTCCGTCAAGCTGACGCCGAAATACAAGCAGGGCGAAGCGGTTGCCGAAGAAGCGGTGCCGGCGTTTCGGGGAAGCTACAAGGGTGAGTATCTGGAGGTCGCGAAGGCTGCAGCGCGCAAGCATGGCGTGCCAGAGGATCTGTTCCTGCGCCTGGTCCAGCAGGAATCCGGCTGGAACCCGGTGGCAGTGTCGGTCAAGGGCGCAACCGGGCTTGCCCAGCTGATGCCGGGGACGGCCGAGAAGCTGGGGGTCGACATCAACGATCCGGCCGAGAACCTGGACGGAGGCGCGCGCTATCTGCGCATGATGTACGACAAGTTCGGCAGCTGGAAGTTGGCGCTGGCGGCCTATAACGCTGGTCCAGGTGCGGTGGAGCAGCACGACGGCATCCCGCCCTATGCCGAGACCGAGAACTATGTGAAAGCGATCCTGGGCTAGGCCCGGACGCAACATCTTTCCCAGACGTTGAACGCTGCGTTAATCCAACGGGTTAGCGCCTTTTCCTCGTGTCTTCTTTCCGTCTTTCTTCTGTCTTCCTTCCGTCTCTACGCGCGGCGGGACAAGACGACGTTAACCATGCGCGCGAATCGTATCCGGAAGGTGGGTGGGCAGATTGCCCACCCTACTCAGCGGCGATCTTGATGACCGGCTCCATCTGCGCCAACACGTCGCGCGTCAGATGGCACTTGATCTGGTGGCCGCCCTCAAGCACCTGAACTGGCGGCACCTCGGTTTCGCAAAGTCCCGCAGGGGCCTGGGATTTCCAGCGGCAGCGGGTCTGGAACGGGCAGCCTGGGGGCGGGTTCACGGCCGAGGGGATGTCACCCTCCAGCACGATGCGTTTGCGTTCGACCTTGGTGTCCGCGATCGGGACGGCAGAGAGGAGCGCCTCGGTGTAGGGGTGATAAGGCGGCGAGAAGACCTGGTCGGTCGTGCCCATTTCCACCACGTGGCCCAGGTACATGACCATGACCCGGTCCGACAGATAGCGGACGATCGAGAGATCGTGGCTGATGAAGAGAAGGGTCGTCCGGTTCTCTCGCTGGATGTCCATCAGAAGGTCGGTCACGGCGGCCTGCACGCTGACGTCGAGGGCGGACACAGGTTCGTCCGCGACCACGACTTTCGCGCCGCCCGCAAAGGCCCGCGCAATGCCGACACGCTGCTTTTGGCCGCCCGACAGCTGGCGCGGCATCCGGTCGGCAAAGGCGCGGGGGAGTTTCACGAGGTCCAGAAGTTCCAGCATGCGCTGGCGACGCTCATCATCGCTGTTGCCGAACTTGAAGATTTCCAGCGCGCGGATGATCTGGCGGCCGACCGACATCGAGGGGTTCAGCGTGTCGAAGGGGTTCTGGAACACCATCTGCACCTGACTGACGGTGTCGGTGTTACGCTTCTGAATGGGCGTGGACTGAACGTTTTCGTCAAACAGCATGATGCTGCCGCTGGTTGCCGTCTCTAACCCCATCAGCACTTTGGCGAACGTCGACTTGCCACAGCCGGATTCGCCGACGATGGCCAGTGTCTCGCCCTCGCGCGCCTCGAAGGAAAGGGTTTCGTTAGCCTTGACGACCTTCTTTGCCCCGCCGCCGAAGGCGCCGGAGGAGACGGAGTAGTATTTCTTGAGGTCGTCCATCTTCAGGACCACGCGGCCGACGGCAGCCTTTTCCTTGATCTCGCGTTTGGCCGGCGGCGCGGTCCAGTCGATTTCCTGCCAGCGCAGGCATCGGGTGCCGTGGCGGTCGTCGCCGGGAACCGGGTCCATGGCAATGTCTGCGGCGTCGCAGCGATCCTTCTGGAAATAGTCGCAGCGAGGGCCGAAATTGCAGCCGGGCGGGCGTTCGTGGGGCAGGGGGAAGTTGCCAGGGATGCTGATGAGGGGCCGCGCGTTCTTGTCCGCGCCGGGCAGCGGGATCGAGCGGAAGAGCGCCTGGGTATAAGGGTGGCGCATCTTATCGAAGACTTCGGTGACGTTCCCCGTTTCGACCGCCTCGCCGGAGTACATCACGCAGATCCGGTCGCAGACGTCCATCACCAGGCCAAGGTTGTGGCTGATGAAGAGCATCGAGGTGCCGTACTTTTCGCCCAATTCCTTCACCAGATCGACGATCCCGGCCTCGACGGTGACGTCCAGCGCGGTGGTGGGTTCGTCAAGGATTAGAAGCGCGGGCTTGGCCATCAGGGCCATCGCGATGACGATGCGCTGCTGCTGGCCGCCGGACAGCTGGTGGGGGTAGGCGTTGATGATGCGGTCAGGGTCGGGCAGCCGCACGTCGGCGACGATCTGGCGGGCAAGCTTCCAGGCCTCGTCCTTCGACATGCCGGAGTGGATCATCGGTACTTCGGCCAGCTGAGCGCCGATCTTCATTGCCGGGTTCAGGGACGCCATCGGTTCCTGATAGATCATCGCGATTTCACTGCCCCGGATATGGCGCAGCTCTTCGTCGCCCATCGTTGTCAGATCGCGGCCCTTGAAGGTGATCGAGCCGCCCACGATCCGCCCCGTCTTGCCCAGTTCGCGCATGACGGCGAGGGCCACGGTCGACTTCCCGCAACCGGACTCGCCGACAAGGCCCATCGCCTCGCCCGGCATGACGGTGCAGGAGAAATCCATCACGGCGGGAATTTCGCGCAGGCGGGTGAAGAAGGAGATCGAGAGGTTCTTGATCTCAAGGATCGGTTTCGATGGGTCCCAATCGGCCATGGTGGTCTCCTGCAGCGGGCGGTGGACCGGGGGTTTCACACCCCCGGACCCCCGTGGGATACTTCCGCAAAGATGAAAGACATGTGCGGCATCAGTCTCTTAGGCTTTCTTCGCGAAGACCGTCGGCCAGCAGGTTCAGGCCGAGGACGAGGCTCATCAGCGCGAGCGCGGGTGCAAGGGCGGCGTGGGGGAAGAGGGTCAGGGTCTTGCGCCCCTCGTCGATGGTCGAGCCCCAGTCGGGGCTGTCCGGGGCGACGCCCAGGCCGAAGAAGCCCAGCGTGCCGAGAAGGATCGTGGTGTAGCCGATTCGCAGGCAGAAATCGACGATCAGGGGCCCGCGCGCGTTGGGCAGGATTTCCCAAAGCATGATGTACCAGGAGCCTTCGCCCCGGGTCTGGCCTGCGGCGACGTAGTCGCGTGACTTCAGGTCCATCACGATGCCCCGCACGATGCGGAAGACCGTGGGGGCGTTCACGAAGACGACCGAGACGAAGACGTTCAGGAGGTTCGGCTCCATCGCCCAGATGTCGCGGATCGGTGTTTCCACCCCCAGGAACTCGGCGGCGCTGGGGAAGGTCTGGGCCAGTGATGTCAGGAGTTCGCCAGAGGGATCGGCATTGAAGGCAAGGCCGGAATAGGCCCAGAGGCCGAACACGACGACAAGCCCGACATAGAGGTTGCGTTTCTTCGGGTCGGTGAAGAAGCGGGCGTTCAGAAGAACAACGACGAAGATCACCGGGAAGATGAAGAGAAGCGCCGCCATCATGGTCGGGATCGACAGTCCGAAGCAGGACAGGCCCGCTGTCCCCGCTTCATGCGCGGCCTTGCAGGCCAGTTGTTCCTCGGTCGTGAGGAACGCCCCGAAGAACAGGATCTTGTGTTCGACGATTTCCGGAGTGACGAGGAGGTAGAACAGCAAGATCACCGGGAAGGCGAGGACCAGGTTCGCGAGGAATGACAGGCCGGTATCGAGGCGTCCGCCGAAATAGCCTGCGGGCAGGCCCAGGGTGATGCCGACCATGAAGGCAAAGGCCGTGGCGGCAGGCGCAATGGCCAGGACCGAGCGCGCCCCCATCACCATTCGGCTGAAGACATCGCGCGCCAGCGCGTCGCCGCCGAGAAGGAAGTGGCTGTACTGACCCTCGGTCGCGCCCGCGAGTGCTGTGCCAAGCGGCTTGTTCTTCATGCCGGAAAACACGGCATAGGGGTCGAAGGTCACGATGTAGTCGGCCAGAAGCGCCGTGAAGACCCAGAACATCACGATGCCAAAGCCGATCATCCCGACGGGGCTGTCGAAGAGCTTCCCGTAAAGGCCGAGGCGGCGCTTGAAGGTGATTGAGACGGCGTAGGTCAGGACCAGCGCCAACCATACCGGCCAGAACTGGAAGATCATGCGGCCGAGGATGGCGGAGTAGGATAGGTCTTCCATCGCGCGGCCCCCTTACGACAACCGGATGCGCGGGTTCAGGAAGACGTAGCCAATGTCCGAGATCAGCTGGGTCACCAGCACCACGAACACCGCCACGACCGAACAGCCGAGCAGGAGGTTGATGTCATTGTTGCCCGCGGCCTGGACCAGCGTCCAACCGAAGCCCTTGTAGTTGAAGAGGGTCTCGACAATGACCACGCCGTTCAGAAGCCAGGGAAACTGCAGCATGATGACCGTGAACGGCGCGATGAGCGCGTTCCGAAGGGCGTGCTTCATGACAACCTGTCCGAAGCTGACCCCTTTCAGCCGCGCGGTCCGGATGTATTGCGCGGTCATCACCTCGGTCATCGAGGCGCGGGTCATCCGGGCAATGTAGCCGATGCCGTAAAGCGCGATGGTCAGGACGGGGAGGGTGAAGCTCCAGAACGTGATCTTGTCCGGCGAGGCCGCGCCCTGGAAGAGCACCTTGCCGTCGATCCAGCCCCAGTCGGCCAAAAGCGGCGAGAGGCCGGTCACCGGGGAGGCGAGCAGGGCTACGAGAATCACGCCCGAGACATATTCCGGGGTAGCGGTGGTGGCGATCGAGAAGGTCGAGAGCACCCGGTCGGTCCGGCTGCCTTCGCGCATGCCCGAGACCACGCCGATGACAAGCGAGGTCGGGACCATGACGATCATGACCCACAACATAAGCCAGCCGGTGGCGGCAAGCTTCTCGCCCAGATTCTGCAGGACCGGGCCGCGGAAGAAGGTGGAATAACCCCAATTGCCTTGCAGGACGCCACAATAGCGCGGTGCGGCGGCAGGATCGGTTCCAGCGGCAAAGCAGCGGCCGCGCGGCACGCCCTTTTCGTCGACATTCTGCCAGCCCGGAACGACGCCCAGCCATTGGCCGTAGCGGCCAAGCACCGACCCGCCGTGACCGTTGTCGATGATCCACTGCGCGACGGCCTCGTCCGACATCCGGACCGAGCCCTCGCTGCGGGCGAGTTTCTCAAGGTTCGGCGGCAGGTTCGTCAGATAGAAGACGACGAAGGTCAGCACGAAGGCCGTCAGAACCATAAGTCCCAGGCGTCTGGCAATGAAGATCAGCATGAGGCTACCTCTGCTCCGTGCGGGCAAAGTCTACAGCGCGGGCGCTGACGACGGCAGGCTGGGGCGGGGCGGAAAACCGGGCGCGCCGTCAAGCGCGCCCAGACTGTCACCGGATCAGGCCACCGACCACTTGTAGTGCTGATGCTCGTTCGAGGGATGGCGTTCGACGTTGAAGCCTTCCTTCACATGGGCGAAGAGCGACCGCCAGTAGGGCTGGATGATGTAGCCTTCGTCCTGCAGGATGGCCTGCAGCTTGGCGGCCACCTCGCGCCGGGCGTCGGCATCGGCCAGCGCCAGAGCTTGGGTCATCGCGGCGTCGAACTCGGCATTGGCCATACCGGTTTCGTTCCAGGACCCCGTCGAAGTGTAGGCCAGCGACATGTTCTGCACCGCAAGCGGGCGGTGGTTCCAGGTCGTCGAGGAGAACGGGTACTTCTGCCAGTCGTTCCAGAAGGTCGAGCCCGGCATGACCGTGTGCTTGACGTTCAGCCCGGCGTCCTTCAGCTGTGCCACCACGGCGGCAGTCGTCGCGGCCTCGAAACCGTCATCCAGCGAGATAACCTCGAACTCGGCCCCGGTCAGGCCGGCGGCTTCAAGTGCTGGGGCCAGTTTCGACGGATCGATGGTCTGGGGCGGAAGCTGGGCATATTCCGGGTGCACCGGGCAGGCGTGGTGGTTTTCCGCCGTGGTGCCCAGGTTGTTGTAGCCGAGTTCCAGCACGACCTTCGGATCGACCGCCAGCTGGATCGCCTGACGCACGGCCTTGTCCTTGTAAAGGTCGGAGGTGGCCGAGTTCATCCGCACGACGATGGTCGCAGCGGTGACGACTTCCTTTTTCTGCCAGCCGAGCGCGTCCATCTGCTCGATGAAGTCGCCGGTGGTCTCGTAGTTGCAGTCGATCTCGTCCGAGCCGGCAAGTGCCACCATGGTCGAGGGGTCGGTGCCGAAGTCGATGTAGTGGATCTCGTCCAAGGGTGCCGTGCCGCCCCACCAGGTGTGGTTCGGCGCGCGGACCAGAACGGCCTTCTGTCCGACCGCAACCTCTTGCGGGACGTAGGGGCCGGTGCCGATCGGGTTGGCCGAGGGGTCTTCGCCATCGACAAAGCTGGAATGAACCACCGCGGCCGGATAGTCGGCCAGGTTCGGGACCACAGCCACGTCGGACTCCGACATGTTCAGCTGGACGGTCATGTCGTCGACCTTGACCACCGCGCCGTCGCGCAGGGTCTTGGTTGCTGCGTCGACCAGGCCCGGGAAGCGCGAGGCCATCGCGTTGCCTTCGACATTGCCATCAGCCCAACGAGCGAAGTTGCGCACCACGTCGTCTGCGGTGAAGGGGTCACCGTTGTTCCAGGTGATGCCCGGACGGACCTTCAGCGTGTATTGGGTGGCGTCGGCGTTGGCTTCCCAGCTTTCCAGCAGGCGGCCTTCGAACGTGCCGTCGGCATTGTACTGGATCAGATATTCCAGCCAGCCGCGATAGACGTTGGCAATTTGCGGCCAGTCTGCCAGGCGTGGGTCCTTGGTGCCCTTCACTTCCATCGCGCAGCGGACGATCCCGCCCACCTTGGCCTCTTGCGCCTGGGCTGGGGCTGACAGCCCGATGAGGCCATAGGCAGCAGCGGCGCTGACGCCCAGCGCGGTCGAGCGCGTCAGGAATTCGCGGCGGCTAAGTTTTCCGGCGCGGTATTCCTCGGCGTGCATAGTTGCCGCCGGGTGCAGACCGGCAGCGCCATTGAAGTTGGTCATTCTCGTCTCCCTGTCAGGTTCTTATCGCTTTTGTTTCTGGTATCGCCGGGTCCGGCTTCGCAGGAGGACGGTGCTTGATGTCCGCCCTGACCGAGAAGCTTCCCCAACGCTCTCCAACATCCATTGCGCAACTTTTTCAGCCTCACGTCAACGACTGCTTTCGCCGCATCAAGGTGCATTTGCGACCTGCTCATGTCGAAAAGGCCCAATCGCCTGTCGGAAACAGACATGGACGGTCGCGGCTTGCAACTTTGCCGAAGGTAGCTTTCAGGCCGAGCGGCGGAAGGCGGACGGCGACTTGCCGGTCAGATGCTGGAAAGCGCGGGTGAAGTAGGCCGGCGAGTTGAACCCGAGCTGTTCGGCAATGCGCCCGACCGGCAGGCGGGTCTCGGCCAGAAGCTTGCGGGCCTCGAAGATTCGGCGATCCTGCAGAAGAGCGATGGCTGGCTTGCCGCAGGCGATGTTGCAGCAGCGTGTCAGATGCGTCGGCGTCACGCCCAGCGCGGCGGCAAAGTCGGCCACGCCCATGCCGGTGCGGAAGTTGCGTTCCAGTAGGGCAGTATAGCGCGCGACCAGTCGGCGGGTGGCATCGGGGCGCGGCGCCTCGGGGTCGGCCTTGCGGGCCTGACGTTCCAACCAGACGCCAAGGAGACCGACATAGGCCTCGGCGGCGCGGTCATGGGCGGGGGTATCGCTTTCCAGCTCGCGCAGGATCGAGTCGAGCAGGATGTTGACCTCTTGCTGCGCATGGACTTCGCGGATGCGCAGATGCAAGGGCGATTTCGGCAGCGCCACCTGCGAACCGCGCCCGAAGAAGACAGCCGTGCCAAAGACCTGCGGCCCAGCCTCGAACCCGTGCATGACGCCGGGCGGGATGAAGATTGCGTTGTGGGCCGTGTAGCCGCGCGTGACGCCGGAAATGGTGATCCGGCCTTGCCCTTTGGTGAACCACAGAAGGCAGCCTTCGGACAGGGACCGCATAGCCTCGACACGCCAACGCCCACCAGCAGCCAAGCGCGGAATGGCAACAAGACGCAACGGCGAGGGCTGAGGCACAAGCGACATGGGCAGTTTCCGAGAGTTTGCAGGGGCAAGGTCAGTTAAGCAGTCCGTCCGGCGTAACCCAAGCAAAAACAGCAAGACTGGCGCAGAGTTATCCACCTTGGGTTCGAAAACCTGTGCATAACTCTGTGGGCAAGCAGAAATCAAGACGAAGAACGCGGTGTAAGTCGTTTTACGGCAATAAAAGCTTGGTCCACGCCCCCATGTTCGATCTGAACCAGGTGCGTTGTCGTTTGGCATATTGACGGCTGGCCAGAATCGCCTTTTCGACGGCTTCGTCATACGTCATCTCGCCCCGAAGATGCGCGACGAGTTCCGGCCCGCCGATGGCGCGCGAAGACGGCAGCCCGGGCGACCAGCCGGTCAGGTTCTTTTGGACCTCGTCCAAGGCTCCTGCGGCCAGCATCGCTGCAAAGCGCTGCTCGATCCGCCGGTTCAGCCAGTCCTTTTCTGGTTGCAGAACAAGGGTTTCCGCGGTGTCTACCGGCAAAAGCGGGGTGGGGGTGTTGTCCTGCCAGCTTGCGAGACCCCGCCCAGTGGCGCGCCAGACCTCCCAGGCGCGCTGCACACGGACCGGGTTCAGGGGGTCGATCCGGGCGGCGGTAGCGGGGTCAAGCTCGGCCAGGAGTGCGGCGCGACCTTCGCTGGCCAGGCGGGCATCGGCCTCTGCACGGACCCTGGCGGGCACCTCGGGGATTTCCGCGAGGCCCCGGGTCAAGGCCGTGAAATTCAGACCGGTTCCGCCCACGATGACCACAGGACGCGACAGAAGAGGCGCGACTTCGCGCAGCCAATGGCCGACGGAATAGGGCTGGTCGCGGGCAATGTGGCCGTAGAGCGCATGGGGCAGGGCGGCCTCGTCCGCCGCACTGGGTCGCGCGGTCAGGATGCGCCAGTTGTCATAGACCTGCAGGGCGTCGGCGTTGACGATCAGCCGCCCGTCGCGCGCCGCAAGGTCCATCGCCAGGGCCGATTTGCCGCTGGCGGTGGGACCGGCGATCAGGATGGGCGCTTCGCGCGATAGGCTGTCGATCCGCAAGGCGAAACCCCGGTTGAACCTGTCCGCGTTTTGCGACATTTTGCGCCCCAGTCCAAATACAAAACGATATGCAGGGGGTACGATGTCCGGGCCAGCCACCAAGTACAGCCGTGTGATGCTGAAGATCAGTGGCGAGGCGCTGATGGGCGACCAGGGTTATGGCCTGCACCCGCCGACGGTTGCGCGCATCGCCGAAGAGGTGAAGTCGGTCCGCGACCTGGGGGTCGAGATCTGCATGGTGATCGGGGGTGGCAACATCTTCCGGGGCTTGCAGGGGTCGGCCCAGGGGATGGAGCGGACGACGGCCGACTACATGGGGATGCTGGCGACGGTGATGAACGCGCTGGCGATGCAGTCGGCGCTGGAGGCGATCGGGGTTTTCACCCGGGTCATCAGCGCTATCCCGATGGATCAGGTGTGTGAGCCCTACATCCGCCGTCGGGCCGTGCGTCACCTGGAGAAGAAGCGGGTCTGCATCTTTGCCGCCGGAACCGGAAACCCCTACTTCACCACTGATACGGCGGCGACCCTGCGGGCCAGCGAAATGGCCTGTCAGGCGATCTTCAAGGGCACCAAGGTCGACGGGGTCTATGACAAGGACCCGAAGAAGCACGCCGATGCAAAGCGTTACGACCATGTCACCTATGACGAGGTGCTGGAGAAGCACCTGGGCGTGATGGACGCGACCGCGATTGCGCTGGCGCGGGACAACGACCTGCCGATCATTGTCTTCAGCCTGGACGAGCCGGGCGGGTTCCGGGGAATCCTGGCCGGGCAGGGGACCTATACCCGGGTGCAGGGGTGAGGGCGGCGCTCGCCGTGCTGAGCGTGGCGGGCACGCCTGCGGTAGCGGATACGGAGCTTCTCGCTTTCATGGGCGGGCAGGGTTGCACTTTCGGACCGGCAAGTCGCGCAGCGGCCGAGGCGACGGGCTTCAGTGCGGATACGATTGGTGCGCTGGTTGCGCAAAGCCTGTCCGATGGCACAGCCGTTCAGCAGGGAGAGTATGTCGTCCTTGGCGAAGCAGTCTGTACGATCCGCCTTCCGGACATACGCAGCGCCTATTCTGTCTCTTCACCCGAAATTGCTGCGATCACGTCTGCCGTTGACGCCCACGCGTCCGACGGCATGCCCGGATGCTTCGTGGTGGGCGCCAGCGAGCTTTTCGACAAGATGAACGGCGGCGTGCCCGGTGCCGGTTTCTCGGAACACATCGCCTTCATCGCAGCCGGGCTGATGGCCGGTGATCTGCGATTCTATTCGCCGTCCATTCTGCAAACGCCGATCGCGTTTCAAAGCCTGGCCGGCGCATGCGCCGAAGTGCCTGACATCCCTGTTCTGCGGGACAGTCACGTGGCGCTGACCACCGGATTTGGCGAATACGTCCGCGCGCTGGGGGCTGCGATGCCTTGCGCTGGCGCGTCGTCAGGCGACCTGCCGTTCGAGCAGTCCGTCATGGCGCGCTTTACCGCGACGATCCAGGGGGTTGATCCGAATGTCCCTTTGGAAGACCAGCCCCGGATCAACGCGTGGCTATGGTATGAATATGACCTGATCGGGATGGCAGCGGGTTGGCATGAAGGGATGACCGGTACCGACCGGGGCACGCCACGGCCGCCCTTGTGTCATTACGATGAGGCAACAGGGTAGGGTGCTTGGGCCTATACCCCTGGCCCACGCCTCTGCTATAGAGCCGAAAACCGCTTGGACAGGCCCGAGCGCCAAGGCAAGAAGGACATGACCCATGGCTCATGAAGAGATCGAGATCGACACCGACGACCTGCAGCGCCGGATGGATGGGGCGATGGCGGCGTTGAAGCATGAATTTGCCTCGCTTCGGACGGGGCGGGCCTCTGCCTCGATCGTCGATCCGATCATGGTGGACGCCTATGGCCAGATGACGCCGATCAACCAACTTGGCACCGTGAACGTGCCCGAGCCGCGGATGGTGGTCATCAACGTCTGGGACAAGGGGATGATCTCGAAGGTGGAGAAGGCCATTCGCGAAAGCGGCATCGGGATCAACCCGGTGACGGACGGCCCGCTGATCCGCCTGCCGATCCCGGAACTGAACGAGGAACGCCGCAAGCAGCTGTCGAAAGTGGCGGCGGGTTATGCCGAGAACGCCAAGATCGCGATCCGCAACGTCCGCCGGGACGGGATGGACCAGATCAAGAAGGCGAAGTCGGCGGGGATGAGCGAGGACGACCAGAAGATGTGGTCGGAGGAAGTGCAGGACATGACCGACAAGGCGATTGCGGCCGTGGACAAGGCGCTGGAGGCCAAGCAGGCCGAGATCATGCAGGTCTGAGGGGGCCCGGCGTGTCGAAGGATCTGGCAAACGAGGCAGGCCTTCGGCCGGTCAACCATCTGGCGATCATCATGGACGGGAACGGCCGCTGGGCGACGAACCGGGGCTGGCCGCGCCTTGTTGGCCATCGCCGCGGGGCGGAACGGGTGCGCGACATCGTCAAGGCCGCGCCCGATCTGGGGATCAAGTGGCTGACGCTGTACGCCTTTTCCACCGAGAACTGGAAGCGGTCCACCGAAGAAGTCCTGGGCCTGATGGCGATCTTTGCCCGCTATATCGAGCGTGAGGCGGACCGGCTGGCCAAGGCGGGCGTCCGGATGCGCTTTATCGGTGACCGTAGCCGCCTGGACCCCAAGCTGCAGCGCCTGATGGCCGGGATCGAGGCGCGGACGGCGGGGTGTGAGCGGCTGAACCTGACGGTCGCGGTGAACTATGGTGGACGGGACGAGATCGTGCGCGCCACGCGGAAGCTGGCCGAGCAGGTGGCGGCGGGGCTCTTGACCCCGGCGGACCTGACCGAGGGGGCCTTTGCGGGGGCGCTCGACACCGGTGGCCTGCCGGACCCGGACCTCGTGCTGCGCACCAGCGGCGAGACGCGGACATCGAACTTCCTGCCCTGGCAGGCGGCCTATGCGGAATATGAATTCACCGGCACGCTGTGGCCTGACTTCACGGCTGAGGAACTGGCAGGGATCGTTGCGCGCTTTGGCAACCGTGAGCGGCGGTTCGGGGGCGTCCTGAAATGACCGAGCCTTCGCTGGAAGCGCAGGCTGAGGCTGCGGCAGCGGACCCGACGGCGGCGTCGATCCCGGCTGGTCGTCCGGTGGCACGGTGGGAGGATCTGCGTAAGCGCGTCGTCTCGGCCGTGGTGCTGGTGGCGGTGGGTGGCGCGGAAATCTGGCTGGGGGGTCTGTCCTTTGCGCTTCTGGTCGTGCTTTTGACCGGGGCGATGGTCTGGGAACTGGCCAAGATGACTGCGCCGGACCATGAGAACACGCCGCTGGGGCTGGCTGCGCTGGCTTGTGCAAGTCTGGCCGGGGCGATCTTCATCGAGGACTCGGTGGCGACCGCCCTTCTGCTGGTTCCTGCGCTGGCCATTGCGCTGACCGACCGGCGGGATCGGCGGCTGTCGAGCCTCTATTCCGTGGCGATCCTGGTGGCGGGCTATGGGCTGGTGGACCTGCGGATGACGGCGGGGACGCCGGTGATCCTGTGGCTGGTCTTGATCGTGGTTGCCTCGGACGTGCTGGGCTATTTCGTGGGCCGGGTACTGGGCGGGCCGAAGTTCTGGGCGGCGATCAGCCCGAAGAAGACCTGGAGCGGCACGGTCGCGGGCTGGGTCGGCGCGGCGCTGGTGGGGCTTGGCTTCTGGTTGGCGGGCTATGGGTCGCCGGGGCTGGTCGCGCTGTCGGTGCTGATCGCCTTTGCCGGGCAGATGGGCGACATCTGGGAAAGCTGGATCAAGCGGCGCTGCGGGGTGAAGGATGCCTCGACCCTGATCCCGGGGCATGGGGGCGTGCTTGACCGGTTCGACGCGCTGATCGGGGCGCTGGTGGCGTTGATGCTCATGGGGCTGGTCGTGGCGCTGCCCTTGCCTGCGGCGGGCTGATGCGCAGCGTTTCCATCTTTGGGGTCACCGGGTCGATCGGCGAGCAGACGGTGGACCTTCTTATGCGGGCAGCACCGGGGACGTACCGGGTGGTCGCGGTGACGGGCGGGCGCAACATCGCGCGGCTGGCCGAGGTGGCGCGGGAGTTGCGGGCCGAGGTGGCGGTCTGCGCCGAGGAGAGCGGTCTGGCCGAGCTGCGCGAGCGTCTGGCGGGGTCGGGCGTTGCGTTCGGCGCGGGGCCGGGCGCGATTGCGGATGCCGCAGACCGGCCCGCAGACTGGGTGATGAGCGCGATTGTGGGTGCTGCCGGGCTGCTGCCGGGGTTCCGGGCGCTGCGCCATGGGGCGACGCTGGCCCTGGCCAACAAGGAGACGCTGGTGACGGCTGGGCCACTGCTCATGGCCGAGGCGGCCAGGCATGGCGCACGCATTCTGCCGGTGGACAGCGAGCACTCCGCGATCTTCCAGGCGTTGGCAGGTGAAGACATCGCAGCGGTTGAGCGGATCATTCTGACGGCCAGCGGGGGTGCCTTGCGCGACTGGCCGCTGGAGGCTTTGGCCAAGGCCACGGTCAAGGAGGCGCTCGCGCATCCGAACTGGGCGATGGGGCAGCGGATCACCATCGATTCGGCATCCATGTTCAACAAGGCGCTTGAGGTCATCGAGACCCGCGAATTCTTTGGCGTGGACCCTGCGCAGATCGAGGTCATCATCCATCCCGAGAGCCTGATCCATTCGATGGTGGGCTACCGCGACGGGGCGATCATGGCGCATCTGGGGGCGCCCGACATGCGCCATTCGATCGGCTATGCGCTGCACTGGCCGGACCGGGCGCACCTGCCCGTCGCGCGGCTGGACCTGGCGCAGATCGCGACGCTGAGCTTCCGCGCGCCCGAAATGGCCCGCTATCCGGCCTTGCGGCTGGCGCGTGAGGTCATGGCGCGGCGCGGGCTGGCGGGGGCGGCTTTCAACGCGGCCAAAGAAATTGCGCTGGACCATTTCCTGGCGGGCGGCATCGGTTTCATGGACATGGCAGGGGTGGTCGAGGACACGCTTGCCGCAGTCGAGCCCGAGATGGGCCGCACAAATGCGGCAATGACCCTTGAGGATGTGCTGCAAATGAACCATCTGGCACGCTCAAGGGCCGGTGAAATCGCCCTTCGCTGGGCAGGAACACGGTAGGCATGGACATAGTCTCACTTCTGGGCGGCACGGTCTGGACGGTCTTCTTCTTCGTCATCGCCCTGTCGATCATCGTCTTCGTGCATGAATACGGCCATTACATCGTGGGCCGCTGGACAGGCATCCATTCCGAGGTGTTCTCGGTCGGCTTCGGCCCGGTCCTGTGGAGCCGCCG